>CAZSTV010000205.1:8600-10486 GCA_964609665.1 uncultured Acidimicrobiaceae bacterium
CAATGGGGGCGCCGCAGGCGATGGCTTCGAACAGGGTGGTGAGGCCGGCGGAGTACCGGTTTTTAAGCAGCGGCAGGACCACTACATCCGCCTTCTGATAGAGGGTGCGCAACTCGATGAACTCGAGGAGTTCGAAGGTGAAGTTGTCCGGTGTGACCTCTGGCAGGGTGAACTTGGTCTTCGAGGTCTGATTTGGAGACGCGAAACACACCATCGCCTCGATGTCGCTGTCGGCGAGAGCGGTGGCCATTGTCCGATAATCTCGCCGCTCCACTCCGCAGCTGGCGATCAACGGCGGGGTGTTGGTCGGCTTGTCTTCGAGTGGGCGGAAGAAGTTGCAGTCGGTCTGCCCTTCGACCACGTGCACGGCATAGAGCCGGCGACCAAATGACTTGTTGAGCAGTTTCGCCTGGTAGTCGGTGGTGACGAACGCGATCAGCTTGATCGACGTGAACGCCAGCAACCAGCCGACAGCCTTGGTCCTGGACCGCGACGGGTCGGCAAAGTTGATGGCAAACGAGACCTTCTTGCGGCGCAGCGCGCACAGCAACGCGAGTGGCACGCCTGCGTCCGAACCGGCGGTGTAGACAGCGTCGCCGGGTTTGAGCTGGCGGCACATTTTGCGGGCTAACGCCCAGTGCTCCGGCCTGGCGTAGATCCGGCTGAGCATGCGGTCTACCGTCCGCACGTCGTCGACGGATGGCTGAGTGATCTTGGCGTTCAGGCGTTCGGCGATCTTCGGCAAAAGGTGGTGCGGAAGGGTGTCCGCTTTGCTTTCGCGTTCGAACCTACCAAAATCAAAGTATGTGCTCGATAGCACGTGCCAACCCATCGGGCGCAGTCTACGTTCTCTCTGTCCTCGGCCTCTTACCAGCACAGCAGAAACCGGCCGCCCCGAATCATTGTCATTTTTGGAGTTCCATTCATAAGCTGCTGGGTGCCCTCATATGGAAGTTCGGACAGCATAGCGACGACAACGGTTGCGGTCTACGTATGTACCTTCAGGCGTAATGAGCCGCTGGCGCGAATGATCAACTCTCTGGAGGTCGCGGCCCGAGCTGCAGAGCCAGCAATCGAGCTCGGTGTGGTCGTCATCGACGACAATCCGGGTCGAGACGCCGAAGCGGTCGTTGATGCGGCCACCAACCAGTTTCCGCTGGGCCTGCACTACCGCTGGGTGGGCGCTGGAAACATCGCAACCGCCAGAAATGCAGGGCTTGAGGCCGCAATGGAGCTGGCGGACTGGGTTGCCATGGTTGACGACGACCAGGTGGTGGTCCCCGAGTGGCTGACCGAGCTGATGCGGGTGCAACGCGAAACCAACGCCGATGCGATTACCGCCCCCGTCTACGCCAAGTTTCCCGATGAGTCCCCACGCTGGATTCACGACCAGCCGTTCGCCGAACTCTGGGGAACTTCGCTCAAGGAGGACGGCGCTTCTGTTACCGATCTGCAAACCGCCAACTCCATCATTCGCACGTCGTTTCTTGCCGACAACCCAAAGGTGCGATTTTCGACCGACCTTGGAACGGTCGGCGGCGAGGACATGGTCTTCTACCGGGGCGCGCTCGACGCCGGGTTGCAAGCCCACTACAGCCGCCACGCGATCAACTGGGAACTGGAGTCCGCCGACCGGGCGACGTACCGCTACCAGGCCCGCCGCTGCCTGTGGCACGGCAACACCGAAGCGGTCACCAACCTCCGCGCAGGCCGCGCAAGCCGAGCCCGCCTAGCGGTCCGTGCGCTGAAGCGGACCGCCCAAGCGGTCAGCCACCCCGTCAGCCAGCTCCGCGAGGGCGCGCCACCCCAGTGGCGCTACACCCTGGCTCTCCCCCTCCAACCAATCGGCATGCTCCTAGGCGCCGCAGGCATCCGCCTAACCCACA
>CAZSTV010000206.1:0-7394 GCA_964609665.1 uncultured Acidimicrobiaceae bacterium
CCACGTCGGGGTGTCGAGCACTATGCCAAGGCCGTGGGCTGCTGCTGCATCCAGGTACGGCTCGGCGTAGGCGCTGAGGTGCCGTCTCCCTTCCGGGTCGTCGAGCAGCGGGAACGCGGCGAAATCGGGAAGATCTACCCCGGCCAAGAAAAGCAGGGTGGTCTCGAGCCCTCCGTCTGCCAGATAGTCGAGACCATCTCCTTCGATCAGGCGGGCGGCGGCGGTCTTGCTCGTGGTGTTCGTTGCTGCGGTGGACATGGTTTCTCCTCTAGGGTTGGGTGTGAACTGCGATTAACCAACAGGCGTGAGATTTGATCTCACGATGTGAGATCTCCACAACCGACGCTGAGGGGGAAGCCACGGTGGAGCTGATCGGCCGAAGCGATGACCTTGCGGACATCGTCAACCGGCTACGCACCCGTCGTCTCGTAACGATCACCGGACCGGGCGGTATCGGCAAGACAACGCTGGCCACCAAGGCGGCGAACGAAGCCGAACTGGGGAACGGGTCCGGCAGGTTCGTCGTCGACCTGACCAGGGTCGATCGGTCCGAAGCGGTGGCCGAGGCGGTAGCTGGCCAGCTCGGCTTTTCGGACTTCGCCTCGTTCCTCGGAGCGCCCGGCGAACACGCGGCGCTGCTGGTGTTCGACAACTGCGAACACGTTCTCGACGCGGCCGCCGAGGTGGCCAGACAGATCCTGCAGTCCTCCGAGTTGCCGAGGATCCTCGCAACGAGCCGGTCTCCGCTCGACCTCCCGGACGAGTCCATTCTAACCCTCGGGCCGCTAGAGGTACCGCAACCAGAGGCCGATGAGGTGACGGCGGCCCTCCGATTGTTCCTCGACCGGGCCCGTGACCAGGGTCGAGAGCCGACGGGAGAGGCATTGCGCGGCGCAGCGGAGATCTGTCGTCGGCTGGACGGCGTGCCGTTGGCCCTCGAGATAGCGGCGGCCAGGCTTCGATCGATGACCGTTGCCGAGCTTCTCGACGAGATCGAGGCTCGGCCCCACGAACTCGCGAGGCCCCGCTTTCGAGGGAAGCCAACCCACCGCAGCGTCGCTGACATGGTCGGCTGGTCGATCGATCTGCTCGATGCGCATACCGGTCGGTTTTTTGACCGGCTAAGCCTGTTCAATGGACCGTTCACCGCATCGATGGCCCACGCCGTCGCCTCCGATCAACCCGAGGACCGCGGCGGAACCGGCGATCTCCTCGACGAACTGGTCGCGGCATCGCTCGTCGCCGCGGATACGAGCGGCGACCTTACCCGCTACCGGCTACTCCTCCCGATCCGAGCCGTGGCGGCCGACCGGTTCGCAACCGCAACCGATGCGGCCGATCGCCGCAGTCGCTGGATCGATCACATCGTCGAACTGGCACTGGACGTAATCCTGGCCAACGGGGCAGGCTGGTCGGCCGATCTCCTGAGCGACCTTCTCGCCCTTTACGACAACCTGGTCGCTGCGCTCCGCTCGATGTTGAGCGAAGACGACACCGCCGACCCCGAAGCCCCGCACCGACCACTCCTGCTCCTAGCGGTGCTCTGGGGAGTGGTTCACCAAAGCCACACCGAGGAGATCACGACCCTCGGCGAGGCGGTGTTGGCGCGATGGAACGATCCCGATGCGCAGTTCTGGGCCGATGCCGTGGCCACAGTGGCCACTGGGCGCAACCTGCTGGGGCAACACGAGAGTGCCATCGAGTTGGCCCAAGCAGCATTCCCCCACGCCACCGGATCACCGGCGGCGCCGGCCTCGCTGCTGCGGGTTCAAGCTCAGGCCCACCGGGCCCTCGGAGACCGCGCCCGTTCGTGCGAGCTGTTCGAGGCTGGGGCGCTTGCAGCCGAGGGACTCGAGTCCCACGGGATGGCGATGGAGCAGTGGGTCGACCATGCGGTGCTCCTCGCCGAAAACGGTGATCCAGACGCCGGCCTGCAGGTTATAGACCGGGTCATCGCCGAGGCGGACGAGCGCGACGCCAAGATCAATCTGGCGTGGGCCCTAACCGGCAGGGGCCTCGTTCTTCGGGCCGCCGGATCGGACGACGCCGCCACCGTTTTAGAGGAGGCCCTCTCGGAGTCACAACGGATTGCGTACCCCGCTGGGATCTCAGCGTCGCTTCGGTCGCTGGCCTTGGTCTACGTCGATCGCGGCGAGCACCAGGCCGCGGCCTCAGCGATCGGGGCGCTCCTCGATGATCTGGTCGAACGGGGCGGTCTCAACGATCTGCGAATGGCGGTGGAGGTGGCCGCCACCATCGCAGAGGCCGTTGGAGACTCACGATGGCCCGACCTGGCCGTCACCGCCGAAAGCCTCACCGTGACCACGGTGATCACTCCGGTGTCGAGCGAGATCTTCGACCGCGCACGATCGAGCGGACGCGAACTGAGCGCACGGGACGCGTTCGTCCTGTGCCGCTCTGCGATGACCGACATCGCAACCGACCGGCGAGAGCCATCGCCTCCAGCTGCGATGGCATCGGATGCGAGCACCGGATCGCTGGTACGAGAGGGCGACACCTGGCGTCTCACCTATCACGGTCGGACCTGCGTGCTGCGCTCCTCGAAAGGGCTTGCCGACCTTGCAACCCTGCTCGAGCGACCCCAGCGAGATGTTGCCGCAATCGACCTTGCGCAGGTAGAGGTGGTGGGCGAAACCCGCGACGAGGTGATCGACGCCGCCGCCCGTCGGGACTACGAGGAACGGATTCGTGATCTGCAGCGCGAGCTCGAAGAGGCCGAGGCGACGAACGATCTCGGTACCAGCGAACGGTTGCAAACCGAGCTGGACGTGCTCATCGATCAGCTCAGCTCGGCCGTGGGCCTCGGCGGCCGATCGAGGCGGTCTGCGAATGGAGCCGAGCGAGCGCGCTCGGCAGTGACGCAGCGGCTTCGTGGCACGATCAAGCGCGTGGCAACCGAGCTCCCCGAGCTAGGCGACCACCTTCGGGCGTCGATCAGTACCGGCACCTACTGTTGCTATCGCCCGCCAACCCCGACCGATTGGACGATTGAGCGATGACCCCATTGCAGGTTGCCGACCGGCGGTTCGAACGGATCGACCACCCATATTGGGTCGGGATGGTTCTGAAGAGTGTCGAAGTGCCACCTGTATCCGAACATGGCGGCGCCTGAGCCCACCGGTGATGGGCGTCCGGGTTCGGTGGCTGGGGCGGACGCCGTATCGAGGCCCTAGTCGAATCCGCCGTCGTCCCAAGAGTCGTAGGGCGACTGCTTGGCGTACTTCCAACGTCCGACGTGAGCCAGGTAGGCCCGGAACCCGAGCACCGCACTGAGGCCGGCCAGCGCTGCGATGACCCCGGGATGGGTCAGCCCACTCAGTGCCTCCACCCGGATTCCCGATGGCGCAGCAGCGGCGGCCAATGCCACCAGGCCGGCGATCACGGCCCCGGTCAGACCCCCGACGGCGCCCGCCATGGCTGCCACCGCCCTGCTGGTTACCACCGCGGCCAGGGCCTGTATCACTAGCACGCCGACGAAGACGGCCACCATGGCGGTCTCAAAGGTCTGGTCCGTGAGCGAGCCCAGGCCGAAAGGCTCGAGCTGGGTATCGATCGGTGTCACTTCGCTTTCGATCGCGGCCGAGGTCGCCGCAATCACCAGCATCATTGCCAAGGCCCAGACCGGCAAAAGGATCGAGACCGCCACTCCCTTGAACATCATCATGGGGAGCATCCTGATCGACGGCGGGCCCGTCGCCAATGGAGACCGCTTCACTTCTTTGGGGGTGCAGGCACTACCAAAGAAGCGGCTCGACGTGCCAGCGACGACTGTTGTGGTCGACCAGCCACCTCGGCGGCGACCTATTCCAAGACCAGCGGATGGTTGTCGATGACCTCGTTGATCGCCGGGTGCTGACGCCGAGATTTGCTGGTGGGTGATCGATTCGCTCGTCGACGGCTACATGCCTCACGCCAGAAGGCTACCGAGCATCCAGCCCGTCTTCTCGTGCACCTGCATGCGCTGGGTCAGCAGATCAGCGGTTGGCTCGTCGCCCGCCTCGTTCGCAACTGGGAACACCGAGCGTGCCGTCCTCGCAACTGCCTCCTGGCCCTCGACGAGCCGCTGGATCA
Source organism: uncultured Acidimicrobiaceae bacterium (assembly GCA_964609665.1). Classification (GTDB taxonomy): domain Bacteria; phylum Actinomycetota; class Acidimicrobiia; order Acidimicrobiales; family SZUA-35; genus JAHELU01. The sequence continues at coordinate 4,093 of CAZSTV010000206.1, forward strand.
TTGTTGTGGCGTCGGGCGAGTCGGTATCTTCCGGAATCGAGGAGAGCTGGGCGTACTCGCGGTAGGTGCCGGGGGCACGAACTCCGAGGGCCCGTATCCGTTCGGCGATCTCGTCGACGGCCAGGGCCAGCTCGTTGTACTGGGTTTCGAACATCATGTGCAGTGTGTTGAACAGCGGGCCAACGACGTTCCAGTGGTAGTTGTGAGTCTTGAGGTACAGCGTGTAGGTGTCCGCCAGGAGCCGCGAGAGGCCTTCGGCGATCTCTTGTCGTTGGTCCGTGTCGATCCCAATATTGATCTCGTTGATGGCTGAGGTGTTCATGTCTGTATCTCCTCCGGTCTAATCGGACCGCTGGGACTGTAATTGTACGTACATTTAGTAACAGCGTTAGAGGGCTGACTATTCCCTAGCAGCGCACGACCGCCGGTTGAGCCGGTCTGCGGCTTGATCGAACGCGGCTCAGCCCACCCGCCTGAGGTCGATCTGACGTGGTCGTTCTGATCGAGTTTGCGCAACGAAGAGTGCTGGGCAGTATGGGCGGATGAGGATCAGCTCGGAGATGACCTACTCGAAACGTCGTGTCGACGTCGGCGGGATGGCGATGGCAACGGTCGACGTTGGCGATGGCGATCCAATCATCTTTCTTCACGGCAACCCGACGTCGTCGTTTCTCTGGCGAAACGTCATCCCTCACGTCGAACACCTGGGGCGTTGCATCGCACCCGACCTCATCGGATTCGGTGACTCCGACAAGCTGGCTACGTCCGGGCCTGGCTCTTACCGATTCGTCGAGAACCGCATCTACCTCGACCGCCTTCTCGACACACTTGGCGCGGCCGACAACGTGACGTTGGTGCTCCATGACTGGGGATCCGGCCTCGGCTTCGATTGGGCATACCGTCACCCGAGCGCCGTCGCAGGTATCGCCTACCTCGAAGCCAACGTGGCACCGAGATCCTGGGAACAGCTCACCACCGACGGTCGAACGTTCTTCGCACAACTGCGAACCAGCGTCGGTGAGCAGATGGCATTGGTAGACAACGTGTTTATCGAAACGGGACTTCCCAGCGGCGTGATCCGCAAGCTGACCGATGCGGAGATGTCCGAATACCGACGTCCGTTCCTCGAGCCTGGTGAGAGTCGCCGGCCGACTCTGACATGGCCAAGGGAGATTCCCTTCGATGGTGACCCCGCTGACGTCCACAAGATTGTCTCCGACTACTCCATGTGGCTCACGGAGTCGACGGTTCCAAAGCTGCTCATCAACGTGTCCGACGGCGACACGCTTCGTGGAGAGCTACTGGACATTGCTCGAACCTTTCCTAATCAGACCGAGGTCTCCGTTGTGGGTCGCCACTTCGCCCAGGAGGACAGTCCCCACGAAATCGGAGCGGCGCTCGCCGACTGGATTCCAACGCTGCAACGATCAGGTCGCTCGAACAGCCACGACACTGACTGACCAACTCGCGACATTCACGTCGCCGCTGAGTGCAGCGGCGACGTGAAGACGGTCTCATTCTGAGCTCGCACTCTGACGCTCTCGAGCCTGATGAAAGCTAGACGGAGAAGCCAAGGTCGGTGAAGATCATGTTGTTGCTCCGTGCCCAGATGCGGAGCTCGTAGGCATCGGTCACCGTGTCCGATACGTCCCAGGTGCCGGCCGAAAGCATGCCGCAGGTGCCGGTTGGCCCGGAGGCTGGATCGGTGGTTATCCATGGGGCGATGTCGGTGTGCTGGAAGCAGACCTCGGCCTGGCCTTGGCGGATGCGCAGCTGGTTGAGATCGAACTGCACCCGATCGCGGGTCGAGATGTCATAGGCGAAGATCCGAATGCCGTGGTTGGTTGAGTGTGCCTGCACGCCAGACCGCGGCTCGGTCAGCGGATCGATTGGCGTGCACGTGCTGAAGATGTCGTCGGGGTCGGCCAGGCGGCCGATCTGTCCACTCGGCTGACAAAGAGACAGGCCCTCCAGGTCCGTGTAACTCATGTGGAAGTGATTGTCTCGAATGGGCTGAACTGCAATGGCGATCCCGTCCCAGCCGCACTGGTCGTTGTAGTAGTGCTCGTAGACCCGCATATCAGACGCCTGTCCCGGTAGGTACTGGATCACGTTCGGGTTGTTGAAGTCGATTACGCAGGTGTTGATGAAGCCTTGGGGCTGCCGGCCGTTTGTCAGGTCACCGGTGTGGCCCATCGGTGTGCCGAAAGGTCGAGCGCTTTTGGATTCGAGCGAGAAGTCCTGGCTTCGGAAGTCGACCTCGCCGCCTATCTTTGGAAGTGCGATCCAGGCTTTGTTGTGCGGGGTTTTGGTCACGGCTTTTTGTGTCGGGACAAGCCGGTCGTCGTTGCGGGAGTGGGCCGACGCTGGCGATGTGATCATGATGCTCAATGCGCCGGTCATCACCGCGAGGAGCGCTAGGGCGGCGGCGACAAGGGCCCGATTGTTTGGTTGGGTGGCTTGGATGGTCATACGAATACCTTTCGGTCGGCCCCGGGGTAGGGGCTTGTTGTTCGTACTGACCACCAAGACCTGCCGCCCTTACGGATTTCCTAAAGAAAAGTTCGGCGGTTCTCCCCAGCGCTGGCGGGGGCCCTCGCGGTTCTGCTTGGGAAAGTTGTTTGAGACGACGCACAACCCGATGGCGCCGGTCATGAAGGCGGCCGCCAGGACGAGATGATCGTCGTTCTCGGTGTCAGCGAGGCGCTGGTTCGAGATTCACCGGTAGGTGTCCAGGTTCGGCCATCAGCTTCTCAAAAATGGCGCCAGCAGCGAAGCCAAGTGCACCAAGTGCGCCGACGGTTGTGAGTATCGCCAGACCGTCACTGAAGCCGATGGTCGAACTGAACTCGCCAGCGTAAGTCGTCGCCAAGACCAGGAGTAGAAGGACAGGCGTAATCCAGCGGGCAAGCCGCTCGCTTCCCGTTACTCCGAAGACGAGACCAAGCACCGTGCCCACCATCGCGCCGACGATCCCGCCGATAAGCGAACCGAAGAATCCCACCACAGCTGCGCCAACTAGGGCTCCGGTCAGCGAATTGTCGTCTGTGAAGATGCTGACGGCTATCAGCACCGCCACCGCCAGAGCGGTCGCAATACCCGCCCCCATGCCGACCAATGCCCCGTTCTTGAGTCCTCGACCTGCTCGCATGATGTTGCCTCCAGTTCGCTACGTTCCAGCGCCGCTCGGTATTTGAGCGTTCGCTCAATAGAATTTGAGCATACGCTCAACTGACTGGCAAGCGGTCGGCAGATGAAACAGCCGTGGCGCTTGCTCGACGGTGAGCTCAGGTCGTCCATGC
>CAZSTV010000206.1:7404-10467 GCA_964609665.1 uncultured Acidimicrobiaceae bacterium
CAGCTATGGTCCTGCCATCAGCATTCACCTTGGACTTCAAATCTCTGCCGACATGTCGACGAGCACTGTTCGTGATCAAGCAGAATCGAGGCCAAGTGCAGTCTGATCACTACGACGATTTCGCCACTGCGTACGCCGACGACAACGCGTCGAATCTGTTCAACGCTTACTACGAGCGGCCGGCCATGATCGAACTTGCCGGAGACGTTGATGGCCGCCGGGTGCTCGACGCTGGTTGCGGCTCGGGACTCCTTGCCTCGGCACTCCGGGCGAAGGGCGCTCAGGTGGCAGGCTTTGATGCCAGTCCCGCCATGGCCGACCTTGCCAGGAACACCCTCGGCGAGGATGCGGCCATCCATGTTGCCGATCTCTCCGAACGCCTGCCGTTCGATGACGCTGAGTTTGATGACGTGGTCACATCGCTCGTCTTGCACTATCTGCCGGACTGGACGGCCCCGCTCGCCGAGCTGCGGCGTGTCTTGCGACCGGGTGGACGCCTCCTTCTATCTGTGAACCATCCGGCCATCTTCAAGTTGGCCAATCTCGATGCCGACTACTTCGCCCTCACCGAGTACTCCGAGGAGTACACATTCAGCGGCGAAACGGCTGCCCTGACCTACTGGCACCGTCCACTGCACGCTATGACCTCGGCCTTCACCGACGCACGCTTTCGCATTTCGGTCATCAGCGAACCTCCAGTAGCAGCTGACACCCCACCAGAACTTCTTCCCGCCGAGCTAAGCGGGCGCACCCGTTTCCTCTGCTTCATCTTCTTCGTCCTCGAAGCAGCGTGAGGGGAGTGGGGGCGCTCCAGATTGGACGCCCTTCAGCGATCTAGTCGAGCGCGGCGCTGGTCACCGTATGGCGTCGAGGGTCCGTCGCAGGCGTCGGTGAACGGCGGGGTCGGATGGCTTCTTGGCCAGTTTGTAGAGCCCGACGGCGACCGCCAGGCAACGAGCAGCGTCGCTGAGGATGGCGCCCTCGGGACGACTCTCGGCAACACGGTCGGCGTTGGCTGCTCCGTAGTACCACCGCAGCACGGCGTAATCCCACGCCACAGATCCGACGAACGACGCGCCGAAATCGAGCACGGCGGAGAGCCCACCACCTTCACCCTGAAGGAGGTGCTGCTGGTGAAGATCTGAGTGCAGCACCCCGATGCGTTCCTCCCCAGCAGCCAGTATCTCGCTTCTCAGCGCACCGACCCTACCGATAGCGCCGGGAGCGATGTGCACGAGAGGATGATTCGATAAATGGCTGTCATCGAACGGCCAAATCGAAGCGTGACACCAGCGATCGGTGATGCCGGACCGTACCGAAGCGGATCGGCCGCCAAGGTTTTGGCTGTCATCCAACAACGGGCCGAAACCGTCGGCCGGGAGGGCATGGAGGTCACCGAGTAACCGACCAAGTGCGTCGGCAAACTCGCGGCTGAACGGAGCGCCGTAGTCGACGGGTACCCCCGCCAGGAGCGGAGCCACCGAACACAACGTGCCGCTCACTTCAACGACGGTCCACGACGCCACCGGGTGGCCAGCTGCGCCAAGCAGGGAACCGATGCGCTCCTCGGCCCGGTAACTGAGCACCCGACCAGAATCCGGAATCGGAACCCGCACCACCCATGAGTCGGACGTCGCCGTCACCAACCATGCTGATGAGGTCCGTCCGGATGCGAACAGGCGAGGAGGTCCACATATCTCACCTAGGACCGACTCTGCCGCCGATCGAGCCACCTCCAACGTCACCGGCGCATCATAATCGCAGGCGACAGCCCCACCGGACGTTGAACTCCCTCTTTCGGGCCCGGGTGCGAAGTTTCCTCACACAGCGGTCGCCCAGTAGCTAAGGTCCGGAGTATGAACGAACCTGTTCGGGTGATGCTTGAGCACGGCAAGAAGAAGCGTGTTGTAGCGAGCGCGTTCGACTGGCCCGGGTGGGACCGCAGCACCAAACTGGGCGGCGATGCGGTGGCCGTGCTCGACACCTATCGACCTCGCTTCGCAAAGGTCGCTGAGCTTGCGGGCTACGGCGACGAGTTCAGACGTCTCGGCGATCTCGAGGTGGTCGAAGAGGTCGAGGGAATCGGCATGACCGACTACTACGGCGTCTCGGGCCGCGCCGCAACGGCGGAACACGAGCGCATGGCCGACGCCGACTTCGAACGGAAGCTTGCCTTGCTTCGGGCCTCGTGGGCCACCTTCGACGACATGGCAGCACAGGTGTCAGCTGAGCTCCGGAAAGGTCCGAGGGGTGGCGGCCGGGAGAAGGAGCGGATCATCCTGCACGCGAATGGTGCAGAGATCGATGAGTTCGCGCCGAAGGTCGGTGTCAAGGTGCCAATGGAGACCAGGGACGACCCGAAGGCTCTACGGGCTTACCGCGTCACCTTCGCTGACGCGCTTCGTGACCATCACGCCCGTGGCGAATCGGCACGCTCGTGGGCGCTGCAGTTCTTGATTCGTCGATGTGCCTGGCACATGCTCGATCACGCGTGGGAGCTCGAGGATCGGGACCTGACCGACGAGCAGTAGGTGGCCTTCGAGAGCCATTCAGGCACGTGGTCATGACCGGGTAGCTATCGTCTGGTCATGAGTCTTGAGTGGGAGCAGGTCGTCGTCGCCGCTGAAGATCCGGCTGCGCTCGGGCGTTGGTGGAGTGAGGCGCTTAGGTGGGTCATCGTCAACGATGACCCGGTGGAGTTTGAGATCCAGTTGGCGCCAGGTCAGCTGCCGGGGATCTTGTTCTTGGCCGCTGGAGAAACCAAAGAGCGGCAAAACCGTCTCCACATCGATCTGCGTCCCGATGACCAGGCCGCCGAGGTGCAGCGGCTCATCGCTCTCGGGGCCGCTCGTGTGGATGTCGGCCAGGGCGAGGTGCCCTGGGTGGTCCTGGCGGATCCAGAGGGCAACGAGTTCTGCGTTCTCGGCGCTCGTCGCGAAGCCGAGTAAGGGAGTGGGCTGGGCGCAGGAGGCGGCCGGGGGCTGGCCATCGGTTGTCCGGAGCGACAGTGCGCGGCAGTTGCACCTCAGCGGTGGCCGTTGTCGTATACCACCTCGCAAAGTT
>CAZSTV010000207.1:0-10456 GCA_964609665.1 uncultured Acidimicrobiaceae bacterium
AACCTCGGCGTTCGCCACATCGTGGCTCTCCGAGGCGATGAGCCTGCCGACGGAACTGGCCCGCACGCTGACGGGTTCGAGACCGCGGCAGAGTTGGTGGCAGGCATCCGGAACCAAACCGCTGACGGCGGCAACGGCAACGACGTTGAGATCTCCGTCGCCGCGTATCCCGAAGTGCACCCGAAAGCGTCATCGGCCAACGACGACATGGACCGGCTGAAGGAAAAGATCGATGCCGGAGCGGACCGGGCCATCACCCAGTGCTTCTACGACAACGAGTCGTTCCTGCGGTTCCAGGACCGAGCACGAGCCGCAGGCATCTCGGTGCCGATCGTTGCAGGCATCATGCCCATCGGCTCGTTCGCCAGGGTCTCGTCGTTCGCAAAGCGCTGCGGCACCAAAATCCCGGCGTGGATGCCCGACCTCTTCGACGGCCTGGAAGACGCTCCGGACGTACACCAGCTTGTGTCGGCAACGGTGGCTGCTGAGCAGTGCCGAGGGCTGGCGGAACACGGCGTCCGCCACTTCCACTTCTACACCATGAACAAGCCGGAGCTGACCGCTGCGACCTGTCGTATTCTTGGCATCCAGCCCGCACAGGAACCTGCCCAGCAACCTGGCCAGAGCGGTGACCAGGCGAGCCTGGCCCTCGGCGCCTAAGACTCAGCGGACAGGCGCAAGCTCACCAGTGACGGAGATCCACCGGCCACCGGTCGACGATGCTCCAATCCCCCACTGCCGCCATGCCGGCCGAACCGTCGGCGACCCAGAACTGCTGATGCTTCGCCACCGTCGGATCAACGTGGGCCGGTAGCAGCGCAACCCGATCACCGATGGCGGGCATGTCATTGTCATCGGGTTTGAGGGTGGTGTGCTCGTCGGAGCAGAACATCACTTCACCGCGCGTCGACGTTGGGTTGCCGTGATCCATCCCAAGTGATTTGAGCCCGGCGTCGACGACGAACCAGCCCTTGGGGTTGACCGAAATGACGCTCGACACCACGCTCATCGCCATCTCGAATGGGAAGTTCAGCGTGGCGTACTGGGTGTCCATCAGGCAGTACGAACCGGCCTGGATCTCGTTGGCCCAGGTGTTGATTGCATAGGTACCGGTCCCACCGGCGGACACGATCTCCCCGCCGGTGGCCTCGTGCGCGGCGAGTAACCGCAGCATCGCCTTCTCTACCCGTTCCGCTTTTTCGGCCGGGTCCATCACCATCATCAGGTGGCCTTCGTAGCCCATGACCCCTCGGACCTCGAGGCCCTTGGAGCGGGCCAGATCGGCCAGTGCCCCCGCATCGTCGACGGCGCAACCGCACCGAGGCATACCGACGTTTACATCGATGAGCACCTGCCCAACCCCGCCAGCGGCGACGGCGTTCACCGTCTCCACCGAGTCGACCGCCGCGGTGACCGATGCCCCGGTGGCTGCGACAGCGCCGAGTCGGGTGTAGTCGACGACCTCGTTGGCAAGCAGCAGATCTTCGCCCAACCCGGCGGCCGCCATACCCTCGATCTCTTTGACCGTGGCGGCACAGAAGGTGCGATGACCGGCCGCTGCAAGCCTTCCGGCGAGGGCGGTCGACTTGAAGGCCTTTACGTGCGGCCGCAGTGTCCGGCCGGGCCGGGCGGCAGCCATCGCCGCAACGTTGCGGCCGAACGCTGCGACGTCGACGACCAGGGCGGGCGTGGTGAGGTCGGCAACGGTATTGGGATCGACGCTCATGGTTCCACTTCCTGCAGCTTTGTCGGTTGAACGAACCAGCGCTCGGCTGGCCCTCCGGCAACGGTAGAGCGTTGCGATCCGGGTGACCAACAAACACCACCGACAGACACCACCGACAGACGCCACCGACAGACGCGGCCGACAGGACACGGCGGCAGACCGCGGCCACTAAAACGTTAGGCCTCGACCTCCTCGAGGCGCTTGGTGAGAAACCTGCGTTCCGGTTCGTTTGCACACAGGATGAGGGCCTGACGGTAGGCGTCGGCGGCGGCCGGATCGCCGAGGCGTCTCAGCAGGTCGGCCCGGGTGGCGTGGTAGTAGCGGTAGTCGCGAAGGCTGGTCGCCAGCTCCGCGTCGTCGAGAAGATCAAGCCCGGCCTGCGGGCCTATGGCGAATGCCACCGCCACCGCGTGGTTCAACGACGTGATGGGCGACGGGCGGTGGCGATGCAGTTCTCGGTACAACAGAGTGATTTGGGCCCAGTCGGTGTCGGCTTCGGATGTGGCGTCCGCGTGCAGCGCATTGATTGCGGCCTCAATTTGGTACGGCCCCGGGCTTGCCAGCGCCAGCGCCCGGCCCAGCACCATCTTGCCTTCGGCAATCAGCTCGGCGTCCCAGCCCGACCGGTCCTGGTCAGCCAAGAGGATGAGGTCGCCCTCGGCATCGGTCCGCTGTCCACGGCGAGACTCTATGAACAGAAACAGCCCGAGCTGCCCGTGCGTCTCGGCGTCATCGTGCAGCAGCGATGCCAACAACCGGGCCAGCCTGATGGCTTCCTGGGTCAGCTCGGCCCGCACCAGCCCCTCGCCACGGGTTGCGGCGTAGCCCTCGTTGAAGATCAGGTAGAGCACGTGGTGCACCGCCCCAAGCCGGGACAGCAGCTCGCCGTCATCGGGGATACGGAACGGGATGGCGGCGTTGGCGATCTTGCGCTTGGCCCGGACCAACCGCTGCGCCATCGTCGACTCCGGAACCAAGAAGCCGGCGGCGATCTCCGCGGTGGACAGCCCGCCGACGGAACGCAGGGTCAACGCAACCTGGGCCTCGACCGACAGCGCGGGGTGGCAGCAGCCGAAGATCAGACCAAGCTGCTCATCCCGAAGCATGTTTCCCGGCGCGCTTCGGGGCACGTCATCCAGTCGCTCCTCTAGGCGAGCGAGCTGGGCCGCCTTCTCCTTGCCTCGCTTCTCGCGACGTATCCTGTCGACCGCCCTGCGCCTGGCGACAGTCGTGATCCAAGCGCCGGGCCGATCGGGAATACCGTCGTCGAGCCAGCGTCGAAGCGCCACCTCGGCCGCGTCCTGAGCGGCATCCTCGGCAAGGGTGAGATCGCCAAGCTCCCCGACGAGGGTGGCGACCAACCGAGGCCACTCGTCTCGAACCAACTGTTCGATTCGTCTGTTGACCTGGTCGGTCACCCACACCCCACTAGCGTGATCGCCGTGCTCGGCCCACCGGCGGTACCGGGCCTAGGGAGCGAACTCCGGCACGGGCCGCACCTCGACGGTGCCGGTGGCCGCATGGGGAATCTTGGCCGCCCACTGAATTGCCTCATCGAGGGTCTCGCAGTCGAGGATGTAGAACCCGCCGAGCTGCTCCTTGGTTTCCGCGAACGGGCCGTCGGTGGTGATGATTTCGCCGTCTCGAAGCTGCACCGAGGTGGCGGTCGATGTGGGGGTCAAGGGCTCGCCGGAGACATACACCCCGGCCGCTCCGGTCTCTTCACCGAACTGCATGTAGCCGGCCATGACCGGTCCGAACTCGGGAGATGCCGGGTCCGGGTTGATCTCCGGGTTGCTCTCGTCGGAGTAGATGAGACATGCGTATTTCACTGTTCCTCCTGAACGTCATGTGTTGACAAGGCGAGATCCGATCGTTCAGACCCGCTGGCGCACCCTCGATACGGGCGCTCACTACAACTACGTCGAACAGGCGGCCCCCTTTTCGACAGCCCGTGACCAGAAAACCTAGTCGGGATACCTCCGCCGGACGGCCACAACCGAACCGGGGCGACGTCACCGGACCATCCATCGGCCAACGTGATAGAAAGAACCGGTGGATATCGCAGTTGTGGGAGCAGGACTCGCCGGTTTGGCCGCCGGCCTTGAGCTGACGCGGGCCGGGCACCAGGTCACCATCTTCGAGGCGTCCGATGGTCCGGGCGGTCGGGTCCGGACCGACGCGGTTGACGGTCACCGCCTCGATCGTGGCTTTCAGATCCTGCTGAGCGCCTACCCCGAGGCGCAGTCGTTTCTGGACTACGCAGCGCTTGACCTCCGCTCGTTCTCGCCGGGGGCCATGGTGCGCATCGGGTCGGGCTTTCACCGGGTCGGCGATCCGCTGCGGGAGCCGATCAAGTTGATCGACACCTTGCGGGCTCCGATCGGCTCCCCCGTTGACAAGGCCAAGATCGTGGCCTTCCGACAGGCCGTCCGCAAGGGAGAACTCGCCGACCTGTGGCAGCGCCCAGAGACCACGGCGCTTGAGCGGCTTCGCAGCGCAGGCTTCAGCGACAACATGATCGAACGGTTCATGCGGCCGTTGTTCTCTGGCATCACGTTGGACCCCGAGCTAAGCGGTTCAAGCCGAGTGCTCGAGTTTGTCTTTCGTATGTTGAGCGCTGGCAACGCCGCCGTTCCCTCGTCCGGCATGGGAGCGATCGCCGACCAGATGGCTCGCAATCTGCCAGACGGTGCCCTTCGGTTGTCCTCTCCCGTCCGCTCCGTCAGCGCCAACGAGGTGGCCATCGACGACGGCGAGACCGTGGCCGCAGATCACGTCATCGTTGCAACCGACATGACGGAGGCCACGCGCCTCGCCAATATTGAGGACAGAGGCTGGCGGGGGGTCACCAGCGTCTGGTTTGCCGCTGACGAGCCACCGATCCAGGAACCGGTGCTTGTGCTCAACGGCACCGGTGGCGGACCGATCAACTCGATGGCGGTCATGAGCCAGGTCTCCAGCGCCTACGCGCCACCCACAGCGTCGACCATTGTCGTCTCCGCTCCAACGATCGCACCCGGCCTGGCCGATGCACTGCAGTCGCAGCTTGTCGACTGGTTCGGCGCCGCGGCCAAGGACTGGCGAACGCTGCGGGTAGATGAGATCGAGCGAGCCCAGCCAGCGCATCCGGTGGGCCATGAGCGCTCGGGCGCCTACCAATCCGCCGACGGCGTGTGGATCTGCGGAGACCACGCCAGGGACGCCTCGATCAATGGCGCCCTCGGCTCTGGGCGGGCGGTCGCAACGGCCCTGATCGATGCTCAAAAAGCATGAGCACCTTGTCGGGCCCCACGAGGGCGAGTGGAGTAGTCGAAGCCCAGTGATCGATGCCTGAGCTGCCGGAGGTTGAGACGGTGCGGAGCCAGCTTGCGCCACGCCTACTCGGCCGCACGGTGGTCGAAGCAGACTCGCACCCCTCAGCCAAGTTCCTCCCGGCACGTTCCATCACCGGCCGCCGGTTCACCACCGATGACCGGCGCGGGAAGTTTCTGCTCTTCGGGCTCGATGACGATCGGGAACTCATCGTCCACCTCGGCATGACCGGACAGCTGCGGATCCGAGAACAGGACCGCTCCGGCAACTCACGTCCCGACGACTCAACGGCGGACGACGACGCCTACCTGCGGGCCTGGTGGGCGCTGGACGACGGTGAGACGCTTGAATTCGTGGACGTTCGACGCTTCGGACGCATCCGAGTGGTGCCGAGCGGGGACTATCGCTCGCTCCCCACCCTCCACAGCGCTGGACCCGAGCCTTTTGACCCCGACTTCGACGGCGCTGCGTTCCACGCCCTGCTCACAAAGAGCAAACGCAAGCTCAAGACCCAACTTTTGTCACAGCGACCGATTGCGGGAGTTGGCAACATCTATGCCGACGAAGCGCTATGGATCGCCAAGATCAACCCAAAAGCGACCCGGATCTCGCCCGAGCGTGCAGAACTGCTGCTGCAGGCGATACGGGAGGTCCTGGCGAAAGGGATAGACAATGGCGGCACCACGCTGCGGGACTACCGGGATGCCGAAGGTCGATCCGGCGACAACCAAAACTCCCTTGCCGCCTACGGGAGGAGCGGTCTCCCGTGTCTGCGGTGCGACGCGCCGCTCCGTTCCGCCGTAATCGATGCTCGCACCACCACCTGGTGCCCCGCCTGCCAACGGCGGTAGGGCCCAATTGTGAACGTGAGCAAATATTCAGAGTTAGCATTCACGTGCATTTCGGCCTAAATCGATCACCCATCTGGGCTGTTACTGAGAGTTGCAACTAGGTTGCTAGCAGTCGATTAGAACGGTTTAAACCCGTCGAGCCACCCACAACCCTTACAAACACTGGGTTTTTGCCAGGTTGGGACTTTGCGATTGTTTGACATAACGTAATAATTTAGAATTAAAATTGATTAGTTATCAAACATCGGCGCACTGGAGCTGTACCTATCCTAAGATTTAATCCGTGAATGATGAACTGGTGAAGACGAGCCGCCAGGAACTGTGGCGCATATTTCTGTCGGCCAACGTCCAGCTGATGGAGCGCCTCGACCATGAGCTCCAACAACGGTCGAGCCTCAACCTGACGGACTTCGAAATTCTCTCGGTCTTATCCGAGTCGCCAGACAACCGTCTCAGGATGAGCGACCTGGCACGTCAGGTCTTGGTTTCGCGAAGCCGCCTGACATACCGGGTGGACCGCCTTGCCGAAGTTGACTTCGTCAGCCGGGAAGAGTGTGAGGATGACCGCCGAGGTCTGTGGGCGATTATCACCGATGTTGGCAGCGAGGCGCTCGAGTCGGCCAAGGCCGGTCACTTCGTTGACATAGATACGTGGTTCTTTGATTTGATGTCCGAGGAAGAGCAACCAATCCTCGAGGGCGTCATGACTCGAATCGATGAAAAGTTAAGCAACAACCGCCGCCGGGGCCAGAGCCTGAGCTAACAGCACTGTTTCCCTGCGCCACGCATCGGCGCCGCCGACGTAGCGACGCGCCCTCCCGTCGCACCGGCCCCTCGGACGGCCCCATCGGGAGCAACGACTCCTAGACTCTGCCGGATGCCACGACTTGTAGTCCGTGCACCACGTACCTTCGAGCAGGCGTTCGAGCGAATCCGAGGTGAACTCGACGTACCGCGTCAGTTCCCCGACGCCGTTCTTGAAGATGCAGAGCAGTCCCGGCCCACCGATGATGCCCGCATCGACGCCAGACATCTTCCGTTCGTCGCCGTAGATCCTCCCGGCGCAACCGACCTTGACCAGGCGTTCATGGCAGAGCGGCTCGGTGCGGGCTACCGGGTGTTGTACGCGATCGCCGATGTCGGCACGTTCCTCACACCGGGCGGCCCGACCGATGCCGAAGCACGAAAGCGCGGCACAACGCTCTACAGCCCCGACACCCGGACCCCGCTGCACCCACCGATAATCAGCGAAGACCGGGCCAGCCTGTTGGCGGGAACCGAAAAGCCCGCCCTGCTCTGGACCATTGACCTGTCCGAGGATGGGACGCCGGAGAACTGGCGCTTGGAGCGAGCGACGGTACGAGTCGACGAAGCCATCTCCTATGTAGAAGCTCAGCGCCGGATCGATGACGGTTCGGACGAGCGCATGACCCTGCTGTCGGAGATCGGTCGGCTTCGCCAGGTCAAAGAGGCCGAGCGTGGTGGCGTCAGCTTGAACCTGCCGGCCCAAGAAGTGGTCGAGCATGGCGACAGTTACGCCCTCGAGTTCGACACCTCGATGCCCGTCGAAGGTTGGAACGCCCAGATCTCACTCCTCACCGGCATTGTGGCCGGACAAACCATGATGGACGCAGGCGTCGGCCTGCTCCGCACCCTTCCGCCGCCATTTGAGGATGACCTCGAACGACTACGACGGACGGCGTCGTTCCTCAAGCTGAATTGGCCGAAGCAAACGTCGTACCCCGACTTCGTGCGGAACCTCACCCCAAATGACGCTCGCTGCAACGCGTTTCTGCTTCAGGCGGCGCGGAGCTTTCGGGGCGCCGGGTACGTCGGGTTTGACGGCGAGACGCCGAAGTATCCCGAACACGGTGCCATCGCGTCGGTGTACTCGCACGTGACGGCCCCGCTGCGGCGCCTCGTCGACCGGTTCGGGAACGAGATGTTGCTCGCCCTCTTTGCCGATCAGCGACCGCCTGCCTGGGTGCTCGAAGCGCTGGACGAGCTGCCGGCCTTGATGGGCCAGGCCAAGCAGCGGGAATCGGCGATGGAGCGGGCGATGTTGGACATGGCCGAGGCGTTGGTGTTGGAACACAGCGTTGGCGAGACGTTTGAGGCATTCGTCGTGGCCATCGACACCAAACGGGATCGGGCGACCATTCAGATTGCCGAGCCCGCCATCGTTACTCGAATTCCGGTCCAGAAACTGAAGCTGGCCGAATCGGTGACCCTACGGGTCGACTCGGTAGACGTCGACAAACGCCGCGTTGACTTTGCTGTTGTCGCCGACAAGTAGCACGTGCCGGCGATTCACCCTCGGCAGATAGCTCTGTCAGTACGTGACCATCAGTGGCTGTGAGGTGGCACCGTCGAACCCTCTGAGGGTTGCACGATGACAATGCCATCACCCTGGAAGGTCAGCTGCACCGCTTCGCCGGAACCACGACCGATCAACGCCTGCGCCTTGACCGTCTTGTTCAGCGAGGTCGTCAGCGACGAACTCCACGCTACGGCGGCGTCGGTGTCGGCAAAGGTCGGCTGATTCGTCCGCAGGACCACCGGGTCCCCGTCGGTGGTGATCGCCACCCAGCCGTGACCCTCAAGTCTGGTGTTGAAGAGTCCGCCGGCCATCATGCCCGCGCCCTTTATCCGCTCGATGTCCCAGGACAGCGACGGCTCGAACGCCAAGACGTTCTTACCATTGACCGTCAGGCCCGCACCGGCCAGATGGATGATGTGCACCTGGTAGCCGCTATCGGCAAGGAACAGCTCGCCCTGGCCGGAGCACCGCATCAGAGGCAGACCTTCACCGCTCACCGCCTTTTTGATGAACTTGGCGGCACCGGAACTCTCATAGTCAAAGTCGATCTGGCCCTGAAAGGCCACCATCGAGCCCTGCTTGGCCAACACGTCGTCACCGAGCAGCACCTTCAGGAGCCGGCTGTTCTGTCGGATCACACGTTCGTTGGATTGCACCTCGGCGAAGCGCTCGTCGGTAAGCAACTCGGTGGAGATGCCACCGATGCCGCCACCAGGCGCCGCCGGAGTAGGAGCGGCAGGTGTGGGGGCAGCCGGCGTGGGAGCGGCAGGGGTGGGGGCAGCGGGCACTGGGGCGCCCGGGCCGCCGGTCGGCGCCATCGACGGGGTGTCGACCATGCCCGATGACCCGAACGCCGGATCCATGCTGGGGATGGGATCCGGGGTTGGAACCGGCGGAAGGGTGTCCGGCGTGGGGGCCACGCTGACTCCGGGATCGACAGAAACAGGGGCAATTGGGGCCGGAGGGACCGGTTGTTCAGCAACTGGCGCCGGCGGAGGAGGGACGCTCTCCCCGCCGATCGGGCGGGTGTTGCTGGTCCACACCGACCCATCCCAATATCGTTCCAGGCTCGGGTTTCCCGCTGGATCCGGATACCAACCTTCTACAGGAGACATGTTCGCCACCCTAGCGGGCCGAGGCCTCCAGATCCCTTATCGGCCCGCGGACGCCCTATGACGCCACTGGTTCGGCGGCTAGGTTGATCCTTGTGAATGACTCTACGCCGAGCGAGACACCGTCAATCAGGCCCATCGAACCGGATGACCTTTGTCGGCTTCGTTCGGTCGCAGGCGTCACACTTCACCCCGACGGGAACGTGGCGATCTACGCCATCACGTGGCCAGATGCGGTCAGTGACAGCAACCGAGCGCAGCTGTACGCCATCGGCGTCGACGGTTCGAACGACCGGCAGCTCACCTTCGGGCACCGTGACGGGTCACCCACGTTTTCCGCCGACGGATCTCGCGTGGCGTTTCTTCGGTCCGAACCGAAGCAGCCGACGAAGGTCATGGTGTTGACGTGGCCGCTCGGTGAAATCGTCGAGGTGGCAAGCTTCGCTGACGGGGCGGGTCAGGTCCACTGGTTGGACGACGAGCTGCTTGTGGTGATGGCGGCCGAGCGGCCGACTGACCAGGCCGAGGCCGATGACAATGAGCTGGCGCGCCGCCCTCGGATTATCACGACCCTCAACTACCGCTTCAACGGGCGCGGGTTTGTGCACGACCGGCCGAACCAGATCTTCCTCGTGTCCGCAGAGCCCGGCGGCGAGCCGCGCCCGATCGGGGCCAGCGGCGTCGATCACGGCTCGATGGCCATCTCTCCTGATCGCCAGTCGATCGTCGCCACCGGAGCGACCGATCACGACGCAGACCTGACCGGAACAAACCACATTTGGCGCTACAGCATTGATCCGGACGGTCCGGCCGCCGGTGCGCCGGTCCGGCTGACCGAACCTGGCGACTCGTGGGCCTCGCTGCTCTGGCACCCTGACGGACGCCTCGTCGCCACCGGCTCCCGCGACCGGTCCAGAATGGGGTTCCATCGGCCGCACGTCATTGCCACAGCAGACGCCGACGGCGACGGCGGCGGCGAGCCCGGCACCACAGTGCTTGGACCCCATGATCTACATGTCGTCCCGTCGATGAGCCCGAACAGCCAATGCCCGGTTGATGGCGGCGTGCTGTATCCCGGCGTTCGCAACGGACGCATTGCGATCGATCGCTACGACATCAACACCGGTGAGCG
>CAZSTV010000208.1:0-10428 GCA_964609665.1 uncultured Acidimicrobiaceae bacterium
GTGTTCATCACTCCCCGACTCGTCGTCATCGTCTGAGTCGCCATCGTCGGAGTCGTCGTCTGTCGAATCGGCATCGTCGTCAGACTCGGTGTCATCGTCATCCTCTTCGGGGGCGGAGGTGGTGGGGGACTCGGGCTCGGTATCGACCGTGTCATCGGTGTCGCTGTCGTCCGTGTCATCGGTATCGGTACCTCGAGTGTCCTCCGGGGCGTCCTCTTCGCTCGTGGTCGAGGTCGACGCTGCCTCCGACTCGGTCGGCTCATCGGTGGTGGTGTCGGACTCCGCAGCGCTGCCGGACTCCAACCGGGCGCCGTCCGAACACGCCGCGCCGAGAAGCGCTAACCCACTCAACAGGACTGCAATCCGACGAAACATTGCCCACTCTCCCTCAGCATCGTCTTGACCTATAGACGGCCAATGCGCCGATTTGGTTCCACCGTAATCGGTTCTGCAACATTCGAAGAACCCAGTATGCGCAGAGAGTGTTCAGTTGCCGCTGTTCGCGGTGGCGTCCTCGTCGATGAGTTGCTGTACAAGATCGAGTACGAGACCCCGGTCGCCATCGGAGGGGGGAGCGAGGCCGAACAGGTCGATCAGCCACAGGCCATCTCCGACAATTCTGGCCAAGAGTGCCGTAGCCGGGGAGAGGCCATCCTCGTTGCGGAGGCGGTGTTGCCAGTCCTCGAACTGCGTCTGCGCCGGTGCCAATTCCCCCTCGTCCAGCGCGGCCGATGCGAAGATCCCGGCGGCGACGCCGTTGATGCTGTGTTCGCCGGAGCGCACATAGTCAAGGTAGGCCGTGGCGAACGCCCCGGGCCCGCCCGGTGCGGCCAGTTCCTCCAGCCGGTCGCTCGTCTGAGTCATGGTGTGGGTGAGCAGCGTCCGCACCAGGTCTTGTTTCGACTTGAAGTGGTAAAGCAGGCCGCCCTTGCTGACGCCGGCTTCTTCTGCCACTCGCTCCAGGGTCAGTGAGCCAACGCCGTCACGGCGAATGATGCGCTCGGTCGCTGCCAGAAGATCGGTCCTGGTCCGGGCTGACCGCGCCGCCCGCCCGTCGCCCGTGGAGCCATGATTCTGTACCATCGGTTCACTTTACTGTACCGGCTGGACGGTTTACTATCGTGATCGATCAACACTTCTGGGGAGGCGTTCGTTGTCCGACTATGACTTCATCATCGTTGGGGGAGGCTCGGCAGGTTGCGCCCTCGCCAATCGGTTGAGCGCAGACCCGTCGAATCAGGTACTCGTCTTGGAAGCGGGCCGCCGGGACTACAAATGGGATGTCTTCATCCATATGCCCGCCGCCCTGGCCTACCCGATCGGCAGTCGGTTCTACGACTGGAAGTACGAGACCGAGCCGGAACCGCACATGGGGGGTCGCCGGGTCTACCACGCCAGAGGCAAGGTCCTCGGCGGGTCATCGAGTATCAACGGCATGATTTTCCAGCGTGGCAACCCGGCCGACTATGAGAAGTGGGCGGCGCAGCCGGGCATGGAGCACTGGGACTACGCCCACTGTCTCCCGTACTTCAAGCGGATGGAGACATGCCTCGCCGGAGCCGATGACTGGCGCGGCGGCGACGGTCCACTGCAACTGGAACGCGGCCCCGCCACCAACCCACTGTTCGGCGCCTGGCTGCAGGCAGGCGAAGAGGCAGGCTTCCGACGCACCGACGATGTCAACGGTTATCGCCAGGAAGGCTTTGCCGCATTCGACAAGAACGTGCGGCGGGGCAGGCGTTTGAGCGCAGCGCGGGCATACCTCCACCCGGTTCTCGACCGACCAAACCTCACGCTCATCACCAGGGCGTCCGCCAACCGGGTGATCTTTGACGGGACGAAAGCGGTCGGCGTCGAGTATCGACGTGGCCGAAAGACGGTGACCGCCACCGCAAACGAGACCATCCTCTGTGGCGGTGCGTTCAACTCGCCGCAGCTGTTGCAGCTGTCGGGGGTTGGCGATCCGGAGCACCTCGGTGGGCTCGGCATTCCGGTGGTCGCCGAGGTTCCCGGTGTCGGTGAGAACATGCAGGATCACCTTGAGGTGTACATCCAGTACGCCTGCAACGAACCGGTCTCCATGCAGCCCCACCTGGCGAAATGGCGGGCGCCGTGGATCGGGTTGCAGTGGCTCTTCCGCAAGGGGCCGGCGGCGACCAACCATTTTGAGGCCGGGGCGTTCGTCAAGAGCAACCCCGATGAGCCGTACCCAAACCTCATGTTCCATTTCCTGCCAATCGCAATCCGCTACGACGGCTCCGCCCCCACCGCGGGTCATGGCTACCAGGTCCACGTCGGCCCGATGTACTCCGAGTCGCTCGGCACGGTGAAGATCGACTCGACCGACCCACGCCGCAAGCCGAAGATCCTCTTCAACTATCTGTCGACAACAAAGGACCGGCGAGAGTGGATTGAAGCGGTTCGTACCGCCAGACGAATCCTCACCCAGCCC
The DNA here is from genome assembly GCA_964609665.1 of uncultured Acidimicrobiaceae bacterium. GTDB lineage: Bacteria > Actinomycetota > Acidimicrobiia > Acidimicrobiales > SZUA-35 > JAHELU01. Next base: position 2,453 of record CAZSTV010000208.1, read on the forward strand.
GCTTTCGCTCCGTTCAACGGTGGCGAAATCTCACCGGGACCCTCCGTTGAGTCTGAACAGGAAATCATGGACTGGGTGGCACGGGACTCTGAAACCGCTCTTCACCCGGCAGGCACCTGCAAGATGGGTACCGACGAGATGGCCGTCGTCGACCCGGCCTCGATGCGGGTCAGAGGCACCGACGGACTGCGGGTTGTTGACGCCTCGGTGCTGCCGGTGGTGACAAACGGGAACCTCTACGCCCCGACGATGATGATTGCGGAGAAGGCAGCCGACATGATCCTCGGAGCCGAACCGCTCACCCCGGACAACGCCGAGTACTACCTCCCGCCAATCACGACGGCATCGGAATGAGCGACTCACCGAACATCCTGCTGGTGATGGTTGACCAACTGGCCGACCAGTGGCTCGATATTGCCAAAACTCCAGCCATTGACCAGTTGACGAACGAAGGGGTGCGGTTCAGCGCTGCGTACAGCAACAGCCCGCTGTGCGCTCCCGCACGGTTTGCGATGATGAGCGGGCAGTTGAACTCCAAGATCGGTGCGTACGACAACGCATCGGAGTTTCCGTCGATGATTCCGACCTTTGCCCATCATCTGCGGGGAGCCGGCTACCAGACGTCGTTGATCGGCAAGATGCACTTCGTTGGCGCAGACCAGCTCCACGGGTTCGAAGAGCGCCTGACCACCGACATTTACCCCGCTGACTTCGGGTGGACCCCAAACTGGTCCGACCCGGACGGCCGGTTCGACTGGTGGTTCCACAACATGGACAGCGTCACCGGGGCCGGGATTGCCGAGGCGTCAAACCAACTGGACTACGACGACGACGTTGGCTTTCGGGCGGTTCGCAAACTTCGAGATCTTGCCCGCAGCGATGACGGGCGCCCATGGTTCATGACCGTGTCGTTCACCCACCCCCATGATCCCTACGTGGCCCGCCAGGAGTTCTGGGACCTCTACGACAACGACGAGATCCCGGCCCCGACGGTCGCTGAAGTCGCTCACCCCGATCCGCACTCGGCCCGGTTGGCCCATGTGATTTCCGCCGACAAGACCCCGGTCACCGCTGAGCACGTTCGCAACGCCCGTCACGCCTACCTGGCAAACACCAGCTACGTCGACCGGTTCATCGGCCAGATCATGGACACGCTGCGGCGTCACCGCATGGACGACAACACGGTGGTGCTGTTTGCCGCAGATCACGGGGACATGCTGGGGGAGCGGGGCCTTTGGTACAAGATGAGCTTCTTCGAGGCGAGCGCCAGGATTCCCCTGGTCCTTTGGGGGCCGGACCGGTTCACCGCCGGTCGGGTGGGGACGGCAACAAGCCTGCTCGACGTCGCCCCGACGCTGCTTGACCTGGCAGGGGTAGCGATCCCCGAAGAGATGGACGGCGACAGCCTGCTGACGTTGCTCGGCGACGACCAGCCGGGGCGAACCGTGCGGGGCGAGTACCTGGGCGAGGGAGCCATCGCTCCCATCTTTATGATCCGCCGCGGCGACGCGAAGTATGTCTGGTCCGAGCCCGACCCGGCCCAGCTCTTCAACCTGGCCGACGATCCGCTGGAACAAAACAACCTGGCCGAGACGTCACCTGATGGTGCGGCGTTCGCCGCCGAGGTGCGGTCGCTGTGGGATGCGCCAGCAATTCACGCCGATGTGGTGGCAAGCCAGCGGTTTCGAACGATCGTCGACGCTGCCTTGCGTCAGGGCCGGTATGTGTCCTGGGACTTTCAGCCCCATGTGGATGCCGGGAATCAGTACATGCGCAACCACCTGGACCTCAACGAGGTCGAGGCCGGCCGCCGCCTGAGCTGAGCCCCCTAGTTCTAGTGCCACCGCCTCCGGTGAACGTCACCGCAACTCCGTCGCGGCCGATCCCGTGACGTAAGCTCTGGGCGATGGCGTCTGCTGGGGAACCTATAGAGGAATATAAAGAGGCCGGTCTGTATGACCCGTCGGTGGATAGCGATACCGGCAGGCTTGAACTCCTCCAGTGGCTCACCGCCCGGGGGTTCTCTCGGGAGCAGATGCAGGATGCCGCCGCCTCACGCTCCCTCGGCGCCATGGCCGGCGACCAAGCAATGCGGCCTGGCCGCGCGCTCACCGATGTCGAAATTGAGGAGCTGACCGAACTACCTGCCGCAACGACCGAGGCACTGGCGGCCACGTTCGGGTTCGCCTCCATCGACCCGGAACGGCCAGAAGGCGTTTCGCTCAGCCAACAGGAGGCCGACGCGCTTGCCCTGTTCGGCATGGTTGCGGGCATCTTCTCAAACGACGAGGCCCTCGGGTTCGCCCGCGTCGTTGGCGCGGCGATGGCCAAGGTCTCCGAAGCGGCGGTGTCGCTGTTCTTGTCAGACGTCGAGGGCCCGTATCTCGCAACGACGGGGAATGAGCTGGAGCTTGCAAAGAAGGTGCTGGGCGCAGTGGAGCTGCTCGATCAGTTCATCCCGATGCTCGACCCCATCCTGCGTCGTCATGTGCTGCAAGCGGTGCAGCGCAGCCGCATCGCAATCATCGACGACACCGAACGGCTGCAGTATCGCTACGCCGTCGGCTTCGTCGATCTGGTCGGCTTCACCCCGCTGAGCAGCGCCATGTCGCCGATAGAGCTCGGTGTGTTCATCAGAGACTTTGAGGCCCGAGCCCACGACGCGGTGACCGCCGCCGGCGCACGGCTGGTCAAGCTGATCGGGGACGAGGTGATGTTTGTTGCCCCCGACGCCGACTCGGCGTGCGTCGTTGCCCAGTCGCTGATGTCGGACTTCTTCACCGTCGATGGCGACAACGTAGTGCCCCGAGGCGGGGTGGCCTTCGGGCCCGTGTTGGTCAGGGGCGGTGACTACTACGGCGACGTGGTCAACATGGCGTCCCGTTTGGTCGACGGGGCCGCGCCCGGCGAGTTGTTGGTGACAAAGACGTTCGCCGACGCCGTCACCTGCCTGGAGTTCACGCCGCCCGCCGATCGGTTACTGAAGGGCTTCGCCGAGCCGGTGGCGGTCCAGTCACTGATGGTCGAGAACCACTGACTCAGTCGAAGACAACGGTCCTGGCGTTGTCGAGGAGGAAGATCCGATCCTCGGCGTGCGCCTTCACGGCGGACGACAGGACAAGGCGCTCGATGTCACGACCCCGGGTGACCATCTGGTCGGGGGTGTCGCGGTGGCTGACCCGGGCGACGTCCTGGCCGATGATCGGGCCTTCGTCCAGGTCTGTCGTCACGTAGTGGGCGGTTGCGCCGATGAGCTTGACGCCACGCTCCCAGGCCTGGTGGTAGGGCTTTGCGCCCTTGAAGCCCGGCAGGAAGGAATGGTGGATGTTGATGATCCGACCGCTCAGTGTCTCACAAAGGTCATCGCTGAGAATCTGCATGTAGCGGGCGAGAACCACGAAGTCCGCCCGGTGTTTCTCGACCAGGTCGAGCAGCCGGGCCTCCGCCTCGGGTTTGGTGTCCTTGGTGACCGGCAGATGCTCGAACTCGAGGCCGTGGCGCAACACGGTGTCGCGGAGGTCGGGGTGGTTTGACACGACAATCGGCACGTCGATCGGTAGCTCGCCGGTGCCCTTGCGGTAGAGCAGGTCCACAAGACAGTGGTCGTACTTGGAGACCATCAGCAGCGCCCGCCGGTTTTGGTCTTCCCGCCGTACCTGTAGCTGGCCACTGAGCGAATCGGCGGTCGGCTTGAGCTGGTCGAAGATCTCCGCGCTCTCATAGGTGTCGGCCTCGAAGCGCACCCGCATGCAGAACGTGTTGGTGCTCGGGTCGCTGAACTGGGCGTTCTGCAAGATGTTGGCATCCAACTCGACCAGGGCCGTCGCCAGGGTGGCGACGATGCCTTTCCGGTCTGGGCAGGACAGGGTGAGAATGTGGACCGGCATATTCGGATCTCGCTCAGGTTCGGGGGAGGGGCGACATCGACCAAAGGGGGTCGGATGACTCTTAGCCGCAGTATGCCGCATGTCCGATACCGCCGACACGGAGTTGCAGCACTCCAGGGGTGGAGGATTCACACCATCGACGCCTACCATCGCTCGGGTGGATGGAGCAGCACGCAAGATGAAGGCTGGCTACCGGGCAGTCTCGTGCCTGTTCGCCGCACTGATGGTCGCCGCCGTGGTGCTCGTCGCTGCCGCTGTCTTTGCGGGGCAGGCATCGGCCCAGACCGACGACGATGCGGACGCTACAACCGTCACCGTTGCCACCAAATCGCTGCCTCCTTTTGTCTTCGTCGATGAAAGTGACCAGGTCACAGGCTTCAGTATCGACTACTGGAATGAAGTTGCCGCCCGACTCGGCGTTGAGACCGAATGGGTGGTCCAAGAGACCGTGACCGACATTCTCGCCTCGGCGGAGAACGGCGAGGTTGACGCGGCAATCGCCGGAATCTCGATCACCCGTGAGCGCGAAGCGGTCATCGACTTCTCCCAGCCCTATTACATCTCGGGCCAACAAATCGTCACCCGGTCATCTGGTAGCAACACCTTCAGAACGCTGGCAAGCCTCGTCGGCAGCGGAACCTTTCTTGTTCCACTGATCGTCCTGGTGTTGCTGGTCGTCATCGTGTCCCACCTTGTGTGGTGGTTTGAACGCGGACACGATTCCGATGACTTCCCCTACGCCTATCGGGCGGGCATCGGTGAGGCCTTGTGGTGGTCCACGGTGTCGGTCATCACCGGCGGCGAAGCGGTAAAGAACATCAACACCGCTCTGAGCAGGTTGATTGCAATCTTCTGGATGCTTGTCGGGTTGTTCTTGCTCGCCTTCGTGACCGCCAGGGCAACGTCGGTGCTGACGGTGGCGGAGTTGGAAGCCGACATCGCAGGCCTGGAAGATCTGTCCGGCCGACCGGTCGCAACAGTGGAGCAGACCGCTTCGGTCAACTTCCTTCAGGATGAAATAGGCGTCATTGCCCGTGAACTTCCCACGTTGGAGGACGCGCTCGACGAATTGGTGGCCGAGAACGTGGACGCCGTTGTTTTCGACGCTCCGGTTGTCTCCTACACCGTCAACCGTTCATACGGTGGCGATTTGCTGCTCATTGAGCCAATAGAAGGGCGTGACCCGTACGGCATTGCGCTTCCATCGGGGAGCGATCGGCTGGAAGAGGTCAACGCCGCGGTGATCGAAATTGGCCGTGATGGGACGCTCGATACGCTCCTGGAGGAGTGGTTCGGGAGCTGATGTTGGGGCTCTCCGCTGTTTTCAGCTACGTCTCGATTCATGCGGTGGTTGTAGAAAAGGCCTCCTGCATCGACTAGCGTGCTACCGGGCCGGGCGACCAATGGATGGCTGCGCCGACCCAGATCATCAATGGGCAAGGGAGAAAGTAATGGCTGACAACGAGGAACTGCACCCTTATGGTGCGGGCTCACATGGACTGCTCACGGATGAGCGCGAGATGCCAGATTGTTACCCGATCAAGGGCAACATTCGTAACGATGGCTCAAAGCGTTACCACCGTCCAGACAGCCGTAACTACGGCGCGACCATTCCAGAGGTGTGGTTCGATTCGCCCTCCGCGGCCGAGGCAGCAGGATTCGAGCTTGCCCCGACCCACCCCAAGGGTTCCTCCGGTGGCGAGTTTGAGCCCGGTGAGTCCGGCCACCCCTGCACCGCTGAGCAGATTGCGGCCAACCGTCGCGCCGTCGAAGGCGTGACCGGCGGAGCTGCAGCGAGCGGCGCGGCCGCCGGTGCTGGCGCCCTCGGAGCGACTGCCGTTGATACGGTGCTGCATCCGTTCGGTGTTGGTTCCCACGCACTGCTTTCCGATGAGCGCGAGATGCCCGGCTGCTACCCGATCAAGGGCAACATCCGCAATGACGAGTCCCGGCTGTATCACCGTCCGGACTCCCGTTCCTACGGTGCAACCATCGCCGAGGTGTGGTTTGACTCACCGGCAGCAGCCGAAGCCGCTGGTTTCGAGCTCGCTCCGACCCACCCCAAGGGTTCCGACGGCGCCTCCTACGAGCCCGGTGGCGCAGACCACCCGTGCACCGTCGCCCAGATCTCCGAGATGCGTTCCGCCGCCGCAGGCACCGCTGGTGCTGGCGCAGGAGCATCGGCCGGAGCCGCTGCGGGCCTTGCCCTCGGCGCCGCTGCCGCCGACACCACCCTTCACCCGTACGGCATTGGCTCACACGCCCTGCTGTCCGATGCCCGTGAAATGCCCGGCTGCTACCCGATCAAGGGAAACATCCGCAACGACGGGTCACAGCTGTACCACCGCCCGGACAGCCGCAACTACCGGGCAACCGGCGCGGAGGTCTGGTTCGACTCTCCTGAGGCCGCGGAAGCCGCTGGCTTCACCCTGGCTCCCACCCACCCGGACGGATCCGACGGTTCGGTATTCGCCCCCGGTGGCTCCGAGCACCCATGTACCGTCGCCCAAATCACGAGCATGCGGTCTGCCGCGGCAAGCGGCGCCGGCGGCGCAACCGCCCAGACCCTGACCGGCGATGCCGGCTCCAGTGACGGAGGCTCAGGCATCAGTGGCACGACCGTGGCCGCTGGCGCTGCAGGTGTTGCCGGTGCTGCTGCATTGGCTGGTGCCGCACGCTCAGGCGGCGACGACGATGGCGATGCCTCCGATGCCGCAGCGAGTGCGGCAGGCACGGGCGACGCTGACGCAGGCGCCGCCGCTGCGGCCGCTGGCTCAAGCTCGACATCCGGTTCGAGCTCCACGTCGGGCTCGGCATCCGCTTCCGGTTCGGCCTCGGCCGAAGGTGATGGTGACGGAGACGCCGACGGTTCGTCCTCAGGCATGGGTGGCAAGCTCGCCGCCGGCGCCGCAGGCGTGGTCGGCGCTGCCGGTGTTGCCGCTGCTGGCGCAGCAGCCCTCGGCGGATCCGGCGATGACGCAGATGACACAGCGAAGGGTCTCGTCGGCAAAGCCGGCGATGCCGCTTCCGGCACCGCTGGTAAGGCCGGAGCTGCTGCTTCGGGTGCCGCCGCCGGTGCTGCTGGCAAGGCCGGCGACGCCGCTGGTAAGGCTGGCGACGCCGCTGCAGGTGCCGCTGGTAAGGCTGGCGATGCAGCGAAGGGCGCAACCGGCAAGGTGACTGGCAAGGCCAAGGGCGTAACCGGCAAGGCATCAGCTGCCGCTGGCGACGCAGCCGAAAAGGGCTCCGGTCTCTCTGGCAAGGCCAAAGCTGCCGGTGCCGTTGGCGCCGCTGGCGTAGCGGCAGCTGGTGCTGCAGCTCTCGGTGGCGCTGATGATGCTGCTGGAGCGGTGTCCGGAGCTGCCGGCAAGGCCGGATCAACCGTCTCCGGTGCAGCCGGTCGCGTGACCGGCCGCGGCGCTGATGGAGACGTCGAAGGTGCAGCCCTCGCCGGTAGCGGCGATGGCATTGGAGGCCGCGGTGCAGGTATGGGCGGCGGCTTCGGTCGCTGGCTGTGGCTTGCGCTCGCAGCGCTCCTGTTGATTCTCCTCCTCGGTTGGCTTCTGGCCCGTTGCGGCAACGACGACGACGACACCACCGCCGGTGCCGCCGACACTGAAGAGGCCGATCCCGCAGGCGCTGTGGCTGGCGACGACGAGGAAGAGGAGGAGGCGACCACGACAACCGAGGCCGCCACCACCACGACCGAAGCGGAAACCACCACCACCGAAGAGGCGACGACCACCACCGAAGCTCCTGCGGCTGATCTTCAGGCGCTGTCGTTGGCTGCGCTTGGCGACGCCGGTTACGGCGACGTTGAGGTCGAAGTTGACGGTGAGACCGTTCGCCTGATTGGCGCTGTCGGTAGCGAAGATGAGAAGGCTGCGGCCGAAGCTGCGGTCGCTGCAATTGACGGCGTCGGCTCGGTTACCAACGACCTTGAGGTCGCTGCGGCTGAAGACGGTGATGACACCGAGGAAACGCCGACTGCTGAAGCCACCGATGGTGAGCCCACCTTCACCGGCTGATCGGTAGCAATCACTCCTTGGGCTATGTCCCGGGAAAATGACACTTGATCGGCGAAGTCGA
>CAZSTV010000209.1:0-5967 GCA_964609665.1 uncultured Acidimicrobiaceae bacterium
AGGCACTACGATCTAACGGGTGACGTTTCTCGAACAGCAGAACGGCGAAAACACGGCGGCCGATCAGGGCACCGGATTCCCCGCGAACGAGGAGCTTGAGTGGGAAGACGAGGCCCAGTTCGTCCGGGCCCGCCCGCCGGGCCTTCGGATGCTTCGGGCCGTCGTTGCGGCCGTCATCCTCGTCGGCATCGGCTTTGTCATCTACACCGGCGGTCGGAACTGGTTCGCCGCCCAACTCGACCCCGAGGGTGAGCCGACGGGCGAGGTTGAGTTGACCGTGCCGAACGGCGCCACCATGGGAACCCTGGCCTCAATCCTGGAGTCCAATGAGGTCATCCCGAACAGCACCTTCTTCCGGTACTACGCCGGCTGGAAGGAGTTTGAGGACTTTCAGGCCGGCGAATACACCCTCCAGCGGAACATGTCCGCCGATGAAGCCATCGCCCTGATCCTTGAGGGTCCTAAGCAGATCGAGTTTGGTGAGTTCATCCTCCCCGAGGGTCTGTGGATTCCCGAGATCCTCGAGCGGACCGCAGCTCAGATCCCCGGCATGACCACGGCGCAGCTGCAAGCGGCGCTGGATTCCGGTCAGATCGTGCCCCGCTACCGTCCAGAGGGCAACGACAACTGGGAAGGTCTGCTGTTCCCGGCGAAGTACTTCATTGAGCAGGACATTGAACCCGTAGAGGTTCTGGCCAAGATGAGCAACGAGTTTGCGGCCGTCACCGGAGAACTCGGTTACGGCGGGGCTGAGCGCAAGCACGGACTGTCCGCCTACGAGGTCATTGTTATTGCATCCCTGGTCGAGGCAGAGGCCAAGACCGAAGGTGATCGGGCCAAGATTGCCAGGGTGATCTACAACCGTCTCAACGAAGGCATGCCGCTCGGCATCGATGCCACGCTGATCTACGGCAAGCAGGTTCGAGGCGAGGTGCCGACCCGTGAGGAGTTGGACACCCCCGGCCCCTACAACACCCGTCATCCCGAGAGCGTCGGCCTTCCACCGACGCCCATCGCCGCTCCCGGTCGAGCATCGCTCGAAGCAGCGATGAACCCGATCGAGGGGCCGTGGCTCTTCTATGTACTCATCGATGAGGAAGGCAACCACGCGTTTGCCACCACTCTCGACGAGCACAACGCCAACGTGGCCATTTCCCGAGAACTGGGATTCCTGGATTCTTGATTTCCGGCTCCACCCGCCTCGCTGCGGTCATCGGGGATCCGGTCCGGCACTCGCTGTCGCCCGCCATCCATAACGCTGCGTTCGCGGCCACCGGCCTCGACTGGGTGTATGTTGCGCTGCCGGTCGCAGCGAGCGACGGTGCCAAGGCCGTCGATGCAATGCGGACGTTTGCGATCGACGGAATGTCGGTGACCATGCCTCACAAGGCAGCGGTCGCCGCAGCGGCCGACGGGTTGACCGTGGCCGCCGAGGCGCTCGGGGTCAGCAACTGCCTGTTCTGGGAGGACGGTCGGATCATCGGCGACTCCACAGACGGCGACGGATTCGTCGCGTCCTATGAGGCAGACTTCTCGGCGTCGCTAGCCGACAAGCAGGTCATGGTGCTCGGCGCAGGTGGCGCTGCAGCATCCATCATCGAAGCGGTGGGCCGGGCCGGTGCTGCTCGGATTGTCGTCAGCAACCGCTCGACCGCCAACGCAGAGCGCGCCGCCGAGTTGGCGCCTCAGGCCATCGTTGGCGCTCACGGCGACATCGAAGAAGCGGCAGCGATGGACGTGATCGTCAACGCCACCGCCGTGGGGATGGCGGGCGGCCCTGCACCGGACGACATACCGGTGCCAGTCGAAGCGCTCCACGCAGCCCAGACCGTCGTCGACATTGTCTACCAGCCGGTGGAGACACCTCTGCTGGCCGCTGCCGCAAGCCGCGGTGCAGCGACCGGTGGGGGCATCGGGATGCTGGTGCATCAGGCGGCGCTCGCCTTCACCCGCTGGACCGGCATCGAAGCGCCCGTTTCGGTCATGGCTGAGGCCGTGGCAACTCACCGTTCGGCCTGAAACCTCCGTTCAACCTGAAACGAATTGTGGGCGCCGGGCTTAAGTCGGCCCCCCGCCATCCGAATGGTACGGACACACACAGATTCGTTCGTCAGACAGGGCGGGCGGCTATGGAGGTTGCACATGCTTCAGGGTTCGCTTGAGAACTTCGCATTGGATGAGGTACTCGGCCTGCTCGCGGGCACGTCGAAGACCGGAAAGCTGGAAATTGCCGGCAACCGTGGCACCGGTGTCTTGGCATTCAACTCCGGTCATCTCGTCGATGCGTCAGCCAGTTACACCGCCAACGGCACGGGCCTCGAGGACGTCATGTTCGAGTTGCTTCGCTACGACGACGGCACCTTTAGCTTCAACACGGGAGAGACGCCTGCTGGCGACAGCCCGGAGAACGTGGCAAGCGTTCTGGCGGCCGCTGAGAGTCGACTCCGTGACTGGCGCTCCATCGAGGGCGTTGTGCCAAGCCTGAAGCATCAGGTGGCCCCGTGCCCTGAACTGCCGACCGATGAAATCACCATCACCAAGGCCGAATGGGCGGCGCTGCGAGTCATCGCCTCTGGCTGCCAGGTATCGGCGGTCTGCGACAAGCTCGACCTCGGCGAGGTCGAGGGCAGCCGTCAGATCAAGAATCTGGCAGAGCGTGATCTCGTCTCGATCAATGAGCCCATCGGTGGTTACGTTCCGCCGTCGCCGGCCGCTGCAGCCCCGGCTGCGGCTACCGAGGCGCCGAAGATGGCCCCGACCGCGGTGCCCCCAGTGCCGGGTCCCGATGACTTCCCAAGCGCCGAAACCTCAACCTTCGGGTCAGACCTTGGCGCCTCCCCAGCCCCGCTCGGATTCGCCTCACAGAAGATCGACGCCGCCCTCGATCCGCTCGGCACCGACCTCGGCACCGATATCGGTGGCGAAGAGTCCGACGCCGGTTCCGACGAGCGGCCCCCGATGCCGCCAGCACCCAGCGCGGATGACCTTCTGACCGAGATCGAGTCTTCGACCACTCCTCCGGCCCCACCGTCCCCGGCGGAGATCTCAAACTTTGGTGACGAGATCGAGGACGCCTCCGAGTTGGTTTCCGACGAGGACGATGCCAAGGGTGGCGGCCTTCTGGCCCGCTACCTCAAGAGCGACGACTGACGTTGATCGACCGGGCGGGGCGCATCAAGCGCTCCGCCCGTTCGGCTTCGCCCCTGTGATCGAACGTCGATGATCGGTTCACTTTTACTGCCCCTTGGACTTTTGGTCCTTGGGGTTTTGGTCGGTCCGCTGCTCGGCATCGTTGTCGATCGCACCGTCGAACGCCTTGAGCCGCAGCTGGAACATCGCTGTACCTCCTGTCAGGCCGGCCTTGGGCGAGCCAGCGTGATCCCCATCGTGAGCTGGCGACATCGGTGCACGTCCTGCCAGGCCCACAAGGGCATTCGCTACCCGCTGGTCGATGTTGCCACCGGCGTGGTCTTCGCGCTGATGGGCATGCGGTTCGGGATGGGCTGGATGTTGGCGCCCTACCTTGGCTTCGCGGCCGTCCTGATCGTGCTCTCGGCCATCGATGCAGAAACCCATCTGCTGCCGAACGTGATTGTCTGGCCATCGTTCCTCGCCGGGCTCTTTGCCGTTCTGGTCATTTCCGGCCAGCGAGACTACGCGGCAGGCGTCTCCTCGGCCCTGCTCGGCGCCGCTGTGTTCACCGGATTCATCGGTGCCGCACACGTGATTTACGAGCCGGGCATGGGGCGCGGTGACGTGAAGCTGTCCATGATGCTCGGGCTGTTTCTCGGTTGGCTACAACCGGACCTCATCGACACCACCCGGCTGGTGCTCTACACCATCATCGTCGCCCTCGCCGGAGGCGGGCTGATCGGCCTGGCCTACAACATCATCCGTTCCCGCGGCCGAGCCGAGATTCCCTTCGGTCCGGCATTGGCGGGAGCAACGCTGGCAGCCGTCCTCGTTTCAGGCTCGATAATGGACACCGTCACCCTCTAGCGGTGCGGTTACCCTTGACGGGTGGCCATCAAACCTGTTGTTCTCATCGGTCTTCCCGGCTCGGGGAAGTCAGCGGTCTGCGAAGCGCTCGGCACGCTGACCGGGCGGCCCGTTTTCAGCATCGATGCCATCATCGAGGACGAAGTCGGCAAGCCGATAACCGAAATCTTCAGCGCCGAGGGCGAGGACCACTTCCGGAAGCTCGAATCGGAAACGCTCGCTCGCCTTCTGCAGGACGAACCGACGGCCATCATCGACGGTGGCGGCGGGCTGGTCGTACGGTCCGAGAATCGTGCAATGCTGGCTGCGTCTGCGGCGACCGTGTGGCTCGACGGCTCCGACGGGGTGCTGGCAGAACGCCTCGGCGAGGCCGACGATCGGCCGCTGCTCGCTGGAGATCCGCTGGAGAAACTACGCACCCTGCGCCGGGAACGTCTGGTGCACTACACCACCGCCGCTGACGCCATTGTCGCAACCGATGGCCTTGACCCGGACTCGGTTGCAAGGGCCGTCTCGACCGCAGCGGAGCAGACCCCCGTTCGGGCCGCCAACAGAATGGTGGAGACGGTCGCGCTCAGCGACGGCCGAACCTACCCCGTGATCGTCGGCCGCGGCGTACTGTCGGAGCTGTCATCGGTCATTCCCGAGCGGGCGAAGCGGGTGGCGATCATCACCCAGCCCGGCATCGGCATTGAGGTTGACACCGGTCGGGAACAAAAGGTCTTCACCGTTGAAGACGGGGAGCAGGCAAAGCGCCTCGACGTCGTTGGTGAGCTTGCGTCGCAGTGCGCGCAGTGGGGGATGACCAGAGCGGATTGCATCGTGTCTGTCGGCGGGGGAGTCGTCTCCGACCTGGCAGGCTTTGTCGCCGCGAGCTACCACCGCGGGATCCCCGTCGTGCACGTTTCAACCACGTTGCTCGGCCAGATCGATGCCGCCATCGGTGGCAAGTGCGGAGTGAACCTTCCCGAGGGCAAGAACCTCGTCGGGGCGTTCTGGCAACCGACCGCAGTGATTTGCGACGTCGACACGCTCGATGGCCTGCCGCCACGAGAGTTCCGCAGCGGCATGGGAGAGCTGGCCAAATACCACTTCCTCGGCGGGGGCCGCCTCGACCGGGTGGAGCTGGTGGAGCGAGTGGCGATCTCCGCACGGATCAAAGCCGACGTGGTATCGGGCGACGAGCGAGAGGGCGGCCGCCGAGCGATTCTGAACTACGGCCACACCCTTGCCCATGCGCTCGAAACCGCCGGACAGTACGACCTCCGCCATGGCGAAGCGGTGGGGATCGGCCTGATCTACGCCGCCGAACTTGCGATGCGCCTCGGCAGGATCGACCAGGACCGGGTGGACGAGCACCGTCGGGTGGTGTCCGGCTACGGCCTGGCCACCGACCTGCCGCCAGGTTTCGACCACGACGAGGTCATCGACCTGTTCTCACGGGACAAAAAGGCGATCGACGGCGTGACCTTCGTGCTCGATGGTGACAATGGCGTCGAGCCGCTCAAGGTGGAAGACCGCACAGTGCGTCTGGCGCAGGTCAGAGCCGCCATGGTTGACCTCGGTTGCGAGGCGTTGCTCATAACCAAGCCCGAGAACATTCGGTGGTTGAGCGGCTTCACCGGGTCAAACGGCACCGCGGTGGTGACGGCGGATGATGTGATGCTGATCACCGACGGCCGCTACGAGACCCAGGTCGCCCAACAGCTCGACGCCGCCCAGGTCGTCGCCGACGTTCGAATCACCCGGGAAAACGTTGGTCCACTGACCGAGGCTGTGGCGGGGGCGGCCCGCATCGGGCTGGAGAGCGAAGCGGTCACCTGGGCCGAGCAACTGCAGTTTGCCGACTGGTTTTCGGGGCAAGAGCTGGTGCCGACCACCGATGTGGTCGAGGCGCTCCGCCGGGTCAAAGACGATGGTGAGCTGGCACGGCTTCGCCGAGCGGCAGCCATTGCCGACGCTGCCTTG
>CAZSTV010000209.1:5977-10425 GCA_964609665.1 uncultured Acidimicrobiaceae bacterium
TGTGCGTCTCGAGCTGGCAAACGGCCGGTCCGAGCGTTGGATAGCCAGAGCGCTCGATGGGGCGATGCTCGACCAGGGAGCGGACGATCTCAGCTTCGACACCATCGTTGCCGCCGGTCCCAACAGCGCAAAACCCCATGCAGTGCCATCGGATCGGGTCATCGAGTCCGGCGACATGGTGGTGATGGATTTTGGTGCGGCGGTGGACGGCTATGGGAGTGACATGACACGAAGCTTCCTTATCGGCGCCCCGACGGCGAAGCAGCAGTCGATCTACGACGCGGTGCAGCGGGCCCAGGCCGCCGGAGTGGCGGCGGTCCGCGACGGCGTGGCAGAGCTCGAAGTGGACCGCGTCTGTCGAGATTCGTTGGCCGAAGACGGCCTTGGCGACGCCTTTGTCCACGGCACCGGACACGGGATCGGGCTGGAGATTCACGAGAACCCCATCTTGTCGACGCGGGCGAGCGGTATCCTCCGCAGCGGCTACGTTGTGACCGTCGAACCTGGTGCGTACCTTCCCGAGTTGGGCGGCGTCCGTATCGAAGACTCGGTGGTGGTGACGGCGTCGGGCAGCGAGACGATCACCTTGAGTCCAAAGGACCCGACCATCGAGCTGAAGTAGTCGGACTTGGAAGAGAAGAGAGATTCCCATGGCATCGATAAACACCAGCGATTTCAAGAACGGCATGACAATGGACCTGGACGACGGGTTGTTCCAGATCCAGGACTTCCAGCACGTCAAGCCAGGCAAGGGTGGCGCTTTCGTCAGGACGACGCTGCGTAACGTCCGCACGGGTGCAGTTGTCGACCGCACCTTCCGAGCGGGCGAGAAGATGGAGAGCGCGTTCATCGAGAAGCGCGACAAGCAGTACCTGTACCGCGACGGCGAGGATTATGCCGTCATGGACAACGAGACGTTTGAACAGATCAACGTCTCGGTCAAGGCGATGGGCGACGCTGGCAACTACATCACCGAAGGCCAGTCGGTCACGTTCTTGATGTACGGCGACGAGATCATCGGCACCGACATTCCTGCATCGGTCGAGTTGGACATCACCGACACCGAGCCCGGAGTACAGGGCGACCGGGTGTCTGGTGCACGCAAGCCGGCAACGCTTGAGACCGGACTGGTGATTCAGGTGCCGTTGTTCGTGAATCCGGGTGACCGGGTCAAGGTGGACACCCGTACCGGCGAATATCAGACAAGGGCGTGAGCGGCCAACCTACAGACCAGACCCGGTCTCGCCGTGAGAGCCGGGAGCGTGCGGTCGAACTTGCCTACGAGGCAGAGGTCCGTGAATGCACGGTCGACGAGATCGTCGCGTCCCAAACCATTGCCCCCGAGCCGTTCGTCGTAAGCCTGCTCAAACAGGGCGAAGAGCACCGTGAGGCAGCAGACGCACTGATCGACGGAAAGTCCGATCGGTGGTCAATTTCTCGTATGGCGGTGCTCGACCTGGTGGTCATGCGCCTTGCCGTCGCGGAACTCCTCGCCGACACCACCCCCACCGGTGTGGTGCTGTCCGAGGCCGTTGAGCTTGCGGGCAGATACTCCACCGATGACTCCGGAAAGTTCGTGAACGGCATCTTGGCCGCCATCGCCTCCGAGGTGCGAGAAAAGGCCTGATCCGGCCTCTCAACCGGGTCACATTGATGCCGATGGGGGTGGGTGCTCAGCCGCCTGTGGTCACATCTGCTGTTAGGGGTAACGGCATTCGCCTTCACCTCGACCGCAGCGATCACCGGGTTCGCAAGCCAGGCCGGCACCGTCGTCGAACCGTGGGTCGACACCTCCAATCGAGACGCCGTCGCCGTCGCGTTCGCCAACGAGTACGCCCACCGGTCGCCGGACATGGACTGGACGGGCAACTACGGGACCTGCGCCGCCGGTGAAAGCTCAACGCTGCTCGCAAAGGCAACCGTTCGCCGGGTCAACTTCTACCGGGCGATGGCCGGTGTTCCGACCGGCGTGACCCTCAACGAGGAGTACTCGGCCAAGGCCCAGCACGCGGCCCTGTCGATGAGCGCAACCGGTCGGCTGAGCCACACCCCGGACTCCTCGTTTGACTGTTTGACCGAAACCGCCTCGGAGGCCGCCGCCAACAGCAACCTGTACCTGGGGCGGACCGGGCCGGAAGCGATTGACGGCTACATCGAAGATCCCGGTGACCGCAACCGCGACGTTGGCCATCGAAACACCATCTTGCACCCGCCGACCACCGAGATCGGTGTTGGCCATGTGAAGGGCAGCGAGACCGCCTACCCGGCAAACGCGCTGTGGGTTTTTGACGATGGTGTCTTTGACGACAACCCGGCGATGCGTGAACCCGAGGGTTTCGTCGCATGGCCGCCGCGCGGCTACGTGCCGTCAGACCTGGTGTACCCCCGGTGGTCGTTCGGACTTGCCGATGCGGTCTTTGAAGATGCGACGGTCACCATGACCCGCAACGGTCAGCCGATCGAACTTGACGTTGTGGCACGGCTCAGCCTGCAGGGCTATGTGCCGTCACCAATAATCGTGTGGGAACCGGTAGCAGACCCCGGCCTCGACGAACCCCGACCCGGCACAGGCGATGACGGGTCAGGGGCAGTGGACGGTGAGGCGGCCGAATCCGGCTACCTCGACCTGGACGCTGCCTACGACGCCACCTACGACATTGTCGTGGACGGGGTTGTAGTCGACGGGGCCGAGGTCAGCTTCTCGTATTCGGTGACCATCATGGGGACCGACGCCGCCCAACCCGATGAGGCTCCGTCCGGGGTTGCAGACGTTGCCGCTCGAGCTGCCGATCGCGCCGCCAGGCTGCTGGTCATCGCCACGCTCGGGCCGATGAACTGACCGGGCCCTATTTGGAAATGTGCTCGCGCTGAGCGGTAACTTCGTGGCATACACGAACAGGGAGCACAGGCTGTGAGCACCGTCGAAGACCAGACCGCTGACCAGGAGCAGGCAATCGGGGTCATCGAGACCGACACCGAGGATCTGCTCGGGCACCGGATCGGCCACGTTGGCGTCCTCACTCTGAACCGGCCGGAACGCCGGAACGCCCTGTCATCGGGGATCTACCACGGGTTTGCGACGGCGCTGCCTGCAATCGCCGCCGATCCGAGCATCAGAGTTCTGATGGTGACGGGCGCCGGGGGAGCGTTCTGCTCCGGCGGTGACGTGAAGGCGATGAACGAACGAAACAAGGCTGCGGCCGGCGGTGACGTCCCGATGACGGCCGATCAGAGCATCGATGATCTGCGGGCTCGCCAGCGCCAGGTGTCGTTGGCGCTGCACAACCTGCCACAGCCGGTCGTCGCTGCGCTGCCAGGGCCTGCGGCTGGGGCCGGGTTCTCCATTGCGATGGCGGCGGACATTCGCATCGCCGCCGAACGAGCCCTGCTGGTAACCGCGTTCTCTGGAGTCGGAGGCTCTGGCGACTTCGGCGGTAGCTGGTTTCTAACCCGGCTGCTCGGCTCGGCGAAGGCCAAGGAGCTGTACTTCATGTCGCCGCGGATGACCGCAGCCGAAGCCGGAGAGCTCGGGTTGGTAAACCAGGTCCTTCCGGACGAGGGGTTTGACGAAGCCGCGCTTGCGTTTTGCGCCGCGCTGGCAGCGAGGCCCCCCATTGCGCTGCGGTACATGAAGGAGAACATCAATCGTGCCGATTCGGTCGGGCTGGCAGAAGCCCTCGATGCCGAGGCGGCGGCGATGGTAAAAACGATGTCCTCGCAGGATCACCGAGAGGCCGCCGCTGCGTTTGTTGAAAAGCGAGATGCGGTGTTCCGAGGCATCTGATCCCCTGACGTCCGCTCGCCTAAGTTCGCTGCGGGGAAGTTCACTCAGGAAATTCGTGGTCAAACCAGGCGCGCGCCTGCCGTCGTTTCGCTAAAGTCGGATCCAATCCGTGAAGCGGGTCCCGAGAGGCCCAGACGGAAGGACGCTTGCTTGGCTGAACGTGAACGACGACGCACGCCCCCGTTTGGGGGCGTTTTTGTTGGCAAGTCCGTGGTTCTCGACTCCGATGCGGTGGGGAGAGCGGTTCGCCGCATGGCCCACGAGATCATCGAGGCCAACAAAGGGCTTGAGGATGTGGTGATCGTCGGTCTGCAGACCGGCGGGGTCCCATTCGGCGAAGCCATCGCGGCGGCACTCCTCGAGATCGAAGAGGTCGATGTGCCGTTCGGCAAGCTTGACGTTGCCTTCTATCGAGATGACATCAACCTTCGGCCGGTGTTGCCGGAGGCGGTCACGGAAATCGATTTCGACCTGAACCGCAAGATCGTCGTCCTCGTCGACGACGTCCTGTTCACAGGTCGGACCATTCGGGCGGCGCTCGACGCGATCATCGACCAGGGGCGGCCCCGGGCCATTCAATTGGCGGTCATGGTCGATCGTGGCCATCGGGAGCTACCAATCAGACCGGACTACGTGGGCAAGAACCTGCCAACCAGACGGAACG
>CAZSTV010000210.1:0-6481 GCA_964609665.1 uncultured Acidimicrobiaceae bacterium
GTCCAGGTCGAACCAGGCAACCGAGACCGCGGTAAAACCTCGACGCCGTCCGCGGCAGCCCGATCCGCAAGGGCGGACCCGGGATCGGTGGCGACGGCGCGGGGCGTGAGTCCCCGGTCGGTGAGCACCCGCAGCCTCTCCGCCTGAAAGCAATACCCGCATCTCAGGCAAGCTATCCCTCACGGCGGGGGTATCGGTCCCGGCGGGGGTATCGGTCACGGCGGGGGTATCGGTCCCGGCGGGGGTATCGGTCACGGCGGGGGTATCAGACCCGGCGGCGTTCGAATCAGTGATTGGCCATGTCCGGGTAGGAAACGTGGACCGAGACCAGCGCCTGACGTCCTGTCTTGGCAATGTCGATCGCCCGGTCGAGGGCGGGACGCAGCAGGTCGGGGTCGGTGACGTGCTCGCCGTGGCCGCCGTATGCCTCCACAAACTTGGTGTAGTCCGGCGCGGGTTCAAGAGAGCTGAGCGGCATGGTCTCCGACGCTGCGGCTCGGCCGTCGGGGTAGACGGCAATGGTCGAGCGTCGAACGGCGTTCCAAACACGATTGTCGGCCACGACCGTTACCAACCCAAGACCGAGCGACGCGGCGGCGTGATGCACCGCGAGCGGATTCGAGAACACGTACGAGCCGTCGCCGGTGGCCCAGATGACGAGGCGGTCCGGGTCGGCAAGCTTGGCACCGACGGCCGCTCCGCCGCCCCAACCGAGCCCACCAGAGATGGCGAGTCCAAGGAAGCTGTCATGTCGTGTGAGGTCGAGCATCGCGGTGGCAAGCCCGAGCTCGTTGACGATGGTGGCGTCCGACCCTGCGGCGTCGCCGAGGACCCTGGTCATGTACTCCGGCGACATCGGCGACCCGCCGGGGTTGGCGCCAGCTGCCAACTCCCTGGTCCGCCTGGCGTTCAGTTCCTCCGTGAGGCGGTCACGGCGGGCGGCGATGTCCGGGCTGTCACTGTGCCCGATGGCCCGAAGTTCGGTGCCGACGGCGTCGATTGCGCCTGACGGGGTGGCATTGATGGTCAGCTGCGATGGGAACGACCGGATCGGCGTGCCGGTGAAGAGCGGGTCCGGACCAATGTTGACCACGGTCGCGTTGTCGCGGATGTCCATGCCATCCCGCATCCACGGCACCAGCGAGTCAAACACGATGACAAGGTCCGACTCGGCGAGCAGCGGGACCGGAACCTCACCGGCATACATCGGGTGGGTGGTGGCGATGGCAGGACTGGTCCGCCAGAACTGCACCACCGGGACCGCAAACTCCAGCGCGAAGTCACCGAGAACCGAGAACAGCGCCTCGCCCCCATCGGAGGTGATGATCAGCGGCTGCTCGGCCTCGCTCAGCAGCGCCACCACCTGGTTGATCGCGTCTTGATCGGGGGCGGGAGGGGTGGCCGCAGCAACCGATGGCTCGGCCGACATGGTGAAGTCATCGGGAAGCGGAGCGGCCAACACCTCTCGGGGCAGTGACAAATACACCGGCCCCTTGGGTTCTGACCGGGTGATGGCCAGCGCCCTGTCGACGACGTCGACCACCTGCTCCGGGGCCCGCAGCTCGTTGTCCCACTTCACGAACTCCCGCAGCATCCCACCCTGGTCAAACATCTCCTGGCCCCAGTGGATGGGCATGTTTCGGCTCCCGAGCCGACCCTGTTCGGTTATGGGGGTCCGACCGGAGGCAAACAACATGGGGATGTTGGCCCGGCTGGCGTTGATGAGGCCCATCAGTGAGTTGGCGACACCGACGTTGACGTGCACCATCACACACTGCGGCCTGCCGGTCATGAGGTAGTAGCCGTGGGCCATGGCCACCGCCACCGTCTCATGGATGACCTCGACGGCGCGGGGCACGGGTGAGCCTGCGGCATCGGCAGCGGCCACCGCCTCGATCAGTGGGGCGAAGTCGGTGCCGGCGTTGCCGAAGATCCAGTCCACCTCGCGGGTCTTGAGGGCAGCGAGAAACGCTTCGGCGGTGGTGGTCGGGTGGACCTCGTCAGTCATGCCAGCGGTCTAGTCCAGCCGTTCGACCCATTCAACTCCCATGGCGGTCAGCTTGGTCCGCAGACCATAGAAGTCCAGGCCGAGCTCACCGGCTTCAAGCCGGGCTCTGGTCTCGGTCTCTTTGGCCAACCGGGCGTTTGACAGCTCGAGCGCCGCCGCCGCTTCGGTGCGGGCGACGACGACAACGCCGTCATCGTCAGCGCAGACAACGTCGCCGGGGTTAACGAGTTGCTCGCCGAGGCGAATGGGCACGTTGACCGAGCCGGGGGTGTTCTTCACGGTGCCCTGACACGAGACGTGTTGGGTCCACACCGGGAAGCCCATCTCTCGAAGATCGGCGGTGTCACGAACCGCCGCATCGATGACAAGACCGCGGACCCCACGTTGCATCAGAGACGTTGCCAGAAGATCGCCGAACATCCCGTGGGTTGACGGGGCGGTGTTCGCAACGACCAGCACGTCGCCTGGCTGGCACTGTTCCACCGCGGCATGCAGCATGCCGTTGTCGCCAGGGTGGCTGAGCACGGTGATGGCGCTTCCGGCAATCTTCGTTCCCTGCTGGATCGGCGATATGTGAGGGCCGACATAGCCCCGGCGGCCGATGGCCTCGTGCACGGTGGCGGTGCCGATCGGCGCGAGCTGATCGATCAGGCCGCCGTCGGTTCGGTCGATCGAGGTGACAACCACGTGTCGTGGCCCGTGGGCGTTGGTCATGACGCCACTCTACGCCGCCACCAGACCCTGTTCGCCTCTACGAGACCCGGTAGGCCACGATCACTGGAGACGTCTCGAACGTGCCCTGAAGCGCTCCCGCCTCGGACAGGGCCATGTAGAGCAGGCCGCGCTCGGGGTCCAGCGTGGCGCCGACGATGAGGTGTTGCCCACCATCGTCGAACGGAACATCCCACCGGCCATGGGCATAGGGCGTCGGGTCCGCACTGTCGCCCGCGGCCAAGATCTCATCGAGATCGAAGAGCCAGTAGTAGTTGTAGAAGTCGTCGGGGTCATAGGGACACGAGCCGTTGCAAACCGTGCCGTCGATCTGGGTGATACCTTCACCGACTCCCGATGCCACACCGCCATTGCTGCCGACGACGGCGAAGGTACGGGAGCCGGGGACGATGAACCCATAGACGCCGCGGGACAGCGGGTTCCATGTTTGGGTTGCGGTACCTTCGGTTTGGGCGCGGGCGTCGGGCACCAGGAAGTTGTCGCCGGCGAAGGGAAACGCCATGTGTTCAGTGGTGGCGATTGGACCGGGGCCAGCGGCCACCACCGACTCCGGGGAGAACCCGAACATGCTGGGACCAATGCTGTAGCGGCTGACGATGCCGTAGTTCGAGGCCCAGCCGGTCAGCGCCGTTCCGCCGAGCGCGTCCTGCCACTGCGCCGGCACCGGTGATATGTACCCACCGGCGATCGCTCCGCCGGGGAGTTGGTAGAAGTCGCTGATCGCGCCGTCGAGGGCGTCGGCATCGGCGATCACCAGTGTGGTGTCTTCGGCCGGACCCGACGCATCCTGGCGGTTCTCAGCGTTGACCATCAGCTGCCCGTCGACGACGTACATCCCGGTGATGGTGTCGATGGCGCCGGGGTTGGCCACCCGATCGAAGATGGTACTGAACGGCTGGAGGGGCTGGGGGACCTCGGGCAGGTCGGTCATGGTGGTGCTGGTCCCCAGCGTTGGGATTGCGAACTCGGCGATGGCCTTGTCCTGGGAGTGTCCAGCGATGAATACCGAGTTCTTCTCGGCGTTGTATGCCAGCGCACCGACCGAGTAGTTCGTGCTTGACGCTCCGAAGGTCTCCGATGACACCCGGAACGCTCCGGCGTAGCTGAGGTCATCAATGGCAATCAGATCGCCGCTGTCTGCCGGGGCGGCATCCGGTGCGGGGTCTTCGCCGTTGCCGTCATCGATCGTTGCGCCGTCAGGGGCCGCGTCTTCAGAGCCGGTCCCGTCACCTTGGTTCTCGCTCTGACCTTCGTCCTGGTCCTGTTCTTGGTCCTGCGCCACGGTGGTGGTCGGCTGCTCAGAATCTTCCGCCGGGTTGCCGTCACCGTCGACGTCGCCGTCGGTCTGCTCACCATCCGCGGGGTCTTCGCTGACGGTGAAGGTCGACTGGTTCTGCTCGTTGAGCGCGATTGCCGTGGCGCCTCCGCCCAGGATGAGCAGGCCGACCATCGACATTGCCACCCGCGACCGCACCTGGCGGCGCCTGCCTTTGGCCACGACGACGTCGAGACGGTCCGCTGACGGCACCGCATCAGCCCGGGCGGCGAGTTGACGCTGGAGTCGTGATTCAAGATCGCTACTCATCGTTCCTCCAGTAGTACTTCTAGCCGTTCCAGCGCCCGAGCCAACCTGCTCTTCACGGTGCCCTGTCTGATGCCGAGTGCTTCGGCCGTCTCAGCGGTTGACCACCCGAGCAGATAGCGCAGCACCACGACCGAACGAGCCTCGATTGCCAGTTTGTCCAATGCCTGCTGCAAATCCGGGTCGACGTCATGGTTGATCGATTGCTCGGTCCATTCGGTCGTCAAAACCTCTCGGCGGCGGTTCCTGATGCGGTTCTGGGCCCAGTTGAAACTGACCCGGTACACCCACCCGGCCGGACTGTCGTAGTTGCCGATCTTGCGCCACCGCTGAAAGGCCCTGGCCATGCCTTCATCAACGGCCTCCTGGGCCAGGTCGAGATCTCCGAGCGCAAGCGTCAGGGCGCGGGTAAGGCGATCGGCTTCGGACCGGTAAAAACCGTCGAAATCACGCTTGTAGATTGTCGTCGGCACCGGTGTCGCCTCGGTCAGAATCAACCGATCATCAATGGCCACGGATAAGACACCCCTCAGACCACATATCGGTTCCATTTTTGTGGCAAGCCGCTTCACAGTGCCGCGCCCGCCCCACCGTACCGGAGATTGCCGGTGCTGTATCAAACCGATGTGCTGGGCGTCTAGAGCACATGGCCTACCCGCATTTCAGCCGTGCAGCGGTCAAAACCGTGCTGAACGCCCTCGCGTATGTGCTGACCGGCAGGAGCACGCTGCTGCTCGAAGGGCGGTTGCGTAGCGGCATCTACCGCAACTGGTCCGGCGACCGCCGCCACAGCGCCAACTGGTACCAACCGAAGACCGAAGACGAATTGGCCGAAATCATCCGCAACGCCGAGTCGGTCCGGATCGTAGGTTCCGGCCATTCGTTCAACACGGGCCTTGCGACCGAGGGGGCAACCGTCTCGCTGGATCACATGACCGGCGTGGTCAACATCGACGAAGAGCTCAAGCAGGCGACGGTGTTCGCCGGGACCCGCCTTCGGGACCTGACACCTCAGCTGCGACGGCACGGGCTGGCCATCCGTTCGCTGGCGTCGCACGACGCCCAGAGCGTTGCCGGAATTCTGTCGACCGACGTTCACGGCACGGGCCGCCTCCCAGCCCACCTGAGCGACCAGGTGGTGGCAATCAGAATCATCGACGGCAACGGCATCATCCATGACCTGTCGCCGAGCGACCCGATGTTTCGGGCTGCGGTTGGCGGCCTCGGTTCGGTCGGTGTCATTACCAGGGTCACCGTTCAGTGCGTCGACTCGTTCAACCTGAGGCAGCACTCAAGCGTGGAGACAAGACGGTGGGCGGAGGACAACCTGGACCGGCTACTGGCCGAGCACGACCATGTGAGCTTCTACGTGTATCCGTTCACCAACCTGGTCCATGTCCATACCTGGGACCAGACCACCGACGAGCGGTCGCGCTTGGGTGCCCGCCGAGAAGCGATGAACGAGGCCAAGGCGGCAATCGCCGCGGCCACCTTCGGCGACGCTATGGCCCACGTCGGACTGCTGCCGCGGACCGCCGGTCCGGCCATGCGGATGCAGCAGGCCACAAGCCTCGTCCTCGATTCCTCCCAGGCGTTCAGCCGCAGCCAGTACCACCTGCACCAGGAACTAGAGGTGGCGGTTCCCATGGACCGGGTCTGGTCAGACCTCGACCACCTCATGAACCTCTACGAATATATGTATCGCGATGCCCGGCTCCCGTTTCTCCTCGTCGAGGTTCGTTTCAGCCCCGGTGGCCACGACCAGACCTTGCTCGGCGCCGGGGTGGAGCGGCCATCGGCGTGGCTGTGCCTGTGCTGCAATCAGTCCGGAGCGGTCGACCGCTACTTTGGCGCCGTTGAGCAGTGGGTCAAGGACGCCGACGCTCGGGTCCACCTTGGCAAATGGTGCGAGGCGCTTGACGCGGACGACATTGCCTCGATGCACGGCGAACGGTTTGAGCAGTTCCAGGCACTCCGCAGTGCCGCCGACCCCGACGGCCGGTTCCTCAACCCGTTTACCGAACGCGTGCTCGGCCCAGTTCGGACCTGTCGCTAGCGCCCCGATGGTCGGTCGGTCACACCCTCACACCGTTTCGGAGTCCGGAGCAGTGGGTGCGGACTGCGCTGTGGTTTCGGGATGCGCTGTGGTTTCGGGATGC
>CAZSTV010000210.1:6581-10370 GCA_964609665.1 uncultured Acidimicrobiaceae bacterium
CTGTGGTTTCGAGCTGCGCTGTGGGTTCTGATTCAGGTTCACCTGCCGATTCCGATTCCGGTTCTCCTGTGGGTTGCGGGGCCTGAGGTGCGTTGCTCACCAGTGAGTTGAGGGCATCGAGATGGCTGGCCATGGCGGTGCGACCGTCGGAGGTCATCTTGTACCAGGTTTTGCGGTTGCGACCCTTCCCGGTCTTGCGCACCTTGATGTACTCCGCAGTGGCCAGTGCAGCCATCTGCTTCGAGAGGTCAGAGTCACTGAGCTCCAGAACGTCGCGTAGGAAGGAGAACTCAACCTCGGTGGAGTTGGCGACGATGCCGAGTGCCGCCAGCCGCTTTGGCTGGGTCAGCAGCGGATTGAGATGGTCAAGACTCACTGCAGACCCTGGGCCGGAGCGATCAGGCCTGCCTCTACTTCAATCTGGCGGGCCGTGCTGTGGTAGCGCGCCTCATACCAGCCGATGATGACCGTCAGCAGCACGAGCGTTGCCAGGGATGCGGCCCACCAGGCCACCGAGATGTAGAGATAGACAATCACTGCGATGGCCACCGCATAGGCCACGAAGAACAGGATGGCCTGGCGACGTAGCGCCGCCGGTGCCCGCCGAATGTCTGGCATCACACCACGACGCTTGACGTAGCCACCGATGCCCGCCCCGGCGATCATTGTCGTGACGCCCCAGACCAGCAGGCCAAGCCAGATGGGCATGGCGTAGCCGGCGACGTAAATTGCCCCGAGCACTCCGAAGGTCGGCGGGTACCACCAGCCCAGCTTGGGGTAGCGGGTGTGGGTGAGTATCTCCGCTCGGCGCAACGCATCGAGGTGGGTCTGCGCCGGACTGGTTGCCGAGTTGGAAGCGGGGTCGCCGTATTCAGATTCCATATTGGAAAACTAACGTACACTTTCCAAAGTGTCAACTGAAACTCAGCACCTGCGAGCGATCACCACGAAACGAAGAATTGCTCCGGTCCGCGGAAGGTGATGTTTGCCGACGACCAGATGTCTTGGTCCTTCACCATTTGCAGCGAGGGAACCCGTTCCGCGAAGGCTTCGACGACCAGTCGGGTTTCCAGTTTCGCCATCGAGGCGCCCAGACAGAAGTGGATCCCCTTGCCGAAGCTGATGTTGTGGGCCGCGTTGTCTCGATGAATGTCGAACTCGTCGGGGTTTTCAAACCGGTCCGGCTGCCGGTTGGCCGAAGCGAAGTTCATGAACACGGGCGTGTTGGCCGGGATGTCCACCCCGGCAAGGGTGGTGGCCCTGGTGGTCACCCGCCGCCAGGAGATCTGGCTCGAGTTGAACCGCACCACCTCTTCAACGGCGTTTGGAATGAGCGACGGGTCATCCACCAGCTGCTGCCACACGTCGCGGCGCGGCAGCAGACACTGCAGCGCGTTGCAGATCAGGTTGGTGACCGCCTCGTGCCCGGCGAACGACAGCCCGTAGATAACCGACTCCACTTCCTGGTAGGAGATCTCGTCCGGGTTCTCGGTGTGGGCGGCCAACAACTCGGAGGCAAAGTCGTCGCCAGGATCGGCAAACTTGGCGGCGGTGAATTCTCGGCAGTAGCGCCAGTACGCCAACATCTTCTCGGCGATCTCCACCTGCTCCTGCTCGTTCGGCTGGCCCCACGAGAACGCCTTGCGGTCGCTACACCAGTTCTTCAGCAGCTCATCGTCTGACTCGGGAAATCCGATGAACCGAAAGATGGTCTCGCCGGGAAGTGGAAACGCGAACGCGTCGATCAGCTCCGCCGGGTTCGGACCGGCCAGCATCTGATCGATCAACTCGTGACTGCGACGAACGATGTAGGGCTCCAAGGTCCGAAGCCGGCGCCGGGAAAACCCCGCTCTGGTGTGGACACGAATGCGGGCGTGGTCAGGCTCCGGCCTGTTGGACATGACCGCGACCGGGTTGAAGTCCGGAGCGGCCAGGACCTCTCCTGCTTCGCTGCCGATGGGAAAGACCGGGTCCTGAACGTTGGTGGAGGCGTACACGTCAGGATTCATGAAGACCTCTTCAACGTCTTCCATCCTGGTGACCACCACGTACCCCAACTTCTCGGAGAAGAAGATTGGCGATTCCTCCCGCAGCGCAGACGCAATGGCGTACGGCTCTTCGAGATAGTCCGCGTTGAGCGGCGACCAGTCATGGTTGACCGGGCACCCCGACGGAGCACTCACCATGGCCTGCGGGGCCTGGTGATAACTATTCGTCGTGGTGGATGCCTCGTCCGTCACTTCATCCATGTCCCGAATCCTCGCTGCAGGGTGTACGGACCATCTTTGCGGAAGAACCGCCGGTGGCGCCAGGACATCGGTTGTAGTTGTGCCGCCTATCGGACCACGGCTTCGGCCGGGTCGCAGTCATCCAACATAAGAGCCGATGCCTCACCGCCGACAGCGTCATTGTCAAACCGTACGACCTGCCGCCCAAACGCTTCCGCCAGTGATTCGGGTTCCAGCGCCACGTCCGGTGGGCCATCGGCGATGATCGTGTTGGACATCACGAGCACCCGGTCACAGAGCCGCGCCTCGTCCAGGTGGTGGGTGGACATGACCACGAGGCGGCCGGCGTCTCGCTGCTCGGTCGCGATGTCCATGATGATCTGTTGACTTGGCAGATCAAGGCCGGTGATCGGCTCATCCATGAGCAGGGTGTGTGCCTCGGCCGCCAACGCGGTGGCGATGAGGACGCGCTGGCGCTCACCGCCGGAGAGCGAGCCAAACGGTTCGGTCAACAGATGGCCGATCTCCAACCGCTCGGTGACGTCGGCGATGCATGCACGATCGATGCGGCCCAACCTGCCGAGAAGACCGAGCCGACGGTACCGACCCATGCGGAGTACCTCAGCAACCGTGAGGGGCATCCAGCGGTGCTGCTCTTGACGCTGAGCGACATATGCCACATCGTCGCCGTCGGTCGTCATGGCCCCGGTGGTCGGCTGGATAAGTCCGGCCAGCACCCGCAGCAGGGTGGTCTTGCCCGACCCGTTTCTCCCGATCAGACCGACCAATTGCGGCCCATCGAGGCGGAGATACGGCACGTCGAGCGCAACGCGGCCTCCAAAGGCCACTGTCAGCGCTTCGAGTTGAGACACCGCACACTCCCCGGGGCTGTAGCCCCATTTCGCTTCAACAACCTCACTGGACAACCACACCTACTGTACCGGGATGGTGCAATCAAGAATGGCTCTCAATATAGTCTAGATGAGATTCATTCTCACTATACGTCCGACCGAACGATCGAAGCGTGCGATGCAACCTGAAACTGACCCGAACTCCCTTCCCAACACCAGCCGTCGCGGACAATCGCAGCGCCGCCCGTTGCGCAGGCTGACAACGGCCCTGCTCGGTGTTCCGCTGGTGTTCGCCGCCTGCGGCGAGGCTGCTGACGAGGCCGGCCAGGACACAACAGAAGAATCCGGCCAGACCGTTGTGGTAACCACCAGCATTTGGGCCGACGTTGTTTCCGAGGTCGCCTGTGGAGACCAAAGCGTCAACATACAAACGCTGATCCCCTTCGGTGGCGATCCCCACAGCTTCGAACCGTCCCTGGCCGACCGGGCTGAGATGGAGGGCGCTGCGTTAGTCGTGGCAAACGGCCTGTTCCTGGAAGAGGGACTGGAGGACACCCTCGACGCGGTGGCCGATTCCGGCACACCCATGTTCCGTTTCGGTGATGCCGTGGACACCATCGCCTTCGACGGCGACGACCACGACGACCACGACGACGAAAAAGAACACGACGACCACGACGACGACGAGCACGGCGACGAAGACCACGACG
>CAZSTV010000211.1:0-10235 GCA_964609665.1 uncultured Acidimicrobiaceae bacterium
GCGCACGGTCGTCCATGAGGGACCACACCAGGTGCTGGCGTTCGACTCAACGGCGGACGGCTCCATTGTGGTTGCCGCCATCTCCTCGCCGGAGCGACCGGCCGAGCTTTGGCGGGTCGACGGCACGCCTCGCAAGATCGTCTCGTTGAACGACGCTGTCCTGGCCGAGATTGACCTGGCCACCACCGAGGAGATCTCGGCCACATCCGCCGACGGCACCGAGGTGCATGGCTTCGTAGTCCGACCACCGACATCCGCCCCCGATGTGAGCACGCCAGGGCCGGGCCTGCTGTACATACACGGCGGCCCGATGTTCCAGTACGGGCTCTGCTTCTTCGATGAATTCCAGATGGCTGCCGCCTGCGGGTACGTGGTGATCGCCGGCAACCCTCGGGGATCGGACGGGTACGGCGAGGCATGGGCCCAGGAGATCGCGGGCGACCTTGGCAACAAGGACTTCGCAGACATCACCGCGTTGGCCGATCACCTGGCGGCTCTGCCCGAGGTGGACCCGGAGCGGATCGGGATTGGCGGGGGAAGCTACGGCGGGTTCATGACCTCCTGGGCGCTCGGCCGCGACACCCGCTACAAGGCCGGTCTGGTGGAGCGGGCGGTCACCTCGTGGAACTCGTTCTACGGCACCAGCGACATCGGCACCTGGTTTGCGGAAAAGACCATTGGTGCCACCATCGAGGACAACGTCGATGAGGTCACACGGCAGTCACCGCTGCACTACGCCGCCGACATTTCGGCGCCAACGCTGATCCTGCATTCCGAGGAGGATTGGCGATGCCCGATCGAGCAGGCCGAACAGCTCTTCGCCGCCATCCGCCGCACCGGTGGCGATGCCACCCTCGTCCGATTCCCCGGTGAGAACCATGAGCTAAGCCGGGCGGGTATTCCTTCGCACCGGATCGAGCGGCTGGAGATCGTGCACGAGTTTTTCGCCAAGCATTTGGGTGGCGCCAACTTTGGCAGCAGCCACCTGTCGAAGGAGACCTAGCCGCATCTGTACGGGTACCTGTACCAGTACCAGTACCCGTGCTGGCGTTTGGCCCCGGCGTTACGCCCTTGGCTCGTCCGCGACCACCAGGCTGAACTGGCGGGCCTCGATGTCGGTGATGCTCAGGCTGACATCAAAGACCTTTTCGGTGTGGGGGTCGAGCAGTGCGCACACCATCACCCGATCCTGGCCGAAGACCACCGACGATGTCCCGCAGTCAATTGCGTCCTCGGCCAGCTGGGCTCCGACGGTGAGGTTGAGTGCGTCCACCGCGGCCCGTTCAAAGCTCGGCAGTGCCGCAGCGGTGATCATGTTGTTTGTCGCCAGGGCAATCCGACCCTCGGCGTCAATGGTTGCGGTAATGGCAACGATGCGCTGATCGCCGGTGGTGGCGGTGCATTCGAACGTGGTGCCAACCGTTACGTCTGCCACGTCCGGGCAGACCGGGGTCAGGTCACCGAGCCCGGCACTTCCGGCGACATCGGCTCGGATGAGATCCTCGGCGGTCTGGCGAACGGTGACGACCGCCTCTTCCTCCGGGTCGGAACTGCAACCGGCCAATGCCAAAGTCAGCACCGCCAATGCAATTGAAAGCGTTCGTAGAGGTGCCATAGACCGTCGCTGCCGGAACCGATGTGTATCAGCATCGACATTAGTCAGAACCGCTGTAAGAGAGGCGGCATTGGAGGATTTCGGCGCGCGCTCACCGAGACGACAGTGTTGCCCGTTCATTGCGTCCTCTTGCCGTTTCCACTCTCGATCATCAGGCACCGTCCTGTCCGTTTTCCGCTAGCCGAACGCTGTGACCAGGACTAAAACTAGAGCCATGAAGTCGTCAACGCCCGCTAGGAGCCTAGAGCCATCCACAGCGGATGAATCATCCCTGGCCGGCCCAGATCTGGACCATGACGCCTGCTATGCCGCCATTCAACGGCGAGACTCTCGATTCGACGGTCGCTTCTACACCGCGGTGACCTCAACCGGCATCTTCTGTCGGCCCTCGTGCCCGGCAAAGACCCCGAGCGCTGCCAACGTCACGTTCTTTTCTCACCCGGCGGCAGCCAGCACGGCGGGCTTTCGTCCATGCCGGCGCTGCCGCCCCGAACTTGCCCCCGGTCACCCCGAGTGGAACCGCAGGGCAGACCTGGCGGGCAAGGCCCTCGCGCTCATCGAACAGGGTGTGGTGGATGCCGAGGGGGTGACCGGCCTTGCGGACCGGCTCGGCGTCAGCGAACGTCATCTTCGGCGAGAACTCAAGCTGGAGGTTGGCACCGGCCCGACGCAGCTTGCCCGCTCCCGCCGACTGTGGCTGGCCCGGCTGCTGCTCGACCAAACCAATCTGGCCATCACCGACGTTGCCTTTGCGTCCGGCTTCAGCAGCGTCCGCCAGTTCAACGATGCCTTCCGCCAGGCGTTCGACGCCACACCGTCGGGCCTTCGCCGCAGGCCGGACACCGCAGCCACGGGAGCGACCGAACTGACGTTGACGCTGTCGTGTCGAGGACCCCTGCAGTGGGACGATCTCCACCGCTTCATGACCGCCCGGGCGATCGACGGACTGGAACACGCAGGTCCGGACAGCTTTCGACGTGGCGTGCAGGGTGGATGGATTGAGCTACAGCGGACCGACCGCGACGACACCATTCAGCTGCACTGCTCGCTCGACAGCCTTGACCGGGTGGCCACCATCATCCCGATGGTTCGCCGCGTCGCCGATATGGACACCGATCCCGAACCGGTTGCGGACCATCTCCGCTCCGATCCCGACCTTGCCAAGCGACTGTCCCGTAGGCCGCTCCCCCGCCTGCCCGGCACGTTCGACCCGTTCGAGTTGGCCGTCCGGGCCGTCGTCGGACAACAGGTCAGCGTTGCGGCCGCTCGAACAACGTTGGGCCGACTGGTCTCGCTGGCCACCGGCGGCTCCGGAGATGTGGAGCGAGACGGCCCGGTGACCCATCAAGGCTTCCCGACAGCGGCGCAGATCGCGGCGGCGCCGCTGGACCGCCTCGGCATGCCAGGCAAACGCCGGGCAACGGTGAAGGCCTTGGCCGAACTTGTAGCGGATGGTGGTATTGACCTGACCCCCGCCGCAGACCGCTCCGAGACCGTTGCCACGCTCCTCTCCGTGCCGGGCATAGGACCGTGGACCGCCGGATACGTGGCCATGCGGGCCCTCAACGACCCGAACGGTTGGCCGGTGGG
Source organism: uncultured Acidimicrobiaceae bacterium (assembly GCA_964609665.1). Taxonomy (GTDB): domain Bacteria; phylum Actinomycetota; class Acidimicrobiia; order Acidimicrobiales; family SZUA-35; genus JAHELU01. The sequence goes on from CAZSTV010000211.1 coordinate 3,206, forward strand.
AGACCTTGTGCTGCGCAACTCGCTCGGGGTTGACGCCAAGGAACTGGAGCGCCGGGCGGAGCGCTGGCAGCCGTGGCGGGCCTATGCGGCGTTGTTGCTGTGGAACACCTCCCACGATTAACGCCGAGCAACGCAAAAGAACGAAGACCCAGATCCGAAGACCCAGAACGAGATACAGAGAAAGAGCACATCATGATCCACGCCTGCACCTACACCACCCCCGTCGGCCCGATGACCGTCCTCGCCGAGCAGCGCACCGCCGATGCGACCCCTCCAGGGCCGGTCGTCGTTGCATCCGGCTTCTGCTCGGCCGCCGAACTCCTGAAGCGGCTGCCGAACGGTCCCGACACCGAAATGGTCGACGTTGCTGACCTCGGCCCGCTTGAGCAACCGATCCAGGAGTACCTGGCCGGCGACCTCGCCGCACTTGACCGCATACCACTCGACCAGCAGGGCACTGATCTACAGCACCAGGTCTGGGACGGGCTTCGTGCCATTCCCGCCGGGGAGACCTGGACCTATGGCCAACTGGCAGCGACCACCCGCAACCCGAAAGCGGCCCGGGCGGTCGGCACGGCGTGCGGCAAGAACCTGATCGCCCCGTTCGTCCCGTGTCACCGCGCCGTACGGAGCGACGGATCGCTCGGTGGGTACGTCTACGGGCTCGACGTGAAGCGGTGGCTCCTGAGCCACGAAGCCGCCCAGGTCAAGCAAACCGCCTGACAGCACCGCCGCCGACCAGCGCCGACCGCTCCTACGGTGCTGCTGCTCGCAGGTCGTTCAGGACGCCGGCGCCACGGTCGGCGTCGTCTACGGTGACAACAAATTCCGTACCGTCTTGCAGACCGAGGCGAATCCCCTCGCCGCCTCTGACCACAACGGCCGCCTTGCCGAAGAGCTTGCGGCTCCCCCGGTACCCCCAGCCGCCGTGTTCCATCGGACGGACGTCAAGGGCACTGGCAACCTCGATGGCGGTGAGCGGGAACCGGCTGACCGGCCATGGCAATGGCCCATAGCGGACGATGAGTCCCCGCTGGTCCACCGAGACCGAGACCGAGGTCAGTGCGAGAATGGCGAGCGCAACTGCGATCATCGAGAGCCCAAGCACGATGCCGGGGGCACCAAGAGCGAAGACTCCACCGACGGTGGCCAAGACGGCGATGAGTGCCACCGGTCCTGCCACCATCCACGTCCAGCGAGCGGTGGCCTGCGAGTGCCATGCGGCCGTCTCGGTTTCTGACAGGCTCAGGCCGGCACTGGGAATTTGGTCCCCGACCGGCGAGGGGGTCATGAAGGTGTCGCGCATCAGCCAACCGACCGGCACGAGGACCAGCAATGGGGCGACCATGGTCACTGCTGCGATCCAGAACGAACCCGGGGCCGGGACGTCGGTCCACACCTCCTGGTCACGGTTGAGCAACACCGTCGAGACCGATACGAGGACCAGCACCGGAGCGATCGACGCCGCGACGACTGCAGCGATTCCGTTGTAGATGGGCGTGGTGAACCGGCGCCACCCTCCGGCGGCGAACAGCCCAGCGCAGATGAAAGCACCGATGGCCTGTATGAGCAGGAACGTGGTCGGCGACACAGCGGTGTCTGCCCCGTTCCTCTGCCAACTGACCGCAATTGGGTCCGGGAGCGAGCCGCTCCACACCACGATCGGCCCGACCACCCCGAACAGTGTGAGGATCGGAGCCATCGTTCCGACGAGTTGCTGCTTGCGTTGTTCTTCTATCACAGGTACTCCTCAACCAGGTTCAGAACTTCTCCACGGGCCAGACCGTGCTGTCGTGCTTCGGCCGCAATCTGTTCGGCCAGTTCACGGAGGCGGTTTGTCGTTGCGGCGATTCCCGCAACGGTCACACCCCGGCCTCGCCGCATCTCCAGAATGTCCTCATCCCGAAGCTGCCCATAGGCCTTGAGCACGGTGTGCATGTTGACGTCCAACGACTCCGCCAGCCTGCGAGCCGGGGGCAGCCGGTCACCAACGTTCAGTTCCCCCTGGCTGATGGCCCGACGGATCTGAACGACGATTTGTTCGTACAGCGGAATGCTGCTGCCGGTGTCGACGGTGAAGATCATTGTTCTATACGTTATAGAACAATTAGATTCTTGGCAATCACTTTTCGGACTGGCGAAAGGGCCAGACGGCAGAGGTAGCGCTCAGGCTGCTGCGTTCACCAGTTCCACTCCCTTGAGCACCGGGACAACCTGGCTTGCGTCAAGGTCTGCGGCCATGTCCACGTCGAGGGGGAAACCCTTATCGATCAGTTCTCGCCCCGAGCCGCACTGCCGGAGCCGCTCCTCCAATTCGGGGCGAGCGTCGGCAAAGGCGGCCATGGCGACCCGCGCCTCGGGCGATGCGCCGTCGTTACGACCGACGGCGGCGAGAATCGCTCCTGCGCCGAGCAGGTCTTCAATCGCGGGGCGCAGTGGCCCGGTAGTACCTCGCCAGCGTTCCCCGGCCGCAATCACCGACACGACCTGGGCGGTGTCACCGGCGACAGCGATCTCGTTCAGCCACGCTCCAATCGCCGACGCGTTGCGCAACGACCCGACGACCACCCGGGCGGCCCCGGCCTCGGATGCGGCAAACGCTAGAGCCGAGCCGTTCGGCGAAGGCAACACCAGTCTGGTCCCGGCCGAAATCTCGATCAGCGACGACGGCCGCAGGCTCAACCGATTCGGCTCAGCGGCTTTCACCGCAACCACGGCATCGTTCGCCGCCGCGTAGTCATCTTCACTTCCGTCGTGCCACTTGTATGGCAAGACCACCGCACCGCGGCCAAGCGCCACGTCAACCGATGTGGAGAACGAGAGCACATCGATGATGACCACAATGTCGGACACCGGGGCGAGACGCCGCAGCCCGTTCGGCCCCCAGCCGCACCGCAGCGTGAAACCATCCTGATCGAACCAGTCAACATCGGTCATGGGAGCAGCTAAACCCGATGACGACCGCTGCGCAAGCACCGGGTAACCCGGGAGTGATGACCCGGGGTGTCCACGTGGGGTGTCGGGCCGAGGTTCGCTATGTTCGGAACTGTTGCAATCGGGGCCGAAGTCGGCCACAGCGTCCGTCCGGAGGGTCGAGCAGTGTCAAGCGAGAACAACGAGTCCAGCCAGGTAACCACCTCAACGGTCGCGGATGGCACCGTGCTCCTGATCGAAATGGACGACGGCAAAGCCAATGCGCTGTCCGCCTCGATGATCACCGATATCTCCGCTGCGCTGGCCGAAGCCGAAAACGACGACGCCATCGTGGCCGCCGTATTGGCAGGCCGAGAGGGCCGGTTCTCCGCCGGATTCGACCTGAGCGTCATGCAGGCCGGCGACATGTCGGCAATCATCAACCTGGTGGCCGATGGCGGCGAGCTGGTCCGAAACATCTACGGCTCGGCGATACCGGTGGTGGCGGCCTGCACCGGCCACGCACTTGCCGCCGGTGCACTCATGCTCCTCGGTTCCGACGTTCGGGTCGGTGCCGACGGCCCCTACAAAATCGGCCTCAACGAGGTGGCCATCGGCATGACCCTGCCCGACTGGGCCCACACCATTGCGTTCGAGCGGCTGAGCAAGCGACATATTCAACGAGCGATCGCCAATGCCCGCATCACCGACCCGAACGATGCGGTCGACGTCGGGTTTCTTGACCGGGTGGTCCCCGCGGAGCAGGTCATCGAAGCGGCGATTGAAGAGGCGGCCTCGCTGTCCGCCCTGGACGCTGGCGCATACCGACGGACGATGGCAGGGTTTCGCAAACCCACGCTCGATACGATGGATGGCCAAATCGCCGCCGACCGATCGTCGGTCTAGAACGTCTCACCCAACCAGGCGAAATCCGGCGTCGCACCGGATATATCCGATTACCTTGAGCAGATGAATGCACCCAATCCGACGGGCCAACTCATGATCTCCGCCGTCATCTTCGACTTCGATGGCACCATCATCGATACCGAGTGGAGCGAGTTCACCACGGTGCAGGAAGAGTTTCGCAACCACGGGCACGAGTACACCCTGGCCACCTTTCTGGAAGGCGTCGGCCGGGCCGACGGCCGCCATTGGGCGGACGTTCTCCAGGAGTTCACCGGGCCTCGTGATGACATCGAGGTGATAATGGACCGCCGCAAGAAGGCTCATCACAAGATGATCTCCGACACCGAGCTTCGGCCCGGAGTGCTCTCGCTTATGGAACGAGCTGAGGAGCAGGGCAAGGCGCTGGCCGTTGCCTCCAGCTCACCGATTTCCTGGGTGGAGCGCCACCTGTCGGACCGAGGACTCATCGACCGGTTTCAGTTCATCGCCACCCGGGACCTCGTCGAGCGGGCGAAGCCGTGGCCCGATGTCTTCCTTGTGGCCGCTCAAAAGCTCGGGATCGATCCCACCGAATGCCTTGTCATCGAGGATTCCCATCACGGCGTCGCCGCGGCAAAAGCGGCGGGCATGTTCTGTGTTGCGGTGCCGAACCCGGTGACGGTGGCCAGCGACCTGTCGGCTGCAGACCTCGTGCTCGACTCGCTGTCGGATCTTCCCTACAGCGACTTCGGGCTCTAACCCAGTCGCACCCGGATCTAGCCCGTCAGGATGAGATCTCGATCTTCAGGTCGAGCGCGTCCGCCAGCAGGTCTGACCGCTCCTGCGCCGAGTAGACCTCGAGGCTGACGTCGGTGCCCGGGTTGGCCTGCGCGGTAATGATCAGGCAGCTCTGATCCGGGTCGACGGTTGCGGTAACCCCGGTGACGAGGCCGCGGTGGCTGCGGTCGAGACCGATACCTACCCGCAGCATGCCCGCCAGCTTGCGCACCATGTCCTGGTCGTAGGACGACAACTCTGCAAACTCCGAATGTTTGGCGCTCGGGTGACTTCGACGGTGATACCTGGCGATCAGAGCCAGTAACTCCCGCTCCCGTTCGGTAAAGCCGGTCAGCTGCTCGGAGTGACGCACCACGTAGTAGGTGTGTTTGTGGTGGGCGGCGTGAGAGATGAAGAGCCCGACGTTGTGAACGATGGCCGCCAGGTCGAGCAACTCGCGGGCTCGCAGCCCAAGCTCATGCTGTTCAACGGTCTGGTCGAAGAGGCTTACCGCCAGCGCGGCCGCAGTCTCGGCGTGGGTGGCATCGGGGTCCAGTTGGTGGGCCAGGCGCAGAACGTTTGAGCGCCGAAGGTCGGTGAGGCGGCGGGCGGAGGAGCTGGTGCCCGCTGCCAACTGGTCGAACAAGACCCCTTCTCGCAGCGCGTAGCCCGAAACGGTCATGGAGGTGATGTCGAAGGCGTCGAACGCCTCGGCAAGGAGCAACGAGCCACCGACGATGATGTCGGCCCGGCGAGCGTCGAGCCCGGGGATTTTTCGTCGTTCCTCCGGCGGGGTGTTGACCAGCTCGTCGATCAGCCGGTCCAGCTCCTTGGCGCTGAAGGCAACGCCGTTCAGGTCTCGCACGCTCTCATCCCTGGCGGCGGCAATCATCGATGCGATGGCGCTGATGGTGCCCGAGCTGCCGATGGCCACCTCATGCGGTTCGACCCCGAGGTCGTGGGCGGCCGCGGCCAGCGTGCTACGAACGTAGGCCCGGCACTTCTTGACCGCCTTGGCCGAGACCTCGCCGTCGGCAAAGAACCGCTCGGTCAAACGGATGGCGCCAAGCTTCACACTCCGAGCGCCGATGACGGTGGAGCCCTGCCCCACCAGGAACTCGGTGCTGCCGCCACCGATGTCCACCAGCAGGAGCCGCTTGTCGTACACCGGCAGTGCCTGCAGCACACCAAGGTGGATCAGTCTGGCTTCTTCGAACCCGCTGATGACTTCAACGTTGATTCCGGTCTCGTCCCGGGCCCGGTCAATGAAGTCCTGGCGGTTCTCCGCCTCACGGGTGGCGCTGGTGGCGACGGCGGTGATTTCTGCGTCGTGGGTGGCCGCCACGGCGGCCATGCGGGTCAGTGCGGCCACTCCCCTGTCGATCGCATCGGCGGCAAGCTGTTTCATCTCACCGCTGCCCTGGCCGAGGCGCACCATCTCCTTCTCGGTGGTGATGACTTCAAACCCACCGTCGGCCAGGCCTCGGGCCACAACCATATGGAATGAGTTGGTGCCGATGTCGATTGCCGCATGAACGGTCGACGGGCTCTGTTCCAGTTCTCCACCTGCGAACACCACGTCTCCATTCTCGCCCGTAGCATCGTCGTTTGTGGGATGGCTTCTACGTTTTTCGTGCGAAACCGAGCTTGCGGCCGAATTGATGACCTCCCGTTTGTGGGACGTTGGCACCACCGGGGTGTTTGAAGGACCTGACGGGGAGCTGGTCGCCGGGTTCGAAACCGAGGCCGAGGCCACCGATGCGGCCCGTCAGATGGCTTCCGCAGACGGCGTCCGCAGCAACACGATGTCGGTCGACCCCATCGCCGATCAGTCGACCTGGGCCGTCAACAACACACCGGAGCAGATCACGGTCCAGTCCGGCGGTCAGAGGTTCTCCATCGCCATCACGGCGGAGGCGACCTTCGGCCACGGCGCCCATCCCACCACCCAACTGTCGCTCGACCTGTTGATGGCAGCGCTGCGCCCGGGCTGCGAGCTGCTGGATGTCGGCACCGGGTCAGGCGTGCTCGCCATCGCCGCGGCAAAGGCCGGGGCTGGCTCGGTGACCGCCATCGATATCGATCCAGATGCCGTGCCCGTTGCTATTCGCAACGCCGAAGCAAACGGTGTTGCCATCAACGTCACCACCGCGACAATCGCGGAGATCATGTCGGAGCGGACGACGGGCTTCGACGTGATCGTTGCCAACGTGCTGCTCCCGGTCCACCGAGAACTGTCGCCCGATGTGCTTCGCTCACTCAATCCCGGGGGCTCGCTGGTGACCGCCGGCTACCTGGCAGATCAGGCCGAGGCGCTCTGCGGGATGTACACCAAAGGCGGCGAGGGCGCCGACGGCGTCCGACTGACCGTGGTCGATGACGCCGCCAACGGTGACTGGCGGGCCCACCGCTTTACCGTCGCCGGCTAGTGGCGGTGCTACCGGCTATGGCGTAG
>CAZSTV010000212.1:0-5643 GCA_964609665.1 uncultured Acidimicrobiaceae bacterium
GTCAGGTGCAGGAGATTCTCCAGCGCTTCAAGGAGCTGCAGGACATCATCGCCATCCTCGGTCTTGACGAGCTGTCCGAAGAGGACCGCATCACCGTTGACCGGGCTCGCAAGGTCCAGCGTTTCCTTTCCCAGCCCATGTTCGTTGCTCAGGTCTTCACCGGCCTGCCCGGCGTCTTCACCCCTGTCGAGGAAACCATCGACAGCTTCGAAGCGCTCGTCACCGGTGAGCTTGATGATCTGCCAGAGCAGGCGTTCCTGAACGTCGGCGGTGCTGACGAGGCACGCGAAAAGGCCGAGCAGCTCCTGCGAGACAGCAAGTAATGACAGCAACCCTGCGGGTTGCGTCCAGCTGGCATGCGGCCAACGTCGCTGAAGGGACTATCCAATGATGCGAGTCGAATTCGTTTCTCCTGAGGACATCCTGTACTCCGGCGAAGCCAACCAGGTCATTGCCCGGACGCGCGGCGGTGGCGACATTGCCTTCCTGACCGGCCACGAGCCGTTCATCGGGTCATTGCTGACCTGCGAAGTTCGGGTGTTTGAAGCCGAAGGCGAAGTAAAGCGGTTTGCCGTGCGCGGCGGCTTTGTTTCGGTCACCGGTAGCGAAGTCACCGTCCTGTCCGACGCCGCAGTGCCTGCGGCGGAGATCGACGTGGCAGCGGCACGGGCCGACCTCTCCGAGGCCCAGGCCGCGGAAGCAGCCGACCCCGAAGATGCCTACGCTCGCGCCGACCGGCAGTGGGCGGAGATCCGCCTCGTCGCTGCAGGCGAAGCCGTCGGAGACGCAGCTCACTAGATCACAGCCTGGGCGATGACGGTGAAGGCACCGTCGTCCCCCTAACCAAACCCTGGGCGCCAGCACGCTAGAGTCACGCTGGTTGGCGGCTGATTGATGCTGCCGTATGCTCTAGCGGGGGTTTGGAATGCACAAGCACTATCTCTTTCGCGGCGTGATCGCCGCGGTCGTGATGTTCGGCGCCGGCTGTGGGGCGACAGACGAAGAGAGTGTCGCAGTCGAACCGGCCGAAGACGGGGCGGAGGAAACGACCGACGCCGTCGAGCAGGAACCGGCTGAAAGCGCAGCCTATGCGGAGGCGGTCACGCCCGAGGTGACAAGCTTCGCCTGCGGCCGCAACGAGAATCTGTCACGGGTCGTCGCTTCGGGGCAGGTGGACAATCCGTTCACGAACATTGGCGAGTCGACGCTGTACCTGGAGATCGAGGTTTTGAACGGCGCCGGTGAGCGAGTGGAAACCGTGATACTCGAGGAGCCTTTGCCGTTCTACGAAGCCGATGACACCGGCTTGCCCGATAACTGGGAGGCGATCTCATCGGTGGAAGTCGCCGAAGAGGACGGTCCGTTCGAATGCGAAGTCGCCGTTGCCTCCATCACGACGAACTGATTCGAGAGCCGACTGTCAGCGCACCGGTAGGCGAGCTGCGAAGGCTGTCCCGTGCGAACACATGTGTGATCAACTGGTGAACGGGCCCGTATTCGGGATCTAGCGACGGAATCGGAGAGTTTCTGGTCGGCTCGGGGGAATCTCCCTCCAGCTTTACCATCAGGAGACTCATATGACTGCACTGTTACCGGACAGTGTTCACGCCGACGCCAGTCCCGACCATCGCGCTTTGGAGCGGCAGACGCCGCTTGTCGCAGACCGGACGCTGTTGGATCATCTACCGCCTGCCGAGCAAGAGCTCTTTGAGCGCTTTGGCCAGGGCCCGATTGAACCGCTGCCGTATCACTTAATCCATCGGGCGTTCGAGGCCCAGGCTCAAAGCCAACCGACCGCCACCGCCATCGACCACCTCGGCCGTCAGATCACCTATGCCGATCTGAATCAGCAGGCCGACCGTCTCGCCAGGGTCCTTGCAGACCATGGCGTCCAGAGCGGTGACAACGTTGCGCTGTTCCTTCGCCGCTCAATCGAGTTGGTGATCGGCCAACTCGCGGCGATGAAGCTTGGGGCCGCGTATGTGCCACAGCATGTAGGCGTCGCCCCCGAATCCCAGCTTCGGCATGTGCTCGATGCAACCAACGCCTCCGTTGTGCTGACCCTGGCGGAGTTTGTGGACCAGATCCCGACCAAACGTGAAACGGTTATCGCGCTCGACGACTTCTTCGTAACGGGCCATGACGAGGCATCCGAGCGGCCGTTCCAAGCGGACTGCGACATTTCGCCCGATGAGAACTGCTTCATACTCTTCACCTCCGGCACCACCGGAAATCCGAACGGGGTGCAGGTGACCCACCGAAACGTCTGCAACATTCTGTTGCCGGCCCCCGGCAACCTCGGCATGGGGCCGGGCCTGAAGGTCGCACAGATTCTCAGCATTTCGTTCGACATGGCGGCCTGGGAGACCCTTGGCGCGCTGATGAACGGTGCCACCCTCTTGATCAGGGGTAGCAGCATTCAGGAGACCGTTCAGCGGGCGGACATCGTCATTGCGACGCCGTCAATCCTCGGCTCGATCGACGCCGACGCCTGCCACAACGTGAAGGTTGCTGCTGTCGCGGGTGAACCGTGTCCCCGTCCACTTGCCGATGCCTGGGGTGCGTTCGCCACGTTCCACAATTCCTGTGGCCCGACCGAGACCACCATTATCAACACCGCCCAGCACTACCAGCCGGGCCTGAACGGTTTGACCATTGGAACCCCGACGCCGAACAACACCGTGTACGTTCTCGACGAAAACCGAGTGCCGTGCCGTATTGGTGAGGTCGGTGAGATGTGGGCCGGAGGTGACTGCGTGACCGCCGGGTACCTCGATAACCCATCGTTGACCGCGGAGCGATACGCCCCGGACCCCTTCCTCGGTGGCGGCCGCATGATGTTTCGCACTCGGGACCTTGGGCGATGGACCCAGGAAGGCGAGCTTGAGCACTACGGACGCACCGACGACCAGGTGAAAGTTCGAGGCTTTCGAGTTGAGCTGGATTCGGTATCGGCGGCGCTGGAGAGCGTTGACGGCTGCACCAAAGCCGTCACGCTCAAGCACGACAGTCGCAGCCTCGTAGCGTTTGTCCAACCCGAGACGGTGGACATCGACAAGGCCCTAGCCGCCGTCGCCCAACGTCTGCCGTACTACTGCGTTCCTGCGAAGGTCACCGCAATGGCCGAGCTTCCCCGAACCTCGAGAGGAAAGGTCGACAAGCGGGCCCTGGCCGAGACCATCGTCGATGCCGACATTGCTCTCAGCGAGAACCAAGACGTCAACCTTGACGCAGGTCAGGTCGAACATCGGCCACCGGAGACCACAGAGAGTTGGCCTGTCGATCCTCGACCGGAACAGGGCCCCACAACCCACGAGCAGGTGTCGATATGACCGACCTCGTGCAACCATCCAAAACTGCTGCGCCGTTGACCGCTGCCGAGCACGACCGGGCAACGCGACGCGAGCTTTTCGACTCTGATAACTACCAATTGGCAACGTTGCCGCCGGAGATCAACAAGGCCCGCCGAGCGCTCAAAGACCGGCGGCTGATGCACTACAACCGGTTGGCGGCCACCGTGTCTGTCACCAATCTAGCGATCTTGCTCTACGGGCTCACCGGCGGTGGATGGTTCAGCAGCGACGGTATTGCGCTAGGAAACATCGCAAACGTCATGCTGCTCAACTTCACCATGGCCATCCTGATCAGACAGCAATATGTGATCAACCTGCTGTTCAAGGCGGCGACCGCCATACCGACCGACTGGCCCCTCCGGCTCCGGTGGACCGCAGGCAAGGTCTACCACTTCGGAGGGATCCACGTCGGCGGTGCCGTTGGGGGCTCGCTGTGGTTTCTTCTCTTCCTGGGGTCGGTCATATACCACTCCGCCGAAGGTCTGCCCGGTGTGTCCGGGCCGCTGATCGGCGTTTCGGTGGTACTGGTGGCGCTGCTCGTCGCCATGATCGGATTCTCACTGCCCCGGTTCCGAGCGAAGTACCACGACAACTTTGAGAAGATGCACCGCTTCGGCGGCTGGACCGCGCTTGCGCTGTTCTGGGTCCACACGTTGCTGTTCGTCGCAGCTGGTCGAGGCGACCAGGGACTGTTCGGAGCGCTGGTTGGCTCGCTTGCCGTCTGGGCGCTCACCGCAGTACTCGTCAGCATCGCGCTGCCGTGGCTACGGCTACGACGGGTGCCGGTGAACATCACGCGACCGTCCAACCACGTTGCGCTCGTCGAGTTCGACTACGGGGTGACACCGTTCGCCGGTTCATCGACAACGGTCAGCCGCAGCCCCCTGCATGAGTGGCATTCCTTTGCCAACGTGCCGAGCCCGGACCGCGACGGCTTCCGCCTGACCATCAGCAGGGCCGGAGATTGGACAGGCCAGCTGATCGACGACATGCCAAGCCATGTCTGGGTCAAGGGCATTCCAACCGCCGGGGTGGGCAACATCGACAAGCTGTTCAAACGGGTTGTGTGGGTTGCGACCGGCAGCGGCATTGGCCCAACCCTGCCGCACTTGCTCTCCCAGGAGGTGCCGGCCCACCTGGTATGGGCAACCCGTGACCCGTGGGAGACCTACGGCCATGAACTTGTCGATGAGATTCTGGCCGTCCAACCACAGGCCACCATCTGGGACACCACTGCGAAGGGAAAGCCGGACATGGTCCAGCTGGCGTATCGAGCGGTGGAAGCGTTCGATGCCGAGGCGGTGATTGTCATCTCGAACAAGAACCTGACGTGGCAAGTGGTCGAAGGCATGGAACGGGTCGGCATTCCGGCCTACGGAGCGATTTGGGACTCATGAGTGACGCACAAGCACGAGAACAGGCAGTAGCGCCACAAGCTATTGAGCCCGATGATCGGCCGGTGCAGTTTGAACAGCTCGGGCGAGTGGTGGTGGCAACCATCAACCGCCCTAGGGCTCTCAACGCACTCAACGCTGATGTCATGACGCAACTGGTCGACCGTTTCTCCGAGCTCGACGTCGATCCTGACGTCGGCTGCTTCGTCCTGACCGGCTCGGACCGAGCGTTCGCTGCGGGAGCCGACATCAAGGAGCTGCAGGAGCAGAGCTACCGCTCGATGATGGCGGACAACTACTTCAGTCGTTGGGATGACTTTGCGGCGCTGAGAACGCCGAAGATCGCGGCCGTCGGCGGGTACGCCCTCGGTGGTGGCTGTGAGCTTGCGATGATGTGCGATTTTGTCATCGCAGCGGACTCGGCAAGGTTCGGCCAACCGGAGATCAAGCTCGGGCTGATGCCCGGCATGGGCGGGACGCAACGTCTCACCCGGCTCATCGGGCGGTCAAAGGCAATGGACATGATCCTCACCGGTCGCATGATGGATGCCGAGGAGGCCGAACGTAGTGGCCTGGTGTCCCGGGTGGTCCCGGCGGAAGCGCTACGGGCCACCGCGCTCGATGCCGCCGAGACCATTGCCGGCTACGCGAAACCCATCGCCATGGTGGCGGCCGAAACGGTCGACCGGGCCGATGAGGTCTCGCTGACCGAGGGGGTGAGGACCGAGCGGCGCAGCTACTACGCGCTGTTCGACACCGCCGAGGCAATCGAGGGAATGGCCGCGTTCTCAGAAAAGCGCGAGCCCCGGTTCCGGCCCTAGGACGGATCCGAAATACTCATCGGTATCGCTGCTCGACCTGTCGGCTATGTCGGCAGGTCCTGTCTCTTATACACA
>CAZSTV010000212.1:5653-10196 GCA_964609665.1 uncultured Acidimicrobiaceae bacterium
TTGCTGGAGATGGCGGCTATGTGGGCTGGTCGCGCAGGACCCGTGCCGAGCCGCTACCGACGGTTTGGCCGTCCCAGTCGTCCGCTGACGACGCCGGGATCAGGCCGATCAGAAACTCATCGGATGAGCGGCCGCCCCGTTGCTCAATGAACATCATCCGGAACCCGCGCTGCTCGGCCACCCAGTCCAGCGTCCGATAGAGCGCGGCGACGCGGCGGGGCCGGTCGGCACGCACCAGTTCGTCGGCCTCGGCTTCGGTGATGAGCGGCAGCTGGTTGGCCCGCAGCATCTCATCAAACGCGTCCAGGACGTCATCGAATGAATCGTCCTGTGCGAGGCGACAGAACTCGCCGCCGGCCAGCAACTCTCGTCTGACCTCCTGGTAGAGCAGCTCCGGTGACCGCGGCCAGTCGGTCAACTGCAGCCGGTCCGGTGCGAGCTGATCCGCCAACTTCATGGTGCGCTCCTGCGGTGTCATCTCGAATAGCCGGGACCGTTTGATCTTGCTGTCACGCCAGGCGGAACGAGCCTCTCGTTCCACCACTTCCGGTTGCTGGTCCGGACCGAACATGACCCAGGCCTGGGCGGGTTCCTCGGGGTTGCGAAGGTCGGGGAAGAACAGGCGAAGGGCCAACCGTTCCTCGGCCTGCTGGCTGACCTGGTCCAGGGGGCACCAGTGATGGTCGATGTCGTCGATCTGGGACCACGACCACATCTGCGGAGCCTGGGACCCGACAGCGACACCGGACACGCCACGGTCGTCATAGGTGATGTCAAACGATGACCGCCACGCAGACGTCTTGTCCCTCGGGCGAGGTTCGCTGCCCCGGCTTGGCAGCAGCTCGGTTCTCTCCGGCCGCACCGAAGGCCCGGCGCCGCCGGTTCCATCAGCACCGGCACTGTCGACTGCCCACGGCTGCCACTGCCACACCGCCAGTGCTGCGAACAGCGTGAGGATCGAAAGGACCAGGGCGATGATGGACTCCCCGGACCACACGTAGATCAACACCATGAGTACGCCGATTGCCATCAACGAGATGAACGTTGCCGCGGAGCGCACAGCCAGATGCTAGCCCGGAGCTAGAAGACCTGCCGATCTTGGTCCGGTCCCCAATCCTGTCCAATTCTTCACGGGCATGACGCCGCAATGGTCGATCCGGTACGTTGAGCGCTGTGGACGTAAGAACCCTGATGCGACGATCGGCCGTATTCCATTCGCAGTACCCCGCAGTGGCTGAGGCCGGGTCGGTGGCCGAGGGGCGAGAGCCACGCCGCCTGACCTACGAAGAGGCGTGGAGCCGTGGCTTGCGGATGGCAAACGCCCTTGGTGCGCTCGGTTTGGAACCGGGGGACCGGATCGGGGTGCTTGAGGACAACACGCTGGAGTCGGTCGACTTCTTCTGTGGCACTGCGGCCGCCAACCTGGTTCGGGTCCCGCTTTACCCTCGCAACAGCCGTGAGGCTCACGTGCACATGCTGAGCCACACCGGTTGTCGAGCCCTCATGGTCAGCGCCCCCCATGCCGACGCCGTCGCGGGCATCGAGGATGAGGTCGCGTCCCTGCAGCATGTGGTGGTCCGCGGCGATGGGTATGAGGACTGGCTGGCCGGCTTTCCCGACACCGACCCCGATCCCGCCGTGGACCAGGACGACTGGTTCATCATCCGCCACACCGGCGGAACCACCGGACTCTCGAAGGGGGTTGGCTACAGCCACAAGACGTGGCTGGATGCCGGCCGTGACTGGTTCTACAACTTTCCGCCGGTGGCGCTGGGTGACGTCTGTCAGCACGCCGGACCGATCTCTCACGGCTCCGGCTACCTGTTCACGCCGATGTGGCTGTCTGGCGGGGTCAACCTGCTGATCCCGAAGTTCGACGTTGATGAGGTCATCGACACAATGGAGACCGAGCGGGTTGCCTATGGCTTTCTCGTCCCGGCGATGCTCAACGCGATCGTTCGTCACCCGACCGCCCGTGACCGGGATTGGTCTCATCTCAAGTGCATTCAAATCGGTGGTGCACCAACCGCGGACGATACGGCGCTGCTGGCAAACGACGTCCTCGGCCCGTGCCTCTACCAGGGGTACGGCCAAACCGAGGCGCTGCCGATCACCATGATGGGTCCGCACGAGTGGTTCAGTGACGTTGCCGGTTCCAACCCGCTGCGGTCCGCAGGTCGCCCGCTGCCGTTCGGCGACCTGGAGATTGTCGATCCCGACTCGGGCGAGGCGCTGGCCATCGGCGAAGAGGGTGAGATCGCCATCCGCTGCGACGGGCAGATGTCGGGTTTCTGGGAAAACCCGGCCGCCACCGAGGAGCGAATGAACGACGGCTGGGTGTTGACCGGGGACATCGGGAAGCTGGATCAGAACGGCTACCTCTATGTTCTCGACCGCAAGGACGACATGATCATCTCGGGCGGGTTCAACATTTGGCCCGCGGAGTTGGAGAACGTGCTGACCGATCACCCCGACGTGGTGGAGGCCGCCGTGTTCGGCGTGCCGAGCGAACGGTGGGGAGAGAGCCCCTACGCCGTGGTCACGGTCGGCCAGTCTGCGACCGTGACCGCCGATGAGCTGCGGGAGCTCTGTGGCGAGCGGCTCGGTTCCTACAAGCGCCCGGCAACGGTCGAGCTCACCACCGAGGAATTGCCAAAGTCACCGGTCGGCAAACTGGCCCGCAAGGTGCTCCGAGAACCGCACTGGGAGGGCCACGACCGTCGGGTCGCCGGAAACTAGGCGGAAAGGTCGTTCGCTACGTGCGATAGGGCACGATTCCTCCTACTGGTTTGAGCCCTGGAGGCACGAGGCGGACTACGGTGTTCGGCATGTCATCGGAATGGATCCAGCCCGACCGAAACCTTGCCCTCGAACTGGTGAGGACCACCGAAGCTGCCGCCATGGCCGCGGCCCGGTGGATGGGCCGAGGTGACAAGATCGGCGCCGACCAGGCGGCGGTTGACGCCATGCGGTCGGTGCTCGATGGGGTGCAAATGGACGGCACCGTCATCATCGGGGAGGGCGAGAAGGATGAGGCGCCCATGCTCTACAACGGCGAGCGCATCGGTAACGGTGAACCACCCCATACCGACATTGCCGTCGACCCGATCGATGGCACAACGCTGACCGCCACCGGTCGAGCCGGAGCGATTGCCGTGATCGCCGTTGCCGAGAAGGGTTCGATGTATGACCCGGGGCCAGCGGTCTACATGGAAAAGATCGCCGTTGGTCCGGCGGGCGCAGGCATCGTCGACATTCGCCTCCCGATCGAGAAGAACCTGTGGGCGCTGGCCAAGGCCACCGGCAAGGCCATTCGGGACCTGAACGTCATGGTGCTCGACCGGCCTCGGCACGCAGAGATCATTGCTGACATTCGCTCGACCGATGCTCGGATCACCCTCATCCAAGACGGTGACGTTGCTGGCGCAATCGCCACAGCGTGGCCCGAGTCCGGTGTCGACATGCTGTACGGCATCGGCGGAACCCCCGAAGGTGTCATCGCGGCGGCGGCGCTTCGCAGCATGGGCGGCGACCTGCAGGGGCGGCTCTGGTTCAGTACCGAATCAGAGCGGGTCGAGGCGGTCGAAGCGGGCTATGACCCGGACAAGATCATCGGCCTCGACGACCTTGTTTCTTCCGACAACTGCTTCTTCGCCGCCACCGGCATCAGCAGCGGTGCACTCTTGCGTGGTGTGCGATTTGGGCCAAAGGCCATCACCACACAGTCACTTGTGATGCGGGGCCGTTCTGGCACCACCCGTTTGATCGAGGCAACCCACCGGCTCAGCAAACTCGACGACATCGAAGGGGCCTGAGCCCCCGACTCAGTCGGGAATGACGACGTCTTCTAGACCCTCGGCCGGTTCTGGGAAGGACATCTCCAAACCTTCCAGGGTCTGGATGAGGATCTCAGAGATGGCGATGTTGCGGTACCACTTCCGGTCGGCCGGGATGACATACCACGGCGCATCGTCGGTGCTGGTCTTGGTCAGGGCGTCCTCGAACGCTTCCTGATACTGCTCCCACTTTGCCCGAGGCCCGAGGTCTCCCTCCTCAAACTTCCAGTTCTTATGTGGCTCGTCGAGGCGGGCCTGGAGACGTTCCTTCTGCTCCTCTTTTGAGATGTGCAGAAAGAGCTTCACGATGGTCGTGCCCTCGTCGGCCAACATCTGCTCGAAGTTAACGATGTGGTCATAGCGCCGCTGCCACCGCTTCTTTGGCACAAGCTCTTCCACCCTGACCACCAGCACATCTTCGTAGTGGCTGCGGTTGAAAATGGTCAGCTCACCGTCGCCCGGAACCTGGCTGTGCACCCGCCACAGGTAGTCATGGGCAAGCTCTTTTGAACTTGGCCGCTTGAACGACGCCACGCGTACGCCCGTTGGGTTGACGCCCTCGAACACGTGGCGCACCGTGCCGTCCTTACCGCCTGCGTCCATGGCCTGTATGACCACGAGGATGCGTTCTGACCCTTGGGCCCACAACAGCTCCTGCAGGGCCTCCAGGCGCTCGTTTAGGACGCCAAGGCGCTCTAGAGCGCCCG
>CAZSTV010000213.1:0-10096 GCA_964609665.1 uncultured Acidimicrobiaceae bacterium
CACTACCGCCGACACGAAAGTCCGGCACCGCCGTTGCTGATTCGAAGGCCGGTCCGGTGGTGGTCGTGTGAAGCGTTAGCCCAATCACCCGTTCCCCGCTGACCTCCCGCAACCGTCTGGCAGCATCGACCACTGGGGACGGAACCGGGCTTCCGGTGACCTCGTCGTCGACGACGACCAGGGACAGCGTTGACTTGGGGGGATGGACACCCGGTCCCGCCACCCCCGATTTATCGCCAACAGGTCGATGCAGGTTGTCAAGGTTGTCGAGGTTGGACCCAACTGGCAGCCCCGCTTGGGCTGCCAGCATGGCCCACTCCAGATCCGAGCGAAACGCCCCACAAAGCCCGTGGGGTTTCGGGCGGTTGATGACTGGACACTCAAGCGCAGCCAGCCAACTGACGTGCAACGCTTCAAGCTCCGCCTGGGCGTAGGTCCGCTCCGAGGCAGCGGCGCGGTCAAGCTGGCCGGTCGGCACCGTTTGGAGTCGATTCAACACCCCGGAGAGTTCGGTCGACGAGATATGCCTCCCGTCGGCCAGGTCTATCTGTACTGAGCGGAAGCTCCGGTCGAGCCGAAGGTCAAAGCGCAGCGCAGATCCCAGCTCTTCGGTGCTGACGATCTCGACATCCGGTACACGGGACCGGAGGCCGAGACCCGCCCAGAGCGCACCAACATCACTCGGGTCACAGAGGACAAGCAACATCCGATATCACCTAACCCCAGCTTGGGGTGTCGTTAGCATCCTTGGCGGCCTGAGCGGCCTGGGCCTGTCCGTACAGCTGCTGCTGGAGCGCTGCGATCCGGGCCTGGTCAACGTCGGCTTCCCTGTTCAGCGGACTGCCGGACAGTTCGGGCCGAAGTCCGGCGCCGATGAAGTGTTGGAGACCTGCCATCGCTTGCTCAAGCCCTGCGATGCGCTGTTCAAGGTCACCGAAAGGGCGCTGCGCCGGTGGCTGGGCCAGCGGGGGCTGTGCGACCGGGGGTGACTCGAAGACGTCTTTGTCCTTGTCCTTCTCTTTGAGCTCCTTGAACTCCTTGAACTCCTTGCCGTCCTTCTCCTTGAGCTCCTTGAAATCCTTCTCCTTGAACTCCTTGCCGTCCTTCTCCTTGAAGTCCTTGATGTCCTTCTCTTTGATCTCCTTGAACTCCTTGGGCTTGGACGGGCAGGTGTAGACCGAAACGCCGAGTTCCGCCTCTACCGCGGCGATGGGGTTGGCCACACCGATGGTCCCGGTGTCGTTGCCGGCAAAGAAAAGACCGACAACCTCGTTGTCATCATTGACGACGACCGAACCGGAGTCACCGCTGATGCCGAAGGCCGGGTTCTCACTGGTGTCTGCGGCGATGATGATCTGATTGGTGAGGGTCACATCACCAATGGACGGGTCGTACGGGACCGTTACGGTTGCGGCCACTGAATCGACTTCGCCGTAGGTCAGCTCCGTGGTCCGACCACGTTTGCGGACGGCTTCGCCGATGGTGGCAAGCGCTGTTCCCTGCACCTCGCCGATCTCCTCGATGCGGCAATCGACGTTGCGAGCTGTTTGGCTAACCACCGCTCCGTCAACGTTGGTGCTGAGCACCGCACGCTGCAGCGACCCGACAACATCGCCGGGGCAGCTTCCAGTATCAACGCGGGACGGCTGGCACTGCGTGTCGCCAACACTCCAGCCGGCGTCGATGGCGGCAACGTGAAAGTTGGTGAGCAACAGGGGATCGCCGGTGGCGTCGTCGGTGACGATGCAACCGAGCGTTCCGGTGAAGACAAAGCCGCCAATCGATCGGCACGGTCCAATGCTGATGCCACCGACCAACGGGTCGTAGGTTCCGGTGTCGACAAGGGGCTCGATTTCAGCGACCGCCAACTTGGTGGTCTTCGGTTCGAAGTTGGCCTCGATGACATCGGTGGGAATCCCGTCGATCTCCTCCGGAATTTTGTCGGCGGCGGCCAGCCGACCGCCCTTGCTTGAAACGTATACGACGATGGCTAGCTCGCCGGTCCGTTCGCCTTCGGTGTACTTGCGGCCGACGGCGACGCCGACCACGTTCTTCTTGCTTAGCAGGTCTTCTTCGGCGGCTTCTTTGGCAGCCACCATCCGTTCTACGTTTGGCATTGATCCACGATCTCCTTGTTGCGGTGCGTAGGCTTGAGACGGCCGCGATGGGGCGCTGATACGCGAAGATCGAGATCAGTATTGGTTCAGTCGCCGGAAAAGGTGCTCGCGAGCGAGACTAACGAACGCTGCGAATCTGATGGCGTTCGACGTGGACGAAGGCCTGCATCGACACAACACAGACGCCGACCACCACTGCCACCATGCAGACGGCAAGGACCCATCCGGCAACGGGGAACCCGAAGACCAATGCGACCGGAGCGGCGACGGTGAGGAGTATCCCGACGTGGCGGAACCGGCGACCAGCTCGCCTGTGGGCAGAGTCCCATGCCGCTTCATCGGTGGTGTCCGCGGTGTAGTCGCCGAAGACGAGATCGAACCGTCGTTGCGCTACCGCCCACCCGAACAGGATGAGCGGCACGCCCAACGACAGAAGCACGATGCTCGAAACGACCAGTTCCACGTCTCCAAACTAGAGGACGCCGCCACTCACCTCGTGATCGCCCGCGCCTTGTCCTGGGAGCGTCCGGTGACGATCACCGTTCCATACCCTTCGTTGGCCAGGCCGAAATCCATGCCGGTCGTCGATTTAGATCAAATCTGTTCTATCGACAACCAGTTCCGGGCTCGGTGACATCGACTTTCGACGCCACTCAAAGGCACCGGCGTGGGCGACCGGAATTCTGACCTAAGAAAAGATAGGTTTTCGCAGGAGTCAATTGAACCGGGCGGAGGCAATTGTGAGCGAGGGTCAAGTGGGATCGGCGGAGACAGCAACTGAGGCTGGACCGCCATTGATCGAATTAGGAGCAGGTGAACGGCTGATCGACGCCGTGCGCTGGAAACATCGAACGGTCTTCCTGGTGCAAGCCGATGGGATGGGTCAACTCCGAATCGATGGCATGCAGCTTCCCTCTCTCCCGGACGGCTTCGTCGGCGAGTGCTTGGCCTGCTCGGCGGCCGAGAACCTCATCGTCGGCGGGTACGTGACCGATGAGCAGGACCTGCCGGATCAGCACGACGGTGACTACCCGGGTCTGATGGAGCCGGAGGACGACGATCCAGACGAACTTCCCTTCGGCTTGGATGTGCTGAGGACCCAGCCCAACCTTGACACATGGCCGGTCGGCGGTCGTGCCGAGGTCCGGTTGCGCCAACTCCGACCGGGCTACGTCGTCCTACGATATGGGCGGGACTGGTCACCGGTCTTCAGCCCGACCGATGCCTTGGCCAGACCTGGCAGCATTACCGACATCTCATGCGGCGCTGGAATCGGCTCGCCCACCGGAGAGATCACAGGGACCGTCACCACTGAGAAACACCAACCGGTCGCCGGGCTGAGCGTCGATCTGTTCCTGGCAAGACCCGATGGCCTCCGGAGCACGTGGCTAACCGACGCAACCACGGATTCCGCGGGATGCTTCCGGTTCGCCGTCGACCCTCGGGACTACGTGCTGGTCTACATCGCCCCCGATGGCATGTCGTTCGAAGGAGACCGGCAATTCGTCGAACAGCACGTCACGGTTTCCGATGGTCAGACGGTCGAGGTAAAGACGCCGCATGTCACCAGCGGATACGACAAATTGGCGGCCGACGAGGCGGTGTCGCCCGCAGGGGCCGAGCACACCGCTCCGGCTACTTCTGGCGACACCCGCCTCGTCATCGATGTTCTCCACGACGGCTCGGTCCGAGACTCGACCCGCGAGGTAGTCGCCGTCTGGCCCGGGACCGATCGTCGGGAGATATTGGCCGACGTGTGCCACGGTTCGTCGTTCACCGCGGGACGGACAGACGCAACATCGTTCCTCTGCGTCAGCTCGACCGACTCCATCGATCTGATCGAACTCGGGGCGGCCGTTGTCGGTCCGGTCAGTGTTCCGCTCACCCTCGATCCCCTTTCGGTCTCAAACCAGGGTCGCCGCTACCAGTTGTGGGCCGGCGACGAGGCGGTCGACATCGGTGAGATCGACATGGCAGCAGCCTGCCTTGGCGCTCAGACCAAACTGCTTCAGCACTTTGAGTTGGTCGAGGCAACCGATGGCCTGCGCAGCGCGGGATCGGAAGTGGTCGTCCGCTACCGGAGGGCAACCGCATGACCTTCACGGAGTGTCTCTACGATCCACCGGCCGATCGCCAGCCGGGCGATGACACGATCCAACTTGTCGGTTCGCCCGAAATCCCCATTCCTTTTGTTGGCGACGTCCAGCTTGCCCAGATCGATCAGGGTACGTTCGATCCGTTGGCCGCCTCGACGATACGGCCCATCGATGGCGATCTCGAGCGGGCCATAGAGCGATGGGTCCGGTGGTTGCAGCACCTGTCCCGGGTCGCCGGTAGCGTCGAGGACGAACCGATCGGAACGCTTCAGTGGATTGGCAGTCTCGGCATCGCCCCCGGCAGCCCTCGGAGCACGTACCACAATCATCTGAAGGCCATCGACATCAACTGGATCCAGTTTGAAAACCTGTCGCTGGAGGTGACCCGGGTCGGGACCCAAGGCTTCGACGACCCCAGGAAACGACGGGTCTACGTTGGCGTCGAGGCGACGCTGCGCAAGTACTTCGGCTACGTGCTGAATTACCGCATCCCGAATCACGACAACCACTGGCACGTCGACAACGCCGATGGCGACTGCCGCCCGGGTTTCAAGGCGATGATGGGACCCGGCCAGGGCCGGTCATCGACATCGGTGGTCTACTTCCTACGAGACTGCGTCGCGGAACTGACCGACCTGCCACTGCCCGACGACGAGAGCCAGGAGGGTGAGTTCACCGTGGCACTTCAACAGCGGTGGACGGAAATGTTTGCGCTGATGGGACTGGACTGCGACGATTCACCGCTGGACCCACAACGGAGCCTTGCCGACTATGTTATGTTCCTCGACCTGGTGGCCCTGCTCGGCCTAACCGGTTTGGAGATCCAACGTCTACAACCCCTGGGGCGTTATCTGTGTGCGGTTCGGGCCAGACGGCTGCCAATCCCACCGCTATGACCCTCCGTCGTAGCGCTGGATGTCGACGAACCAGTGTTTCGATCCTGCTCGGAGCAATCATCGGGCTTGCGGCTTGCGGTCAGGGTACGGACACGACCGGAACGGGCGGAGACCTTGTCGCCCCGGATTCGACGGTCGACAGTTCGGCGTCTGAGGATGGTGATCTCGACAACGGCGAGACCGACGAAAGTGAACAGGACGGTGAAAGCGACGCCGGCACCGATACCGACACCGGTTCCGATACAGAGACCGGCGCCAATACAGAGACCGGCGCCGATCCCGACGCCGGTTCCGAGGACACCGTTCCCGATACGGCTCCACCGACCACATCGTCCGGGCCGACGCTGACCGACGACGTACTCCCGTGGCTTGATCGCCTTGATCCCGATCTCGTTGTGGTCCGCCAGGACGGTTTGGTTCACGCCCGCATCGATGGCCAATGGTTCAAACCGGTCAGCAGCGCCATCGACGATCGCTTGACCGCGGATGGCCGCTGGCTGATCGCGGCCACCGATCTGAGCACCCTTCTCCCGGTTTTCGGCGGCGCCGTACCATGCGAGCTGCCAGGAGAGGTGCTGTTCACCGATATCGACCAGCAGGGCCTGCTCATCGGCCACGATGATGCCGCGTCCGGTGGCCGACCGGTCGAGTGTGAGCCTGGACCGGTCCGCACGGCCACCTTCGAACAGGTCGGCCCCGACACCCGGCTCCGTCCATTCGGTGGACGGGAGTTGGTGGTGACGACCACAAGCCACGGCAACCTCCTGGTCACCGATCCGGCCGGTTCGTCACTCATCGAAGACCACTTCATCTCTTCGGGGCCGGCGTTCGACTTTGACCGGGAGCTGTTGGTCTACGTGGATAACTCCCGGACCGAGGTGCCGTGGCTGGGCCGGGACGTCGTTGTCCGCCGCCTCGAGACCTTCGATGAGGAACGGCAGGCCAACCTCGGTGCCCCTTCGGCCGAGTACTACGTCATGGGTGGCCTGGTGGATGGGGTGGCGCTGACCCAGGTCGTTACCTGGGATGGCTCCGAACTCGGCCTTGTCGGCCACGAACTCCTCGATGTCGAGACCGGCGATGTCACCCGAATTCCAAGCAGCATCGAACTGCTCTACGCCGGGCCCTGATCCTGCGAAACCCTCTGGCTCGTCTTCGGTGGCCGAACGACCGGACACGAGGCGGGGACCATCGACCAGTTCACCTTCGCTACTTCGACGCTGGACCCTGCGGTGGCGACCACGTCGGGTCTGGAGCGGAATAGCTAAGCGCTTCCCAGGCCGGCTGCGAGGACTGACCATACAGCCCGGGGTTCTCGCTGCTGAGGCCCTCCATGTTGAAGCTGCCGTCGGGGTTCACATAGCTGACCTGATCCTGCGCCCGATACGCGTCGCTTGCAGCAGCGGCGATCGAGTCGACGCGTTGGCGCTGGGCAGCAAACGACATGCGGGGCTCACCCGACCCTGGAGGCATTCCGTACATGTTGCGGTTCGTGTCGCCGGGAGCGAAGAGCAGATACAGCCCGAAGAAGAAGCTGACGAGGGGCACGAATAGGAGGATGGCCATCCAACCGCTTCGGCTGCAGTCGTGCAGCCGTCGGACGGTGTTCATAAGACCGAAGTAGAACGCGATCAGCGAGGCGAGCAACAAGACAGGGCTAACGGAAGGCTGCCCAACGGCCGGGTCCTCTACAGCCGTGGCGAACACCACGGGCACGAGGAGAAGGCTGATCGCCAGGGACGTCGCAAAGTAGTTGAGCCGTCCAACGCGACCCGTTCCAGTAAGAATGTCCATCTCGAGAGCTCCGAGATCGGTAGCCGATTGTTGGTGACGAAACCGTTCGGTCCCGCCTTACGTGACTATCGACCAAACGCCCGAATTTCTTTATTCGGGCGTTCTCACCGATGCCGCCCCATCGACGACGTGACAATGGGGCGGCGCTCGGCGGGAGGGCCGATGAGGAGAATCGGCGGAGGCTACACCGCCCGCTCGATGGCCCTGGCCACGGCGTTTTCCAACAGCTCCTGACGGCCGGACTGCCTGACTGGTTCATCCTGTCCAAGCTGTCTGGCATGCAGCGACGCCAAGGTGTGTTCGCCTCGGGAGATCGCCTGCCCAAGGTCGGCGGTCCACCCGCTGTAGCGCTGCTCGACGAATCCGGAAAGCTCACCGTCCTCCAGGAGCTTGGCCGCAGCAAGCAGTGCCCGAGCCATAGTGTCCATGCCACCGATATGGGCATGGAAGAGGTCGTCGCGGTCTGTCGATTGACGGCGCAGCTTTGCGTCAAAGTTGAGGCCGCCGGAGGTGAAGCCGCCACCCTTCAAGATCTCGTACATGCCAAGCGTCATCTGCTCCACCGAGACGGGGAACCGGTCAACGTCCCAGCCGAGGCGATCGTCGCCGGCGTTGGCGTCGATGCTGCCAAAGGTGCCGGTGGCAAACGCCATTGCGATCTCGTGGGCGAAGTCATGCCCGGACAGCGTGGCGTGGTTTACCTCGATGTTGACGTGCACTTCACCGACCAGGTCGAAGCGCTCAAGGAATCCGTGCACCGAGGCAACGTCGAAGTCGTACTGGTGCTTTGTCGGCTCGAACGGTTTTGGTTCGAGCAGGATCATCCCGTCAAAGCCGATGGCCTGTTTGTGTTCGATGACCAGCGACAGGAACCGAGCGAGCTGCTCCTGTTCGGCGACCACGTCGGTGTTGAGCAGCGTGTCGTAGCCTTCCCGCCCGCCCCACAGCACGTAGTTCGCACCGCCGAGCCGGTGGGTGGCCTCAAGGCACACCGCCACCTGGGCCGCGGCCCTGGCAAAGACCTCCGGGTCCGGGTTGGTGGCCGCTCCGGCCATATAACGAGGGTGGGAGAAGAGGTTTGCGGTCCCCCACAGCAACTCGACGCCGGTTCGCTCCATGTGCTCGGCCGCGTAGTCAACCATGGTCAGCAGCTGGTTGGTGGTCTCCGCAAAGTTGTCGCCGTCCGGGGAGATGTCGACATCGTGGAAACACCAGAAGGGCACGCCGAGCTTCTCGAAAAACTCAAAGGCGGTGTCCATCTTGGTCCGGGCCGCCGCCATCTGATCGGCCTGGCCAATCCATGGCCGGTCCAGGGTCCCGGCTCCGAAGATGTCAAACCCGTCCCAGGCAAAGCTGTGCCAATAGCACGCCGCGAACCGCAGATGGTCCCGCATGGTGCGGCCTGCGACCAACCGGTCGGCGTCATACCACCGAAAGCTCAGAGGATCGTTTGATTCGGCGCCGGCGTACCGGACCGGTTCTGGCACAGTCGTAAAGAAATCGGGCATGGGTAAGAGACCTCCATCAGGGGGCTTGAAAGACATTGTGAGTTGATTGGATGCCGCCGTCAGGACGACAGGCGGCGTTCGGTCGGATGGGTCGGGCGTGTCAGGTGACCCGTTTGCGGCTGAGCGCATCGACCGATGATGCGACGAGCAGTGCTGCGCCTGCGCAGATGAACTTGGTGCCGGAGCTTCCGAAGTCAACCTCGCCGAGCACCGGGAGCAGGCGCTTGCCGACGAGCGTCAGCCCGTTCGGTATCAGCGCCAGCACAAAGCCACCGAGCACGGCATTCATCATCCGTCCCTGACCACCGAACAGCGATGTGCCGCCGATGACTGCAGCGCCGACGGCGAGGAGCAGCGTGTCGTTTGCGCCGGTGTTCGGGTCGACCGAGTTAACCCGGGAGGCCAGAAAGGCGCCGCCGAGCCCGGCGAACAGACCGCACAGGGTGAACGCGGTCAGCCTGATTCGGGTCACGTTGATGCCTGCTCGCCTGGCCGCTTCGGCGTTGCCGCCCACTGCGTACATGTGCCGGCCGAACTTGGTCCGGTGCAGCAACAGGTTCAGCGCGATCACCAACACCAGCACGACGGGAATGACCGTCGGCAAACCCATGATTGGCTCGGGGGCCCGGTCGAACGCTCGGTTTCTGTTCAACAGGACGGTCAGCGCGACGCTGAACGCCGCGGTGGCGCCAACCTTCAGCACAACGATGGACCACGGGATGGCCCCGTGCGATGCCTGTCTGCGACGAACGAGCGACCCGGCGTAGACGACGAGCGCCACCGCAACGAACGCCCACGACAGGCCGGGACTCATGTTGGCGCCGACCAGATCTTTGACGAGCTCGTTCTCGATCCGCACGCTGCCGCCGTCTCGAACCAAGAGTAGTAGAACACCCTGGAAGAGCAGCACGTTTGCCAGCGTCACAACGAAGGAAGGGATGCCAACTCTCGCCACCATGAAACCGGTGAACGCGCCGAGGGCCACTGCGACTGCCGCGGCAACCAACACCGACGGAAGCAAGGGCCACTCTTCAAGACGGGTGGCGAGCACCGCAGCGGAAACGCCCGCTGTGAACCCCGCGGCAAGATCGATTTCGCCGAGCAGCAGGGTAAACGACACCGCCATGGCGATCACGATGATCGACGATGCCTGTTCCAAGAAGTTTGCGAGGTTCAGCGTCGACAGAAAGCTCGACGGGTTCACCGCGCCGAAGATTGCGACCAGCACCACGATGGCGAGCAGCGCGGGCAGCGATCCGAGCTGGCCGGACCGAAGCCGGGCAATCGATGACGCCATGACGTCCGCCAAGGTGGCCGACGAGGCGGTATCGAGCGCGAAGTCCGCCCGCTGCTCCCCCGCCACCGCAGCGCCGGCGTTGCTATTCGTCATCGTTGGTTACCTCCGCCAGTCCAACGTCGCCGGACCGTCCGGCGGTAATCAGCTCCACGAGGAATTCCCTCGAGGTCTCGGTCGTGACGGGAACGTCTGCGACCACTCGGCCCAGGTACATCGCCGACACCCGGTCGGCCACCTGCAGCACATCGTTCATGTTGTGGCTGATCAGCACGACGCCAAGACCCTGGTCAGCAAGCCGGCGTACCAGTGCCAGGACTTGCTCGGTCTGAGCGACCCCGAGTGCCGCAGTCGGCTCATCGAGCACCACGATCTTTGAGTTCCAGAGCAC
>CAZSTV010000214.1:0-4229 GCA_964609665.1 uncultured Acidimicrobiaceae bacterium
CCATCACCATGCCCGGCGTGCAGTAACCACACTGCAGCGCGTGACAGTTCATGAATGCTTCCTGCATCGGGTGCATCTCATCACCGTTTGCCAGGCCTTCAATCGTTGTGACGCTCTGCCCGTCCGCCTGAACCGCCAACATGGTGCAGGATTTCACGGCCTCGCCGTTGAGGTGGATGGTGCAAGCCCCACATGACGAGGTATCGCAGCCCACGTTCGTTCCGGTAAGCCCGACTGCATCTCGAATGTAGTGCACGAGCAGCGTGCGCGGTTCGACGTCGCTCGTATGACTAGTACCGTTGACTTCAACGGATATCTCCACGGGAGCCCCTTTCGGAAATTGTTACCGTTCGGGATTCTTGCACAAATCGCCGCGAACCACATCTTCAGAGCGAGGGAAAATGGGGAGTTACGCGCCGAGCTACACTGCCAGGGCGGGACAAAGGGGATTTTCCCAGTATTCTCGCGACTTTCTCAACCTCTGGAGCGTCATTTCTTATCGTGGAGAACATAGAGCGAACAGACGACGACGAAGGCGGCGCAGCGGGCGCGAAGCTCATTCCTGAGTGGAGCGTTGCGGCCGATGACCAAATCATGGCAGCGGGCCTTGCCGTCGTTGGCATCCTGGCCCTGCTGCTGGGCTGGAATGCATGGCGAGGATCGGACGACGCACCGGCTATCGCCCAGGTGACAACGGTGGTCTCAGAAGTCGCAGCGCCCGAGGGTGACGGCGATGCGGTGGTAGCGGCCCCTGCGGTCACTACAACGACCGAGGCGACGACCACCACCGAAGCACCGGCCGAGTCGACAACGACCGTGGCTGCTGCTCCGGTCATCGGTGATGTGCAGGCTGCGGTCGATCCGTTCCCCGGCGCAATCGTCGGCGAAGCGGACGGCACCATTGCGATACTGGACGGCTTTGTCGCTAACGAGGCGGAGAGCCGTGAGGCTGAAGACGCTGCGGCAGCGGTGGAAGGCATCACCGCCGTGGAAAACAATCTTGTTCTGCTTGAGCCGGACGTGGCCGCTGCACTCACCGCCAACGGTGTCACCGGCGCCACTGCGGTAGGTGAAGGTACCGAGATCACCGTCAGCGGAACGATCGACACTGAAGACGCCCGTCAGCCTGCAATCGAGGCAGCCGAAGCCGTCGACGGTGTGACCAACGTGATCGATGACCGTCTCAACGTAAGCGTGACCGCAGACCTGAACGCGCTACCTCAGGTGCAATTCGCCACAAACTCAGCGGATATTCTGCCGGTGAGCTTCGGTGACCTGGACGCCGCTGCGACGCTGCTGCAAGACGCAGGCGACGTCTCAATCGAAGTCCAGGGCTACACCGATATTCAGGGCGACGAGGCGGACAACCAGCTGTTGAGCGAGGCTCGGGCTGACGCTGTGAGAAGTTACCTGGTAGATGCCGGGGTTGACGAAGGTATTCTGTCGGCGACTGGTTTCGGAGAAACCGAACAGTTCGGTGAGGACCTGGCGTCCAACCGGCTTGTACGATTCCAGCAGATCGACTCGTAGTCCACAGCTCGTCGGCCGATTCCCTCCCGGACGGCGAACCTGGTGGCCCGAGTGCCACTAGGTGCTCGGGCCCCAGAGTTCTTTCCACCCCCGACCATTGGTCGGGGGTGGCTTGGTTTTACCGCGAGGGTCGGATTGACCGTGAGGGCCGGGACGCTAGATCGAACGAAGCACTGTCTGCAGTATCCGGATGGCGACGATGACAAGCAGCGGCGAGAGGTCAAAGCCTCCCATGGCCGGGAGAATTCCCCGGACCGGTGCCAACAGCGGCTCGGTGATCCGATGCACGCCGTCCACCACCGGGCGGAACGGCGACTCGTAGCCAATCCGAACCCAGCTCAGAATTGCCCGGATGAACAGCAGCAGAATGACCAGATTCAGAAGGTTGATGATGACGGACATATCTCAATGGTGCCCGAAGTAGCGCTGTTTGTTGCTCCGGGGCCCGCTACCGCCATCAGATCGACGCCAACACCGAGCCGGCGCTTGCACCGCTGACAGTGGGCTCTACCGCTCGCCGACCGACACGATCGTGGTGCCGATGGTGGTACCTGCCAACAGGTCCACGAAGGCCTGTGGGGCGCTTTCCAGGCCGTCGTAGCGGGTCAGCTGCGGTTCGATGCTGCCGCCGTCGATCCACTCGGTGATCTGGGCCCGAGCCCGGTCAAACCGGTCGGCATAGTCAAAGATCAAGAACCCCTGCATCGTGACCCGGTTGTTCACCAGGAGCCCCGGGACGCCTCGGGGCCCGGCCGACGGTGACGAGGTGTCGTACTGGCTCGCGGCGCCACAGCAGGCAATGCGCCCGCCGACGGCCATGCGGAACAGCGCGCTTTCCAGGATCGGTCCACCGGTGTTGTCGAAGTAGACGTCGATGCGGTCCGGGGTTGCCGCCTTGAAGTCGGCCCGGAAGTCATCGGACTTTCGGTTGATCGCCGCGTCGAAGCCGAGCTGATCCACCAGCATGGCGCACTTCTCATCAGATCCAGCGATACCTACCACCCTCGCTCCAGACGCCTTCGCCATCTGTCCGACCATGTGGCCGACCGACCCGGCCGCGGCCGAAACCACCACGGTGTCGCCTTCGGCCACTCGGCCAACGTCGAGGAGCCCGAAGTACGCGGTCAACCCGTTGGTGCCGAGCGGACCGAGCGCCAACGCCGGGTCGAGACCAGCGTCCACCTTTGTCAGGTGCTGAGCGGCATGGACCGAATAGGTCTGCCAGCCGGTCATCGCCCGGACCCGATCCCCCGCTGCAACGTCGGCGCTGGATGACGACACGACCTCGGCGATGCCGGACCCTCCCATGACATCGCCAACCTTCGGTGCGCCGGCGTATGACGCACTCCCCTGCAGCCCGGCCCGCTGGCCCGCTCCAATGGTGATGGCCAGGGTCCGACACAGCACCTCACCATCGCCTGGTTCGGGCACAGGGCCGACCTCGGCCGCGTAGTCATCGACCTGCAGCTGGTCGGTCGGCAACGAAGCGATGATCATCCGGAGGTTCTGTTCGGCATCTGTCATGGCCCGAGTATCGCGACGACAGCCGGGCCTGTCACGCTGGGGCCGCCCGCGGCGCTGTCAGCCTGTGCTGTTACCGAACAGATCGATGAACGCCTGCCTCGATGCGGGATGATCAGCCAGTTCTTCGCGCGACGAACCGGAGTTGAAATAGGCCTGGAAGTCAAGGCTCCCTGGCCCAGTGGCCGGCAGGCTGGCCATCCAGTTGTACATGTGCTCGATGAACCGAGGCTCGTCTCCGCCGATCAGCCCCCATTCCGGATAGGCCAACGGTTTCCCGTGCGCAATGGCAAAGTCGCGGTGAGAGACCATGATCGATTCGAAGTCGGTCTGCCATCGGCTCTGAGACCACGAATCGCCGTCTGGGTCGACTCGCCAGTAGATGTCGATGCTGATGATGTCGACGTAGTCATCGCCGGGGTAGGACGGTGGCCCGTGATCGACCCACTGCCCTCGGATCGAGTTCCAGTCGAATCGGAACGCCGGTGACACCGCTTCGAAGAGGTCGTGGACATGACGCCAAGCGGCGATGAAGTCGGCCTCGTTCTCTCGTGATGACCAGGGTGCCCACTGCCCGGAGAACTCGTGACCGAGCCGCAGCACGGCGTCGGCGTGGCCGCCATCGACGAGGGCCTGGGCGACGTCGTTGTAGTGATCGTCATGGTTGCCCGCGGCCACCGCCTGCAGGTTGGCGGCGATCTGCGCTCGACCGGCGGCGGTCCTCGCGTTTGCGTTGCCAAAGCCAAGCGGTACCGCGATCGAAAGATCGACCCGATCGGCCACCTCTGGCAATCCATTGCCTGCCGTCATCAACGTCGCGGCGTTGCTGGCCATGGCGAACGGACCGTTCTTCTCCAGGAACTGAGTGGTCAAGTAGATCGGACTCCCGATCCACTCTTCGGCCAAGAGGAACGGCTCAACGTCGAAGAACCCACCGGAGGCCCGGAACCCGAGCGCTTGGTCGAAGCCGGCTGGGCGGGGTACGAATACAGGTTCGGGTCGCACCACAATGGGTATCGAAGTGGTCGCGGTTGCCCCGTCCTGGTCGGCCACGGTCAACGTGGCGACGTAGTCCCCGTCATCGTAGGTGTGGGTGACGGCGGGACCTGTTGCCCCGGTGCCGTCGCCAAAGTCCCAGCTGTACGAGGCCAGCAGTCCCTCAGCGTCACCGGAACCGC
>CAZSTV010000214.1:4239-6490 GCA_964609665.1 uncultured Acidimicrobiaceae bacterium
CGGACCCGCTGCCGTCGAACTCTATGTTCAACGGTCCGGCGCCCGTGGTGACGCTGGGCGAGAGGCAGGCGGTCGGCGGGATGTTGCCAACGGACACGGCCCGTCCGGGACCTGCAGCCAGATTCCAGCAGACCTCATCGCGGCTCAGGGCCCGGTCGTAGACCGCGACCAGATGAAAGTCGCCAAGCCAGGGCCGCAACCCATCGGGGTCGGCGCCGATAGCCAGGGGGTAGGTCGGGTCCCAGCCGCTGAGCTCGCCGCCGACGATGGCCTCATCGGTCAGCTCACCATCGAGCCAGACTCGCTGCCTGCCCTGGGCGTCGCGGGTGGCAACAACGTGCACGAGTTCGCCGTCGAGCGTGCCAGGAGCGGTCTCCGCCGCGGGATAGCCCTGCTCGGTCGAGTCATCCGACACGAGGCGAAGCTCAATCCGACTGCCGCCGTCGCCAACAAACCCCTGGCTGACGGCGAGGTTGCGAATGCTGTCGTCGGGGGAAACGGTGAGCAGTCGGCCGGGTTCCGGCGGTTCGGCCAGCGCCGGGTCGACCCACGCTTCGACTGTCAGTTCGCCGCTGGTGGTGAGCGCCTCACGGACCTTGGTTGCGGGGCCGGAGGAGACAATGGGGGTTGGCCCATTCAGCCGTAGCCCGCCGCCAGACAGCCACTCGATGGCGGTGGGATCTACGGCGGTCAGATCTAGCGCCGCCCCAAACCCGGAGCGATCTTCGACCACGCTGGACCCGGGGCTCTCAGCGAAGTCGTAGAGCACCACAAGGCCATCGGAGATCCGTTCGTCGGATGGCTGGCCAACGCGAATAGTGATGCTGTCAGTGGCAGCGGCCCCGTTGGCGGTAACGGTGAGCTCGGCTTCAAAGACGCCACGCTGGTCATAGGTGTGGCTCGTCGTCGAGCCGGAACCGGTGGCCCCGTCGCCGAAGTCCCACGCATAGTCGGCAACTCCAACCACGCCGGTTGAGTTCGTGCCGTCGAAGTTGACGGTCAGTGGTGTCGGACCGGAGTTGACGTCGCTGGTGGCCGCCGCGACAAGCGTGTTGGATTGAACGGTCACTTGCAGCTCATCGAAGGCGGAGTGCTCGCCGTCATCGACGGTCAACCGCAGCACGTAGGTGCCGGGGCCGTCGAACGTGACCTGAGTTGACGGGGTGTCGACGGCATTGAAGGTCACCCCGGCGGGGCCGGACCAGGTGGCGCTCAGGACAGCCGGGGGGTCCGGTAAGCCGTCATCGGTGACAACCGGCGGAGTAAGGCTGAGGGTGGCGCCCTCGGTATGAGTGATGTCGGGACCGACATCGACGACCGGCTCCTGGTTGGTGGGCGCAGCCGCAGTCAACCAGGCCACGCTTGCGTCGAACATGGCCCACCCGTCGGAGTTGAACTTTGACGGACCGCGGTAAGCGGCGAAGAAGCCGAGGCGCTTCGCCGGTGCCGTCGTCCCGGCCATCATGGCCCCGGCGTCGTAGCTGAACATGGTGGACTTGGACGCCGAGTTGGCCGCGGCCGCCAGGATGGTCACATCACCCTCGGGCCGAGTCCAAGAAAGGCGGTCATTTCCGGTGTACACGTTCACAAGGCCCGTGAGCCCGGCCATCGTCGGATGATCGACGTCTTGAAGCCTGATGGAGCGTCCTGAGACTTCGCCACTACCTCCGCCGGGACTGACAAACCCGAAGGCGGTGTACAGACGGCGCTCCCAGATCATGACCGGCAGCGCCAGATCGGCAATGGCCGGATCGAGGGCCGACGGTGACACGGATGAGCCGATCACGACCAGGCTGGCCGTGGCGGCATCGGATGGACCGACGGTGTTGTCGTTTCCGTAGATGACCTCGAAACCGAGCTCCTCAAGCCGCTCGGCCGCCGGTCGTTCGACCGAGGGCGGCGGGACCGTGCTGGCGATGAACAGCGCACGCTTGATGGCCGAGGGGTCGACTACCGTTATCAGGACGGTTTCGGAGGTGGTCAGCTCTCCATCAGTGGCGGTGAGGGTGAGTTCATGGGTCCCAAGCTGGTCGAAGGTGGCGCTGCTGTTCGGGTCTGTGGCGTCGTCGAAGGTGACGCTGGCCGGACCGGACCAGGTTGTGGTCAGGGCTCCCGGCACCTCGGGAAGACCATCATCGGCGACCTCGCCGCCGAGGCTGATCGTTGCACCGATACCGACCTCCTGGTCACTCCCGGCCTCGACGGTCGGCGGTCGGTTGACGGCCGCTCCGGGGTCAGCCGCCCAGATGCC
>CAZSTV010000214.1:6500-10089 GCA_964609665.1 uncultured Acidimicrobiaceae bacterium
CTCGAAACAGGGATGCCCCGCTCTCGTTCCAGGTCCGAGGAGTGGCAAAGCTGGCGTAGAAACCGACCCGGCGGGCCGGAGCCGAGAGCCCGACCATCGATGACGCGGTCTCGTAGGCAAAGATGGTTGCCCGGACGCTGTTGGCAGCGGCGGTGGCCACCACCGTTGCTTCGCTGCCGGGCACGCCGTAGGTGAACTTGGCGGAACTGTTCTGCACGGTGGTAGGCCCGCTGAAGCCTGCCGCAATTGGATGATCGGGGGCGACGATGTTGAGGGTTCGCTGCCCGGATATCTCACCGCGACTTGAACCGGCTGCGGTCATGCCCAGGTTGGCGTACAGGAAGCGTTCCCAGGTCAGCACGGGAACGGCAACGTCGCGAAACATCGATCCGACCTTCGACGGCGAGATGCTGGTGGATATGACCACCAGGTTCACAGCGTCGGCGTCGGAGACATCGACCGCGTCATCGTCCACGATGTTCACTGCGTAGCCGAGCGCTTCAAGCTCTGCGACGGGGTTAGCGTCTCCCCCTGGGAGCTTGGCTGCGTTGCCGGTGACGAACAGCGCGGAGACACTGTCGGCCCCGGCGCTGCCGGTGACCGGCGTCAGGCCTGCCAGCATCGCCATCACGAGCACAGCAGCGCCCAAGATTCGTCGAGTTGATCCTCGGCCCATGTCTAATCCCTCACCGGCGTACGCACCGCTTGATATCACCTAGCAATACCGCTTCGGGCAAACGATACAGCGCAACTTTGTGATGCTGGAGGGGTTGGGGCGTATTCCCTAACCTTGTGAGCCGGCTAGGGCTCCTCGGTGACGATGCGGTAGCTTTCCTCGCCCGGATATACCAGGTCGAAGTCTCGCCGTGCCCGCAACTCGATTTCTTCGTCGGTTGCGAGCAGCTGCAGCTCGAGTTCGAGCTCCGCGGTCTCGGCCTCAATGCGAGCGACCTCGGCCTCGGCCTCTTCCATCTTTTCCTTCTGGGAGAACCACGTCTTAGCGGGCAAAACCGCCAAACCCGCCAGCACCGCAACGGCGAGGCCGACGACGAAGACCACCGTCAAGAACTCCCGAGCCCTGGAGGGCTTGGCGTTCTTCTTAGTCCGTCGCCCCACGACTACCGCCGCTTCAATGCTGCGCCGCCGGGATAACGCGCTGCGCTGCCGAGATCATCTTCGATCCTCAGCAACTGGTTGTACTTGGCAACGCGGTCACTTCGAGCCGGTGCGCCGGTCTTGATCTGACCGCAGTTCGTTGCGACGGCCAAGTCGGCGATGGTGGTGTCTTCGGTCTCACCGGACCGGTGAGACATAACCGAGGTGTAGCCGTTCACAGCGCCGAGCTGCACCGCTTCGAGCGTCTCGCTCAGCGTGCCGATCTGGTTGACCTTTATAAGGATCGAGTTGGCAACGCCGGTGGAGATACCGCGACTGAGGCGCTCAGTGTTGGTGACGAACAGATCATCGCCAACGAGCTGACATCGATCGCCGACCGCCTTTGTCAGGTCTGCCCAGCCACTCCAGTCCTCTTCGTCCATGCCGTCTTCGATCGACACGATCGGGTACCGGTCAACCATCTCGGCGAGCAACTCCACCATGCCCTGACCGGACAGCTCACGGCTCTCGCCTGCGAGGTTGTAGACACCGTCGCTGTAGAACTCGGTCGACGCCACGTCCATGGTGAGAGCAATCTCGTCACCGGGGGTCCGACCGGCCCGCTCGATCGCTTCGAGCAGCAGCTGGAGGGCCTCTTCGTTGGAGCCGAGGTTGGGAGCAAAGCCGCCCTCGTCGCCAATGGCGGTGGACAGGTTTCGCTCGCCGAGCACCGCCTTGAGCGAGTGGTAGGTCTCGACACCCCAGCGCAGGCCCTCGGAGAATGAGGCGGCCCCGACGGGCATGATCATGAATTCCTGGAAGTCGATGTTGTTGTCTGCGTGCTCGCCGCCGTTCAGCACGTTCATCATCGGCACCGGGAGGGTATGAGCGTTTGCGCCACCGACGTAGCGGTACAGCAGAAGGTCGAGGTCATCGGCTGCGGCCCGTGCAACGGCGAGGCTGACGCCGAGGATGGCGTTTGCTCCGAGCTTGGCCTTGTTCGGCGTTCCGTCAAGGTCGTTCAGAGCGGCGTCGATTGCGCGCTGCGCGGTGGCGTCCGCGCCTTCAAGCGCTTCACGAATCACCGTGTTGATGTTGGTGACCGCAGTCTGCACACCCTTGCCGAGGTAGCGATCGCCACCGTCTCGCAGTTCGACGGCCTCAAATTGACCGGTGGATGCGCCAGATGGCACCAGCGCCCGCCCTCGAGCGCCCGAAGCCAAACTGACCTCAACTTCGACAGTGGGGTTACCTCTAGAATCCAAGACCTCTCGGCCAAGGACGTGCTGCACAATACTCACGCTTTGCGTTCCTCCTACCGCCCGACGTGAGATCTTAGCAGCGCCACAGGTAAACACACCCCAAGAATTGGGGCGCTACGACTCACTGCGGAAATACTAGCCGACCCATCGATCAAGATGGATACATCGGGGTCAACAATCGCCGCCGAGGTAGCCCACCGATCGCCAAGCGGTCCATCACTGAGCGGGCTACGGCACCCTATCCCCAACCCAATAGCCCAGTCGAGGTAAGGACCGGGCCGTCACTCGACTATCGTCAGTACTACGGCCAATCGTGATTTCGATTGGCCCAGGCGACGGGGCAAATACATGGGCGTGGTGAGGGAAGCACAGATGATTGATCCAACGGAGACCATGCCGGTCGACGCCGCCGGAGCGGCGGTACTGATTCCGGGCGACGGGATTGTTGTTCATCGCAAGCCACTGACCGTGGCCATCGCGGTCGCCGGTAGCGGCGAGAACGTTGCGCAGCTGGCCACCGAGATGGTGGACACCCTCGTCGAGGAAGGCGTCTGGGAGTTTGGACCGGTTGCCGAGGCACTGCAGGAATTTGTGGTGGCCCATCAGCCAACCGGGGTGGCGGCACTGCTCGATGCAAAGCCAGACCCCATCATCTTCCTGTTCGACAACGCCCACGCCTTCGAGGGCGGCCAGACCCATAGCGGCCACGGTCGGGCCGGATGGAACACCGTCTTCGCCGGGGGCGATGACGTCACCATCCTCGCAGGCTCAATAGACGAGGCCGACGTGGAAGCGGTCATCGAATGGGCCCAGATCTGGGCCGGGACCGTGCCGGGAATCGGGGCCAGGACCTCACTGCTCTCGCTTGCCAACGCCGCCGGGAACACCAGCGCCGAGAACTCAGGGCCGGCGGACGGCAATGCCCGCAGCGCCATCAGCACCGGCCGCTCCCACTCCGCACCGCCGGAGGAAACCACGGTCGATGAACTGCTTGGCGCCGCCGACGACACCGACAGCACCGACGACACCGACAGCACCGCCAGTTCCAGCGACGATGACGTTGCCCACGCCGACAGCACTCACAACGACGACTACACCCTGACAACCGAATTTGCAGGCGCAGCGGCACTCGCCAACGTCGATGAACCCAACGGTGTCGGGCTGCTCGAAGACGCGCCACTCGATGAGGCCCCGTTCGATGACGCGCCGTTCGATGACGCGCCGTTCGATGA
>CAZSTV010000215.1:0-10082 GCA_964609665.1 uncultured Acidimicrobiaceae bacterium
CCGTTGTCGATGGAGAACCCATGTCGTTCGCCTTTGGGTCTCCAGAGGAGCCCCTGAGGTGGGCCCCGTGGGAGTCTGTCTGCCCAACGCATCGGTGGGTATGGCTCCCGGAGATGAACCGGTGGGAGGCGGATCCTTCCGAGCCTTGCTGACCCGAACAGCGGTCGCATCGTCGTGGCCATCGGAGTCACTATCCACTTCGACGCCTGATCTCGCACAGGCCCTCTCAGCATGAACCACTGAGGTCGACAACGTCGGAACCACGTCTGAGAATTCGACCGATGTCGGAATGGAGTCGGAATGAGAACGATCCGATTCTCCACCACCGCTCAGGTGGTGTCTCCGACCTGGGGTTTTGTGGTGGGCGCTGAGGGACTTGAACCCACGACCCCCTCCTTGTAAGGGAGGTGCTCTAGCCAGCTGAGCTAAGCGCCCGGATCAAAACTCTGCGACCGCAAGCGGATCGCTGAACTCCGGATTTGGCAGTCTACACCCCGTCAGGTGCCAGATCCGCGGGTTTCTTCATTGCCTTGTCACCGAACGGAAACCGATGTCCACAGGGTCATTCCGTACCATTGAATGTACCCCGGAGATCCCCTCTAGATCCGAGATTTGTACCGTGCCGACCGAGCTTAGGAAACCTTCAATTCAGTTTCTGGTCTTGATTGTCGGCATTGTGGTGCTCACGGGCTTTGCGTTCGGGATCTCCTCCGCCGGGCTGGCCTCGTCGGATTCTCCCCAGACAGCGGAGCTTGATGTTGCCGGGGTTCGTTACGTGTTTGCACCGTCGACATGCTCGGTGTCCGATACCGACTTCATCGCTGCCGGGACCGGCAACATCAACGGTGAGTCGTTCTGGATCTCCGCCTCCGGCGCAAGTGTCAACCTTGCCCTCGGCGAAGATGACGAAGCGGAACGTCCCGAAGATGACAAGCTCTGGCTCGTCAGCGTCGAGGACGTCAGCTGGCGCAACAGCGACGGCGCCATCACCGCCACCGCCCTCATGCGTGACGAGCGGGACACCAACGCCGAGACCGTGCGCGGCACCCTCTCGATTCGCTGCGCCGCCGCCTGAGCGAACGCCGCCTCACCGGACCCACCCGAGAAACCAATCAGCAACTGAGCACCGGCTCAGTGCCAGCTGGTCTCCATCGCCAATAGCTCTTGCAGCAAGTCCTCGTTCGCCGCGGCCACCGGTGCTCTGACCGCACGATGGTCCAGCGTCACCAGGTCTTCTCCCCTGCTGTCGACAACCGGCACGCCCGCCTCCCAACAGATCAACGTTGCGCCAAGGTAGTCCCAGACGCCGTGGGCTCGGTCGACGTCCACATAGCCGTCGAAGGTGCCAGTGGCCACGGCACACAGGTCAAGCGCTGCGGCGCCGTAGACCCGGAACTGTCGCCAGCCGCCATGTTCCGGCGGTAGGCCGGAGAACGCCACGATCGCGTCGCTCAGCTCATTGCAGTCGGACGGACCAACGTCCATCTCGTCACACTCGACGCCTTCGCCGCGGGCGGCCCGGAAGCGGTCGCCGGTTGCGAGGTTGACCACCTCGGAGACCAGCGGGCCCTCCTCGTCAACGGCGCAAAGACTTGTGGCGTACCACGGCAACGCCCGGGACCCGTTGGTGGAACCGTCGACCGGGTCGACGACCACAGTGACGGGACCGTTGCCGACCAATCCCGACTCTTCGCTCAGGACGGCAAAGCCCTCTTCGAGCAGTCGGCTGACGATGATGTCGTCCGCTACCACGTCGTGGTTGTACTGGGTTGGCCGCACGCCGGACAGTCCCCAGTCGGTCAGATCCGACAGTGCGTCGGCCACATCGGCGACCATTTCATCGAACAGGTCGAGTAGTGCGTAGCGATCCACGCAAGCACTGTAGGCGACCGGCAACTCCCACTGATCGAGGCCGCCGAATCCGTTGATGAACGAAGCGATCTAAATCGAGCGTCGGCGCCATTCTGAGGATAGTTTTGGCAGCGGAAAGGCAACCGTGGCAATCATCGACATCCCCGGCTTCGTCGCCGACATCAAAGAGCACGCAATCGATCATTCGTTCCACATTCACGATGAGCGGCACTTCGTGGAGACCTATTCCATGCGACAGGCATGGGAGGTTGATCTGCACCCCGAACAGGCGTGCGGTGGCCCGCTTGATCTGCACCTCTCTATAGACCTGGATCCCCGGGTGGCCCTCAGCTTCGAGGACCAGATGATGACGCTGCACGAAGACGACGAGCCGCGGACCGGTTTGACCATCCCCCTGATGTTCACGTGGGCGTTGCCGCCGCTGACCGAAGCGCCGGACCTTTTGGTCCTGGCAACCGAACTGGCCGGCGTCGGCGGGGCCGATCTTCCGCTGAAGGTCGCCGCCATTGACTCGACCGCCGAAGTGACCGACGCCCCAGAGCGCTCGCTGTCCATCACCGCTGCGCTGGAACTCAGCCTCGATGACCTGTTCATGCACAGAGAATCACTGTGCGACATCTTCGACCGCTGCTATGAAGTGTCGGAGTTCCTCCTCGATCGAGCCCCTGTCTGGCTCGGCGACCTCTAGGTCAGGCCACCGATCGTGGCCGCATCCGAACCAACCGTAAAGCCAGCGGTTGCCGACCTTCGGGCCAACCTCAACTATCCACCCGAGCTGCCCATCACCGAGCGTCGGGAGGAACTGGTCGCGGCCATTGCCGCGAACCAGGTGCTGATCGTTGCGGGCGAGACCGGGTCCGGCAAGAGCACCCAGCTACCGAAGCTCTGCATTGAAGCTGGCCGAGGCGACGACGGCATCATCGGTCACACCCAGCCCCGACGGCTCGCCGCCCGCTCCATCGCCGAACGCATCGCCGAGGAAACCGAGACCGAGGTTGGCGGCGCAATCGGCTTCGCCTTCCGGTTCAACGACCGGGTCGGACCGGACACGGCAATCAAGTTGATGACCGACGGCATCCTGCTGGCCGAGATCCAGCGCGACCGGATGCTCCGACGCTACGACACCATCATCATCGACGAGGCCCACGAGCGAAGCCTCAACATCGACTTCCTGCTCGGCTACCTCCACCAGCTACTCCCCCGTCGACCCGACCTGAAGATCATTGTCACCTCGGCCACCATCGACACCGAGCGCTTCTCGAAGCACTTCGACAACGCGCCCATCATCGAAGTGTCCGGCCGGACCTACCCCGTCGACATTCGCTACCGGCCGATCGATGGCCCCGACGTCACCGAGCCCCTCAACCAGCAGGACGCCATCTGCGATGCGGTCAAGTCTCTGCAGCGCGAAGGCCCTGGCGACATGCTGGTCTTCCTCGCCGGGGAACGCGACATCCGTGAAACCGCCGACGCGCTTGAGGACCTCAAGCTCTCCAACACCGAGGTGTTCCCGCTCTATGCACGGCTCTCCTCAGCGGAACAACACCGAGTGTTCTCCTCTCACAGCGGCCGCCGCATTGTGCTGGCGACCAACGTTGCGGAGACCTCGGTAACCGTCCCTGGTATTCGCTTCGTCATCGACCCCGGCAACGCCCGCATCTCCCGCTACAACCGCCGCACCAAGGTCCAGCGGCTTCCCATTGAAGAGGTGTCCCAAGCATCAGCGGACCAGCGGGCCGGTCGCTGCGGGCGCATCGGTCCTGGCATCTGCGTCAGGCTCTACTCCGAAGATGACTACAACACCCGGGAAGAGTTCACCGAGCCCGAGATCAAACGGACCAACCTTGCGTCGGTGATCCTGCAGATGGCGTCACTCGGCCTTGGGGACATCGCCTCGTTTCCCTTCGTCGAACCGCCCGATGACCGAAGCATCACCGACGGCATCAACCTCCTGGAAGAGCTCGATGCGCTGGACCCCGAATACCACGGAACCAAGAAGTGGTTGACGCCGATGGGCAAGGAGCTGGCCAAGCTACCGGTCGACCCTCGGTTCGGTCGGATGATCATCGAAGCGACAGACAATGGCGTGCTGAACGAGGTAATGGTGATCGTCGCCGGGCTGTCGGTACAGGACCCCAGGGAACGGCCGAGCGACAAACAGCAGGCCGCGGATGAATCGCACCGGCGTTTCATGCACGAGAACTCCGACTTCCTAACCCTGTCGAACCTGTGGAACTACATCCACACCGAACGCAAAGCCCGCTCAACCGGTCAGTTCCGGCGGATGTGTCGCCAGGAGTTCCTCAACTACAACCGCATCAGAGAGTGGCAGGACATTCACAAACAGCTCACCCAGGTGACGAAGGAACTCGGCTACCGCCGCACCGGGAACACCCTGGATGACAAGGAACTGCCAAACGCGATCCACCGGTCCCTCCTGGCGGGGCTGCTGTCCCACGTTGGCATGAAGGATCTGAAGGCTCAGAAGGACGCCAAACGTCGAAGCCAGAAACAATCCGACCGAGGCGACCGGAGGCCGGCACGAGCCGAGTACGTCGGTGCCCGCAACGCCCGCTTTGCCATCGCCGGCGGGTCCGCTCTGACCAAGCAGGCGCCCGCCTGGGTCATGGCCGCCGAGCTGGTTGAAACAAACCGCATGTGGGCCCGCATGGCTGCCCCGGTCGACCCGACGTGGATTGAGGACCTGGCCGCGTACCTCGTGACCAGGAGCTACACCGACCCCACCTGGGATGCGGTCCAGGGTGTCGCCCACACCACCGAGAGGGTCACCCTCTACGGGCTCCCGTTGGTAAACAACCGACGGATCACCGTCGGCAGCGTCAACCCCGAACTGGGCCGTGAACTCTTCATCCACCATGCCCTGGTCGAGGACGAGTGGGAGACCGACCACAACTTTATGGTCCACAACCGCCAGACGGTTGAGGAAGTACAGGAGCTCGAAGCTCGGACCAGGCGGCGTGACCTGCTCGTCGAGCAACAGATTCGCCACGACTTCTTCGATGCCAGGATTCCCGAGCACGTCTCGTCGGCCAGACACTTCAATAAGTGGTGGAAGAAAGTCCGGGTCGATACGCCCGATCTGCTTCGGCTCACCACCGGCGATCTGTTGGCAGACACCGCGGTGGACATCGACAACGATGACTTCCCCGATGTCTGGTACCACGGAGACATCGAACTGGAGCTCGCTTACGAGTTCGACACAAGCAGTCATGTCGATGGCGTCAGCGTGCACGTCCCGGTGGAAGTGCTTAATCAGTTGTCCCCGCAGCCGTTCGAATGGTCGGTGCCGGGCATGCGGTCCGAGCTGATCAATGGGCTGATCCGGTCGTTGCCAAAGACCACCCGCAAAGCCCTCATGCCGATCAACGACACCGTGACCGCTGTCCTGGCCGAGATCGACCCGGGTAGCGGTGGCCTGCAAGAGACGCTGCGCCACCACCTCGGACGACGGGCCGGTGTGACCATCGGCCGCGACGAGTTTGACGTCAGCCGGGTGCCACAACACGCCCGCCCGACCTTTCGGGTCATCAACGACCAACTCGAAGTGCTGGCCGAGGGCAAGGACCTGGCCGCGCTCCAAGAATTGATGGCGGAGCGGATCAAGTCAACGCTGTCCGAATTGGCGTCAGCCAGCACCGACATTGAACAGAGCGGCCTTCGCAGCTGGACCTTCGGCGACCTACCTCGTGAGATCGAGGCCCCCGGCCCTACGCACACCATCGTGGCACTGCCCGCTCTCGTCGATGAGGAAGATTCGGTGGCCATCCGACTCTTCGCCGAGCCCGACGAGCAGGCCGATGCCATGTGGCTCGGTACCCGTCGCCTCGTTCGGTTGCAGCTGCCATCACCGGTCCGACGATTCGACGGATTGCTAAGCAACCGAACGAAGCTGCAGCTGGCAACCGCTCCCGTGCAAACCAAAGCCCAGTGGTACAACGACTGCATCGACTGTGCAATCGACGACGCCATCGCCATGAGTGGCGGTCCAGCGTGGACCGAGGCTGGCTTCGACCGACTGGTCCAGCGGGCGTCCGAGACGG
This sequence comes from uncultured Acidimicrobiaceae bacterium, assembly GCA_964609665.1. GTDB lineage: Bacteria > Actinomycetota > Acidimicrobiia > Acidimicrobiales > SZUA-35 > JAHELU01. The sequence goes on from CAZSTV010000215.1 coordinate 5,934, forward strand.
TTCCGGACAATCTGGACCGGCTGGCAGCAGCGACGGCGGACATGGTTGCGTCGCTTGCGTCGATCAACCCGGTGCTGGAATCGCTCAGCGGCAGCTCAGTTGACGTATCCATTCGTGACGCCAGGGCCCACCTGGCCCGCCTTGCCTACCCCGGGTTCGTTTCCGGTGTTGGGCTGGACAAGGTGGATGCGGTTGCTCGCTACCTCGCCGCCATCGACCATCGCCTGGCCAACCTGGTCGATAACCCCACCCGTGACCTGAACGCTGCTGCGGCATGTGTGGAGGTGGAGCAGCGGCACGCTCAACTGCTGGCAGACATCGGCCCGAGCGAATCGCTGGAGGAGGTCACCTGGATGCTCGAAGAGTTCCGGGTCACCATGTTCGCTCAGCATCTCAAGGGCCAGGGCAAGGTCAGCGCAACAAGGATCGATCGAATGCTCAGCAGCATCGCTCGAGAGGCCGGGCTCTAGCTTTATCTCCGGCGCTTACCTCGCCCGTCGGTGAACCGAGACCCTGTAGTCGCCACCGGCAACGAACGGTTCGGTGTCCCACGTTGCGTAGTTGGCGACCGGCGAAAGCCCCGCTGCGTCGCACCAGCGATCAACGTCATCAAAGTCGCACCCTTCGGCGCGGCTGGCACCGGAAACCAGATGGCCACCGAGCTTCAGGTGGCGAGCCAGGTTGCCCACAACATCTTGGCGGAGCGTCGGTTCCACAAACACCAGGATGTTGCCGGCCATGACGACGGTGTCGAACCATTCCGGCACCGCCATGGTGGCGAGGTCGGCAAGTTCCCATCGAACCGCTTCGGGCTTGCGCTTTGCGTAGGCCAACATGTCGGCGTCATTGTCGACACCGACCACCTGTTTGCCCCTGCGGGCAAGCTCTGCGGCAACCCGACCGGTTCCACAGCCGGCGTCGAGAATGACCTGACCACCGACCTGGTCAACCAGGTCGGCCTCATCGTGGACTCGCTGCCCTTGCGCTTCGAGCTGATCCCAACGAACGTCGTAGGCATCCAGATCGACACGTTGACGCCAACGACGCCATGCCTCGCTCACGGGCAAGGCAAAGCCGTCGTTAGAATTTTCTGAGGATGAATCGTCTTCCGTCACCGAGCGGTGATCGGGTCAGTCGATCTGAAGGCGAGCGAACAGCTCGACCTTGGCCTCTTCAAAATCGTCCTCGGAAATGGTGCCTGCTTCGCGCCGCTTGTGCAGATCTTCGATCAGCTGCAATAACTCTTCGGGCGACGGCTCACCTTCGCCTGCCACCATGGTGACGGCGTCCTTGTTCTCGTCTGTAATTTCTTCGCTTTCAACTGCAGTCTTGCGCTCAATCCGGCTGGCCCGCTTCATTGCGGCCCGTTCCTTCTTGGCTTTGTCCCGCTGCAACTTCGCGAAGCTCGATCGTTGTTTGGCCATAGCGAGCTCCTCAAGTGGTCAAAGTGACTTCTACCGGCACAACCCGGGAGGCGGTCACTTAGGGTAGACGAATTCGGGGGGAATACTACCGAAAGTGACCTATTTCGTTCTATTGTCGCAGTTTTCACCGCCAGAACCTGCGACCGGTGTAAGTCTACCCACCAAGGTGATCGTTCTGGCAGATCAGGCGAGGACTCCGTCATCAACCAATGTGACCAAGCTTTCGGCGAGTGCGGCCAGAAAGTCCTGCCGATGACGGTCCGTGACGGCCAGTGACAGGGCGATGAAGCCCCGCCTGGCCATGTAGAACCCACGTTCCAACATTGCGTGGAACAACAGCTCCCCGACCCGCCCGTCCATCGGGGCCAGGTCCGAAGGTCGACGAATCAGGCCCTGAGCCGCGTGGATGCTGAGCAACGACCCCAGCCCAATTGCCGACAGGCCGGCCGGGCGCAGCAGATCATTCACCTCGTGGCGAAACGCCTCGCCCGCATCGAACAACTCATCAAGCGCAGCCGGTGTCAGCAGGTGCTCCACCGCTGCCACGCCCGCCGTCATCGTCATCACGTTGTTGTTGAAGGTGCCGCCGTGAGTCAGCGACCCACCCCTCTTCGGATCGAACGCCGCCATTGCATCAGCCGGACCGCCGAAGGCGCCAAACGTCATGCCGCCACCCAGGTACTTGCCGAGGGTGGTCAGGTCGGGGTGAACGCCGAACCGGAGCTGAGCGCCCCCGGACGACATCCGCGAGGTCATCACCTCGTCGAAGATGAGCATCACACCGTTCGCGGTGCAGTGTTCGCGCACCGCTTCGAGAAACCCCGGTGCGGCGGGGATGCACCCTCCCGCGCCCATCATCGGTTCGACGAGCAGGCAGGCGATGTCCGAGCCGTGCTCGGAGAGTGCTGCGGCAACCGAGTCCGCGTCGTTGTAGGTGCAGGTGACGTAGTCATAGGGGGCCTGAATGGCCGCCCCTCCGGCGCCGAAGTACAGCAACCCGCCGTGGTACGCCCCATCGAAGACGGCCACCTTGGAACGCCCGGTGAGGTGTCTGGCGAGTGAAATCGCCATGAGGTTGGCTTCGGTCCCGGAGTTGGTGAAGCGGATCTGCTCGATCGACGGGAAGCGGCCGCACAGCAACTCGGCCAGTCGATGTTCCTGGCTGGCGAGTGCCCCGAGCGACCAGCCTCGGTCGAGCGCACTGCGGACCGCTTCGGCTACTTCGGGTGGGTTGTGACCGAGCAGTCCGGCGGTGTAGTCGCCGAGAAAGTCGACCAGCCGGTTCCCGTCAACATCGAAGAGCTCCGCACCGACAGCGCGCTCTACCCGGAACGGGAACGGCTCAAAGTCCAACACCGACCTGGTCGACCCTGCGGGCAGGACCGACGCGGCGGCCGCCGCCTGAGCAGCACTGTTCGGCCGACGGTCCCCGTAGCGGGCGTGGGCGTCTCGGACGGCAGCATCAGCCCGTTGGCCGTTGACCGCTGGAAAAGTGAGGTCACCGTGTTCGCTCATGCTCAATACTCGCATCGGCCAGCGCCCGGCTCCAACAGAGCTAACGCCGGGCCGACGACGTGCAGTAGCATCGGCGGCGGCGCCGGGAACACCTCCCCAGACCCGAGGTACAGCCACCGGGAACGACGCGCTGAGAGAAAGGGCCTCAACGATGATTGAAACGGCACCATTCGGATCTACTGGCCACGAGAGCAGCCGGGTGCTCTTCGGCGCTGCGGCACTTGGCAGGATGAGCCAGGAACGGGCCGACGCAACGCTGGCGCTGTTGGCACCCGCAGGCGTCAACCACATCGACACCGCTGCGTCCTATGGAGAGTCCGAGCTTCGCCTCGCCCCGTTCCTCTCCGAGCATCGATCCAACTTCTTCCTTGCCACGAAAACCGGCGACCGCTCCGGCGACGCTGCCCGGGCCAGTCTTGAAGCGAGCCTTGAACGTATGGGCGTTGACCAGGTCGACCTGATTCAACTCCACAACCTGGTGGAACCTGAAGAGTGGGGGACCGCCTTTGGGGCCGGTGGCGCCGTGGAAGCACTTGCGCAGGCTCGTTCTGAAGGCCTGTGCCGTTTCATTGGGGTGACCGGGCATGGAACCAGGATCCCCGGCATGCACCTCCGAAGCCTCGAAGCGTTTCCGTTCGATTCGGTGCTGTTCCCGTACAACTTCTCGATGATGTCCAATGCCGCGTACCGCGCTGATGTCGAGGCGTTGATCGCCCTGTGTCAGGAGCGCGGCGTCGCAGTGCAGACCATCAAGTCCATCGCCAGGCGGCGGTGGGCCGAAGAGCCGGCGCAACGGTTCTCCTGGTACGAGCCGGTGGAAGATCCCGACGCCCTGGCCCGGGCGGTTCGATACGTGCTGGGACGGCCCGGCACCTTCCTCAACAGCTCAAGCGACGCTCGACTCCTGACGCTTGCGCTGGAAGCCGCAGCGTCCGGTGGCGATGTGCCGACCGACGAGGAGATGGAGGCCGACGCCTTGCGCCTTGGCATCACTCCCCTGTTCGACGGCGCCGAGCTGGAGCGAATTTAACATGTTGATTGTGGCCGGGACGATCCAGGTCGAAGCGGCTCACCGCGATGCGATGTTCGAGGCGGTAGCGCCGATGGTTGCCGCAACCCTTGAGGAGCCTGGCTGCCGTGCGTACGTGTTCAGCCCCGACGTTGCGGACCCGTCGTTGGTTCACCTCTACGAACTCTGGGATGACCAGGA
>CAZSTV010000216.1:0-10061 GCA_964609665.1 uncultured Acidimicrobiaceae bacterium
GGCCGGGGCTGCCGAGAAGAAGCCGGCGGCCAAGAAGAAGGCGAAGAAAGCCGCGGCAAAACGAAAGTCGAAGGCCGCCGCTGACACCGACGAGCCGAAAGCAAAGTCGGCGTAACAGGTGCCTGCTTCGTCGCAGCGGCTCCGCTCCCTTGATGGAGCGCGTCGATGAGCGAACGGGTGGAGGTAGCGGTCGGCGACCGCACGCTCAGTCTCTCCAACCTTGACAAGGTGCTCTACCCGGAGTTCGGCTTCACAAAGTCCCAGGTCATCGACTACTACGCCAGGATCGCACCGTTCATGGTGCCCCACATCGCCGGTCGCTGTATCACCCTTCGGCGGTGGCCAAACGGCGTGGACGAGCAGTCGTTCTTCGAGAAGCGATGCCCAGGCCACAGACCGGGTTGGGTGACCACGGCCCTTGGGCCTGGCGACGGTGATGAGGGCATCGAGTACTGCAGGCTCGACGAGCCTGCAGCCCTTGTGTGGACTGCAAACCATGCTGCGCTTGAGCAGCACGGCCCAATGGCAAGCGCGTCGGACATCGAGTCGCCGACCATGCTCGTTTTCGACCTTGATCCCGGCGACCCTGCAACCATCACCGAGTGCTGTCAGGTTGCGCTGATCGTCCGAGACATCCTGGCCGCCGTCGGTCTTGAGGCCGTAGCAAAGACATCAGGTTCAAAGGGGCTGCAGGTCTACGTGCCGCTCAACAGCCCACACGGACACAAGCACGCGTCGAGCTTTGCGCTTGCGGTAGGGCAGATGGCGGTGAAGCAGCACCCCGAGCGAGTGCTGGTCGAGATGACTAAGAAGTTGCGGCACGGCAAGGTGTTCATCGACTGGTCGCAGAATTCCCGGCACAAAACCACCATCGCCCCGTACTCGCTGCGGGCCAGACCAACGCCGACGGTGTCGACGCCGGTGACGTGGGATGAGGTCGCCGACGGTGCCGACGGTGGCCCGATGAGCTTCCTTGCCGAAACGGTGCTCGAGCGAGTGGCGACGATGGGTGACCTCTTCGAGTCCGCCGTCACCACCGTTCAGCAGCTGCCAAACCCAAAGTAGCCGGGCAGGCCAATAGGCTTGGGTGCCATGCCTACCGTAACCCTCGCATCCTCGGCGCCGAAGGGCGTCACAGCGATAGATGTCCCGACCACCACCAATGCCGTCGCCAAGTTGCCGGCCGCCCAAAAGAAGGCGGCAAAGCTGCAAGGCTTTGAAGGCAAGGCAGGACAGACGCTGTTCATTGCCGGAACCGGCAACGGACCGGCCGAAGTGCTCGTCGGACTTGGTCCGAACGCCGAGCTGACCGCAGACCGGATTCGCCAGGCCGCCGCAGCGTACGCGAAAGCGGTCTCCCGCCACCAGAACGTTGCGTGCACCATGGGCGCAGGCGTTGGCAAGGTTGACGCCGCCGACGCCCTCACCGCAGCGACCGAAGGAATGCGCCTGGCCTCATACCGCTACACGGCCTACAAGGAGAAGACGCCGGTCAAGCTTAAGAAGGTGACCATGGTCGCCTCCGGCCGCAACCTCCGGTCGGTGCTAGCCACCGCCAATGCCGTAGTCGACGCGGTCGAGTTGGCCCGTGACCTCGGGAACGAGCCCGGCGGCTCGCTCACCCCGGAGGTCTTCGTTGCCAAAGCGAAGAAGGCCGCGTCGGGAACCGGCGTCCGGGTCTCGGTGTGGGATCAGGAACGCATCGAAGCGGAGCGCCTCGGCGGCGTCCTCGCCGTCAACCAGGGTTCGGAGAACCCCGCCCGTTTCCTCACACTCACTTACAAGCCGAAAAACCGTGAGCCCAAGGGTAAGGTCGCGCTTGTCGGCAAGGGCATCACGTTCGACTCCGGTGGTCTGTCGCTGAAGACCACCGCTGGCATGATGACCATGAAGATCGACATGGCAGGTGGCGCCGCGGTGCTGGCCGCCATGACCGCGCTGTCTGCGGCCAACGTCGGTGTGGCGGTGACGGGTTACATCCCGCTGACCGACAACATGACTGGCGGAAACGCCCAGCGTCCCGGTGACGTGTTCACTGCTCGCAACGGCAAGACCGTCGAAGTGCTCAACACCGATGCCGAAGGTCGTCTTGTCCTGGCCGATGCGCTGTCGCTGGCAGCCGAGGCTGAGCCGGACGCCATCATCGACATTGCAACCCTCACCGGGTCGGCCTCAGCGGCGCTCGGAACCGGATACGCAGCGTTGATGGCCACCGACGACAAGTTGGCAGGCCGGATTGAGGCCGCATCCGACCGCACCGGCGAAAAGATGTGGCGGCTCCCCTTGCCGCCCGAGTACCGGCCGCAGCTCGACTCCACCGTTGCAGACCTCAAGAACATCGGCTCCGGTCCTTACGGCGGCGCGCTCGTTGCCGGTCTGTTCCTCAAGGAGTTCACCGACAAGCGGGCCTGGGCCCACATCGATCTGGGTCTCTCGGCCCTTTCTGACTCCGACCGTGGAATCATCGTCAAGGGCGGCACCGGCTTCGGTGTCCGGGTGTTGATCGACACGCTGAAGAACTGGTAGTCGTGCCGGGCTGATTCCCGCCACCTCAGATGGTCCGAACGGCCGACCCTTGTCGCTAAGGGTCGGCCGTTTGGCGTCCGAAGATACCTGGACCGGGCCAGATCCGATCTGACCGGGCTAAATCCGATCTGAGATGTGAGATGTCGGCGACAACAGAGATCAGAACCGAATCAGAAAAGCCTCGATCGAGGTCGCGAGCGTTGCAACGGCGCGCCTTGGTGGTCGTCTCCGACATCGCTGCTCTTTGCCTCGCCGTCGCTGTCGCCCAGTGGATCTCCGCCGGCATGGCGCCATCGCTGTTCGTCTACACGATCTACGCCCTGATGGTGTGGACGTGGATGGTCACATTCGGTTTGTACAACTCCCGACTGGTGACCGATCGGACCGAGGAGTTTTCCAGGATTGGGCGAAGCTGCGTCCGTTCGGTACTGCTGCTTGCAGGCCTCGCCTACGTCTTTGACATCAACATCGACCTCCGAGCCGCTCTCGTCATGTTGGGCGCCACCGCCGCAATAGTCGGGGCCGAGCGGGAAGTGCTGCGAATGTGGTTCGCCAAGCGGCGCAGCGCAGGCCAGGGCCTTTGGGCGTCGATCCTCGTCGCCAATCAGGTCGATGGGAGCGCGCTGCGAGGCGCCATCGAGGACGACAAGAACAGCCCGCACACGATCGTCGACCACCTGGATCCCGACGACTGCGTGGGCGCTGACGAACTGCTGACGCGAGCTGTCGGGCTGGCACGGCAGGTTGATGCCAGGGGAGTGGTGGTGGTCGAGTCATCGCTGGATGGGCCCGGCGCCAACAGCTTGGTGCGAGGGCTGCTCGAAGCCGGGTTGTACGTCGACCTCGCCTCGACCCTTTCTGACATCTCGACCGATCGTCTCGCTACCAGGAACCTCGGGCCAAGTGTCGCAACATGGATTGCCCCACGGCCTCGAGGCGGTTGGCGGGGCCGTGCGAAGCGGTTGTTCGACCTGTCGATCACCGCGACAGCTCTGTTCTTCCTCGCCCCAGTCTTCGTTGGCATTGCGGTGGCGGTCCGCTTTTCCTCGCCCGGCCCGGTCTTCTTCCGCCAGGAACGGGTAGGGCGCGACGGCGAGCCGTTCGACGTTCTGAAGTTCCGCTCGATGGTGGTCAACGCCGAGGAGCTGCTCAAGGACCTGGAAGAGGAAAACGAAGGGGCCGGACCTCTGTTCAAGATGAAGTCCGACCCCCGGGTCACCCGTGTCGGGGAGTTCCTCCGCAAGACATCGCTCGATGAGTTGCCGCAGCTGATCAACGTTCTGCGCAACGAGATGAGCCTGGTCGGCCCTCGTCCTGCACTGCAGGCCGAGATGGCCGAATGGGACCCTGAGCTGTACGCACGGTTGCAGGTCAAGCCGGGCATCACCGGTATGTGGCAGGTGTCCGGCCGCAGCGGCACGTCCTTCGCCGAGTACACCAGGCTGGATCTGTACTACGTGCACAACTGGTCGCTACTGGTGGACCTGTCGATTCTCGCACGGACCATCCCGGCGGTACTCAAGAGCGACGGCGCGTTCTAAGCAGCGTCATCCCAACTGCGCTCGGCCTCGTCGACCCCGTCACGGCGCGGTGACCACTTGGTCATTGTCGTCCGGGTCGGTGTGGCCAACCGGGCGTCCGCCCACGCTTTGTGTGACAGTTGCAGCGCAGCCGGGAGCCGCTCGATTTGGCGGGCCGTAAGCGGCGGCAGACGACGATGTACCGCAAGCAGCGACCCGTTGCGTTGCGCTGTACCAAAGCGACACGCCCGCTCGATCGAACGCCAGAACGGCCCGTTGCGACCGCCTTTCATGCCAAGGCCAAGTTCAGTTGCCCACTGCACCGTGTCCAGATCAAACCCATCCGGCTGTTGTTCCAACTCTGCAGCGAGGCGCCGCAGCAGCAACAGACATGACGGGCCGAGGATGCAGAGCCAGTAACGCTCCACATACCCCGACCGGGGATCGTGGCCGAGGTTGTCGAGCACGGGATCCACCCAGGCGGTCACCCGGACCATGTCTTCGGGAAAGATTGGCGCTGACCGCTTGGCCGACCGGGGCGGGGGACCGGCGGTGACGCCGGGGGCGCCGTTTGATTGAACAGGCGGACTACCAGCCGCCTTCTGGGGTTGGCGGTGCTCACCGGAGTCTCGGTGTGGTTGCTCAAAACTCATGTCTTGCTCCTATGCATCGGTTGACGGACCGTGGACGGTCCGTAGACGTTGATGGCTAGGGGCTTGTATGTGGAGACGAGTGTATACCGCTGCAACCGCAATCTGGCTGGTCGATCGGTGCGGTGATTGCCCGCTGTGCGGGCTAGCGTCACCACGGTGACGACAGGTGACCAGGAAACCGAGGCCCTCGATCGGTCGATCGCCGAGGCGGCAACGCTCATCGACGCTGCGGAGCGCGTGACGGTGTTGACCGGCGCCGGCATCTCAACCGATTCGCGAATCCCGGACTTCAGGGGCCCGCAAGGGGTCTGGACGAAGAACCCGGGCGCAGAGAAGTCTGCGACCATCCAGAACTACATGGCCGACCCCGAGGTTCGCAAGCGAGCGTGGATGGGTCGCCTCGACAGCCCGGTGTGGGGCGCCGAGCCGAACCCCGGTCACCTTGCGCTGCTTCGGTTGGAGGAGCGCCGCAAGCTGCACCTGCTGATCACTCAGAACATCGACGGGCTGCATCACGACGCGGGCAGTGACCACGACAAGATCGTCGAGGTGCACGGGAGCATTCGTGAGGTGGTCTGCATGGCGTGCGACTACCGAGCGCCGATGCAAGTTGCGCTCGACCGTGTCCGTCAGGGCGACCATGACCCGGCCTGTCCCGAATGTGGTGGCATCCTGAAGTCGGCCACCATCAGCTTTGGTCAAAACCTTGTGGTCGAAGACATCGAGCGGTCCTATGACGCCGCCGACAGCTGCGACTTGCTGCTGGCGATTGGGTCGACGCTTGCGGTCTTTCCGATCGCCAGGGTGGTGCCGATCGCCAAGGGTGCAGGGGCCAAGGTCATCATCGTCAACGGCAGCCCCACCGAGATGGACGACATCGCAGACGTGGTGGTGACCGGCTCGATCAGCGAGGTGCTGCCCCGGATGCTCGGGTGAGGACCGCCGGCGCCGACGAGGGAATATCGGCCCCGATTCAGCGGTTGGCTTAATTGTCGACCAGACAGGTAGGGTTTTACCGACGGTCGATGATTTCATCGCTCCACTCTCGATAGGTAGGACATGACAAGCTTCAGAGAACTGCTGGCAAGCACGAAGTCCGCCATTGCCGAAACCGACCCCGCAGGGGCGGAGGCGGCGGTTGCCAAGGGAGCAACGCTGCTTGACGTCCGAGAGCCCGACGAGACAGCACAGGGCGTTGTTCCCGGGTCGGTACTGATCGTCCGAGGCAACCTCGAAGCCCAGGTTGAAGCTCGGCTTCCCGACAAGGAAACCGAGCTTGTAGTGATGTGCGCCGGCGGTGTGCGTTCCGCCTTCGCAGCCAAGACGCTTGCGGACCTCGGCTACACCAACGTGATCTCCATGGATGGAGGTTTCAACCGTTGGAAGGACGAGGGTCGAAGCTGGGTGACGCCAAAGACACTCGACGCCGACCAGCGCAACCGCTACAGCAGACACATTCTCCTGCCCGAGATCGGGGAGGATGGCCAGCAGAAGCTGTTGGACGCCAAGGTGCTCCTGCTCGGTGCTGGTGGCCTTGGGTCTCCCGCTGCCCTGTACCTTGCCGCAGCCGGCGTCGGCACGCTCGGCATCATCGACATGGATGTCGTCGACGAATCGAACCTGCAGCGACAGATTCTCCACAACATGGACCGCGTCGGCGAGCGCAAGGTTGACTCCGCCCGCATGACCATCGAGGCCATGAATCCCGATATCGACGTGAAGACGTTCGACACTCGGCTCGGCGCGGACAACATCATGGAGATCCTCTCCGGGTTCGACGTGGTGATCGATGGGGCCGACAACTTCCCCAGCCGCTACCTCCTCAACGATGCATCGGTGAAGCTCGGCATCCCGGTGGTGCACGGATCGATCTTCCGGTTCGAAGGGCAGATCACCGTATTCGATCCAATGAGTGGGCCGACCTATCGAGACCTCTTGCCAGAACCGCCGCCACCCGAACTGGCGCCAAGCTGTTCTGAGGCGGGCGTGCTCGGTGTGCTGCCCGGCATTGTCGGTTCCATCCAGGCGCTCGAGGCAATCAAGGTGCTGCTGGACCTCGGAGACTCACTTCGCGGGCGGCTTCTGGCCTTTGATGCACTGGAGATGAGCTTCCGCGAGTATCGGCTTAACGTCGACCCTGACAACGAGGTCACCTACGCCAATCGTGACCTGATCAAAGTGGCGGAACTCGACGGACTCTGTCAGCCGCAGCTCTCAACCTCCGCCGGCGACAAGGGGTAGGTCTCGACCTATCCGCCGCAACATGGCGGCCCCAGAATGCGGCTTGATGGCCACCGATATGGCAACGTTCGCGGCCCCGATATTGTCATGAAATCGAGCGGGCAATAGCGCCTAGATTGCCGCACCTGGTGGCCCGTTTCGGGCTACGTTTCGACTATCAGCAGTTCGATGGGCTCCGCCGCCCCGTCGGTTCGCCGATGGCTTTCCGTGCTACTGCTGCTAGCAGCAGTGCTCAGCTTTGTCGCGCTGTGGCCCTATGCCGAGTCCCCGTCGGACCGCATCGATCTCCCGGCGCTCGGTAGTCAGCCATACGGAGAGTCAGCGGCCGGACGACCGCCCGCTGCAACGGTCGGCGTGGCGCTCAGCCCCGGTCGAACAGTGCCCATGTCAGTCGAGGTTGACCTCGCCGGCGACTTCAGCGAGGGCGATGACACTGGTGGGCACGACCATCAGCACGGCGGTGGGGTTGAGATGCTGGCGGCGGGTGCTGAAACCGTTGGCGGCGCCATCGCCGTTGCCGAGGGGGCACGAAGCTTCGTCGTCCACGGTGTTGGCGAACGCCACCTCGCCTACCGGACCGAGGTTGATGACGCCTGGACCGATTGGCTAACACTGTCGACTGGTGCCGATGAGGCCCCGGACGGTCTCCCCGGTGAAGAGGGCGCGTCGAGCGGGTCTCTGGCGGTAGCGACACCTGTGGTCCTCTCGGCATCTGCGGCAACGCTCGAGTTTGTCGTCATCGGTGGCGACACATCATCGTTTGACGTCACGTTCATCGGGTCGGTCTCGTCGGACCAGCCGCCGAATCCGGCCGGAGCCGTTATCGGTGACGGCACGGCGGCTCTGGTGGCCTCGCCGCCAATCATCGCTCGGGATCAGTGGGCCACGTTCAGTTGGGATTATGCGAACGAGTCTTGCGATGAGGGACCGTCGGTAGCCGACCATCTGTCGGCCGTGGTGATACATCACACCGTCACCGACAACAGCTACGCAGAGGAAGACGTTGTCGACCTGATGCGGGCCATCCACTACAGCCACGTTGTCATCAACGGTTGGTGCGATATTGGCTACAACTTCGTCGTCGACCGTTTCGGTCGGATCTGGGAGGCCCGGACGGGCAGCATCTCCGAGGCGGTCGTAGGCGGCCACGCTCGAGGGTTCAACACCTCGACGGTCGGGGTGGCTCTCCTCGGTCAACATCATCCTGGCGCTCGGCCGACGTCAGCCGATGTCTCCACGGCCGCCGAGGCAGCGGTGGAGGCGGTCGCTCACTGGAAGCTTGGCATCCACGGCGTCGACCCCGGAGGCATGACCTGGCTGCGAAACCGGGCCAGCAGCCCACCGTTGCGGCTGGCTGGCGACTCCTGGCACTACCTTCCGACCATTGTCGGTCACCGGGATCTGGGTGTGACGAGCTGCCCGGGCGGCCACGGTGCGGACCTGGTCAATGACCTTCCAGCGGCCCTGGTCGCCAGACGAGATGTTGCTCTGCCGTACACGTTCGCCAACTGGCAGGCCCACAGCCACGGGCCTGGCTTCGTCACCGCGGACGGGCTCGGCGGCGTTCGTCCCGCAGGTACCGCGTCGCCGTGGCCCCAGGCCCCGGCGGGCCTCTCCGGCGGTGAGACGGCGATCGCCGTTGACGGCAACCTCGATGGGGGATACCTGTTGACCAGCGCCGGCTCGGTCGTTGCCTACGGTGCTGCCCCGGCAGCAGGTGGCATCGGCGCGATCTCCGGGGCGGTCGACATTGCGGTCCGCAGCGATGGGCAAAGCGGCTGGGTTCTGGATGGTGGAGGCACGCTGCACGGGTTTGGTGGCGCCGGAAACCTTTCGGCGAGCGGTGGCGTCACCGGGGCGATCGCCGCCTCGGTGGGCGACGATGGGCGCGGCTATGTGATCGACGAGGGCGGTGTACTTCACGCGGTCGGGGGCGCCGCTGCGACAGCGTCGGAGACGGCCGCCGCCCCCGGAGTCAAAGCGATCGATGTTGATATTGACCCCCAACATGACGGCGAGCCACGGGGCTGGGTGCTCGACCAGACCGGCAGACTTCACGGCTTCGGTGGTGCGCCGTCCACCAGGGTGACGCCACTGCGGGCCGTCGTGGCGGTCGCCGCTGCTGGTCCTGGGCCCGGCGGTTGGGTGCTCGACACCAGTGGGCAGCTGTGGCCCTTTGGCGGCGCCCGACTGGTGTTCCCCGTCTCCACCAATGCGGCGGCAGGAAACACCGTCGACCTTGCAAACGTTGGCACCCTCTATCGCCCGGAATTCGTCGACGGACCGGATGCCGCGTTCGTCGAACGGATACATGAGCTGTTCCTGGGTCGGACGGCAACGCCGCTCGAAGCGGACCTTCAGGTCACCGAGCTTGAGCAGGGTTCGGGTCGTCTCGATCTGACCGCCGCACTGGCGACGTCGGAGTTTTGGGCAGGCGACACGCTGGACCGCATGTACACCGACGTCCTCGGTCGGGCGCCAGACGATGAGGGGCGGACGTACTGGATGCAAGAGATCGGCTCCGGTTTGACGCTCCAGGATCTTGGAACCTATTTCTACGGGTCCGAGGAGTACGCCGCAGCGTCGGGGTCCAACGAGTCCTACGTCAGCGGCCTCTACCGGATCCTGCTGGAACGCGAGCCCGATGGCGAGGGATTGGCCTACTGGGTGGGGTTGCTGGACAGCGGTGAGGCAACGCCGCCCGACGTCGCCCACAGCTTCTACGCATCGATCGAATCTCGACGAGATCGAGCACGGGCGCTCCATCAGCGGATCATGGGGTCAGCCCCCGGTGCCGAAGACGCCGAGGACTGGGCCGACCGCCTCCTTGCCGCTGGCGACGTTGTTGTCGCGGCGGAGATGGCCGCCAGCTACGACTTCTATCAGCAGGCGACAGAGGGGTCTGGCCCCTAGTCCTCGTATCCACGTCCTGATATCTAGTCCTCACACCGCCGACATTTCCGCCGATCAGGTTCGTCATGGATGTACAGCCATGACGAACAAACCACATTTACACGAAGAGCCACAAGCAGAGTTGATGAACCCCGCCGCACCACGCCCTCAAATCACTTCAAACGCCGTCCCTGTAGAGCCCCCTGGGAACAAGCGGGAAAGCGCGCGT
>CAZSTV010000217.1:0-10055 GCA_964609665.1 uncultured Acidimicrobiaceae bacterium
GCCCACGAGGTCCTCAAGCCGGGTCGCTGGATGGCCATCCTCGGCAATGTCGTGGTCCGACCCACCGACGAACCCGAGATCTACGCGGAAACCGCAGATCTCCACCAGCGCTACGCCCCTGACAATCCGCAATGGGGCCATCCACCGACGGAGAACGAAGTCCGAGCCACCTCGACCGGCTGGGGATCACCGAACGAAGACGTCGACGGCTACTTCGGGGCCACCATCGTGCGCTGGTACCCCGCCGTGCAGTGGTTCGACGGCGATGGCATCGCCGATCACCTTCGATCGCTCTCGCCCTACCGGCGGCTCGGCCGCGAAATCCGAGAGCCGCTACTCGATGCTGTGGCCGAACGGGTCAGGAGCAGACTCGAAGACCGCATCGGCCGTCATTACCTCGCGGTCCTCAGGGCCGCCCCACGAACCGACATCATCGACAACTGACGCTCAGCGCGCCAGGATCTACTTACATGAGCGAATGGAAGCCGCCTGCCGAAGTGAAACTGTTGTCTGGCGACAACCCACAGGTGCCCAAGGGTGACGGCGACGAGCCCGTCCGGTACTACATCGACAACATGCCAGGCTGGAAGCGCGACCTCGGCGAACGTATCGACCAACTCATCGTCGACACAATGCCCGACGTCTACCGGAAGGTCCGCTGGAACCAGCCCTTGTACGGCGTCGATGCTGACACCGTCTTCGTTTCGTTTCGGTGCTTCACAAAGAAGGTCCAGATCGCGTTCCACAACGGATCATCACTCGACCCCGAGCCACCGAAGTCATCAAAACACCCCGACGTCCGTTACCTCGACATCCTCGAACACGACGACCTCGACGAGGCACAACTCACCGCCTGGTTCGGCCAAGCGATTGCACTGCCCGGCGAACGACTCTAACGATCCGCCGGGCACGGAGCGGACGGTCGCCGTAGCCTCCCGAGTGATCTCGGTTTGAGGAGTTGGAAACACACCGTTCATGGTCCCGAGACGATGCCGCAATGCCAGACCCGTACGTTAACTACATGCCACGCACGCCGACATCGCTCGAAGCTTCCGGGACTCCCCGTCGGGCCGCCGACGGTGAAATGCTCGAAGCGCCGACCCGTCTCGTCGTCGCTCCGGGCGCAGGCAGTTTCGAACCGGCAACGACCATCGACCGGATCGGCACCGCCATCAGCCGAGGCCAGGTCGTCGGCTACGTCACCAACGCCGGTAGTCGCACCCCGGTGACGAGCCCGTTCGCCGGGTTGCTCGAAACCGTGTTCGCCCGACCCACCGAGCGGCTCAATCGCTACCAACTGGTCCTCTCCTTGCGGATGGACTGCTGATGCCAACGATGCCGTCAGCGTTCGATCCGCCTCTGTACCGCAACCGGTCGTCTCTCTCCACGTCGAGGGACGACCGGAGGCGGCGAGAGCGTTTCAACCGGTTTGCCGGTGTGATGACCGGCCCGTTCCGAGATTGGTGGCTCGATGTCACGATCGAAGGCGAGGAGAACATCCCGGATCACGGCGGCGTGATCATCGCCGCCAACCATCTCTCGTTCATCGACTCCATGCTCCTCATGTACGGGCTTGAGCGTCCGGTGAGCTTCCTCGGCAAGGCCGAGTACATGGACTCGCCACTGACCAGACGGCTGTTGCCGGCAACCGGCATGATTCCGGTCGACCGCTCCGGCAAAGGGGTGGCGACCAGTCTTCGGGCCGCCCAGCGGCGGATCGACGACGGCGAGGTCGTCGGGATCTTCCCCGAGGGCACCCGCTCCCGCGACGGTCGACTGCACCGTGGCCACACCGGTGCCGCCCACCTCGCGCTGAAGACCGGTGCACCCATCGTGCCCGCCGGACTCATCGGGACGGCCGAGGCGCTGCCACCGGGCGGCCGAGTACCGCTCCGCACCCCGATCACGATTCGGTTCGGTGCCCCGATTGGACGTCCGCCGCTGCTGGGCCTCCGCCACGGTCGTGAGAGTCGACAGGCGCTCACCGACGAGGTGATGGCCTCGATCGCCGCCCTGTCGGGCCAGGAGTTCGTGAACGAACTCCACCCGATCGCTGTCGGCTCCTAGCCACCGACTCCGAGTCCCGGAGTCTGCTAAAGAATTCGGTCCCTTCTTCCGAGTAAGACCCATGACTGTTTGCGCGAGAGGCCTGTCCTGGTCAGCTGCCAGCCTTTTGGCGTTGCCACACCGCGGGGTTCTGACGTGATCGCAGCTGCGCCTACCAAGGACGAGGCGAAACGCCTTGAGGTACTCGACAGCTACGGAGTGCTCGACACCCCTGCCGAGCCTGCTTTCGACAACCTCACCCGCCTTGCGACCTCCGTCGTAGGAACCCCAATCTCTCTCGTCAGCCTGGTCGATGCTGACCGGCAGTGGTTCAAGTCGTCCCAAGGACTCCCGCTAACGGAGACCCATCGCGACATCGCGTTTTGTGCACACGCAATCGCTGCAGATGAACCACTGATCGTCGAAGACGCAACCCAGGACGAACGCTTTCACGACAACCCGCTAGTGGACACGCCCGAAGGCATCCGCTCATACGCCGGTGTCCCGATCCGAGCGTCCACCGACCATGCCCTCGGCACCTTCTGCGTGATCGACCGCACACAACGGGAGTTCGACCAGGCACAGATCGACGTTCTTACTTCGCTCGCCCGCCAGGTAGAGATCCAGCTAGAGACTCGGAAGGTCCTCAGGCTCAGCGTCAGCCGTGCCGGAACGCTGCGGGACAGGCTGATCGGATCCGAAGAGGAGCTACGAACGTCACTCGACGGTGTCATGAGCGCTCATCGACATCTATCGAACACACCACTCACGACCGAGCAGGCCGTCTTCTTGCACCACGCCGATCATGCGGCCGCGCACCTTGCGTACCAGATCGATGCCCTCACCGACCGTCCAGGAGGCGACAACGCCGGAAGCCGTTGCCCCTAGCGCGATGAGCGGCCGTGTCGGTCAGTTCGGCCTGGCTACTCGCATGGTCACCACACCCCTGCCGCACTCCCTTGGCTCACCGCGGAGGCTCGAAACCTCGACAATGGCGTCAAAGATCAACCGGGTCTCATCGCGTTCGCGCAGCTGAGCCCGTGCCGAAAGCCGATCACCCTTGGTCGAGGCCGTCATTGTGGAGTCGACAGCGGCGGTCAGCGCCATCTCGTCAACGGGCAGGGTCCGCAGGGTCGCGGCACCGGCAGCGACGTCGGCGACCAGACCAATGGCGATAGCGGCGAACGCTGCGCCGTCGTAGGTCACGACTTCTGACAGAGGTATTGAGACCACGGCCACGCCATCGTCAGCAGACTCGATCTGAAGGCCAACGGCCTGGACGAACGGCATCGACCCGATCGTTTCTCGTACCTGGTCCAGTGTGCGGGGCACTTGAGAGCTCACCGCCTCAGTCTGGGCGCACCTTGGCTCCAAGACCAAGCTTTCATGAGGAAATCAGCGAGACCCCTGCCCGTCGTCGACTTTGATGACCGTGCCAGTCACCGCCTCGGACGCGGGGCTACACAGGTAGATGAGTGTGCTGTCGAGCAGGGCCGGGTCGCAGATCCGCTTGCGGGGCAGATTCGGGGAGAAGTCGCCGATCCGGTCGACCATGCCGTCCATCATCTCGGACTGGAAGGCCCCCGGAGCGATGCCGTTCACGTTGATCCGGTTGCGAGACCACTCGACGGCCAGAGCTTCCGTCATCCGGTTCACCGCGGCCTTGGTGGTGGAATAGAGGGCGGCGCCCACGCCGTCGTAGTGGAAGGCCGACATCGAGGCGATGTTGACCATACGGCCCGGCTGCTTGGCGTCAATCAACCGACGGGCCACCTCGCAGGACAGGATGTACGGCCCCCGGAGGTTGGTGCCGATGACATTGTCGATCAGCTCGACCGACATTTTGTGAGCTCGCTGGGCATCGGGGATTCCCGCGTTGTTGATGAGCGTGTCGACCGGACCGAACACCTCCTCGGCCCGGTCAACGGCGGCGACGATCTGGTCGGCGTCATTCATGTCGAGCTGGACGGGCGCGCACTCTCCGCCGGCCGCCGTAATCTCAGCCGCGAGGGCTTCGAGCCGTTCGTATCGTCGCCCGGTGGCAACGACACGGGCTCCAGACGCGGCCAGGGTCCGGGCGAATCGATCGCCCAAACCGGCAGTGGCCCCGGTGACCAGCGCCACCTGACCCGTCAGATCAGCGGAGGCGTTCGGCAAGTCATACGTGTCACTCATGCCGACCACTCTTATCACAATCTGCCATAGCCGCTAGAACTTGCAGGCATTGCACATCGGAATCCCGAATTCGGCACTGATCAGATCCATGGCGCCGACGAAAATCCGGCAGCAAAGCTTCTCCGCTGTTCCGGATGAGCGGTGTCGGGCCGCAGATCGGCCGGCAGCTCTACGCCATGGCGACCTTTGGTGGTTCTTCTCCTCGCCTGACAATCCTGGCAACAGTGACGAGGGCGGCGATCTCGATGGCGACGATCACCACGTGGATGAGGAAGTCAGTCAACGGTGGAGCGGGGGCATCGGCGACCGGGAACAGCGGATCGATGACCCCTTCCATGGACTCGCGAACGACGTTCATGATCAGAACGACCAGGTACTGTCTCGGGTTCTGGGTGATCATGACGAAGATCGAGGCGACGACCATGACCGCAAGCCTTGAGCCCATCTCGTAGATGAGGTTGAGCGCCGCATCGCCTTCCGTCTCCCAGCCCGCGGCGGCGATCGCATCGTGATTGAAGAAATGCTCATACACCTGCACAACCATGATCAGGATGAGCACCGCCTGCATCACATTGACCCACAGCGGGATCTGGCGCTTTGAGTGTTCGGTCACAGCTACCTCGGTTCTTGGCACGGCACGCCGACGATCGGCCCGACCAGGGTCAAGTATATGCGTGCGCACACATATATACTCCCGTATTAGCAAACACTTGACGGCTGAGGGAGCGCTGACAAAGCTCGGAGCCTTGGACGAGTTCTTCACCAACACGGAGGCCGCAGCCTGGGGAGGGTTTCTCTCTACCCAGGCGCGGATCTTGAAACGACTGGAAGAGAACCTCCGACGCAACGCTGGCCTCAGCCACGCTGAGTATGAGGTACTGCTCCGACTCTTCAGCGAAGACGACCGACGGCTCCGCATCCAGGCGCTGGCGGCGCAGAGCATCCTGAGCCACAGCGGGACGAGCCGGCTGATCGACCGGCTGGAAGGTGCGGGCCTGGTAGAACGGGCCGGAGCCGAAGAGGACCGACGAGGGGCCTACGCTGTCCTGACCGAGAAGGGCAGCCAGCACTTCAAACAGGCGGCCCGCCAACACAGCGCCCTGGTCCGTGAGCTCTTTCTGGAGCACTTTTCGCCTGACGAGCTGACGACCATGGGCTCGTTCTGGGGGCGGTTGCCGGACAGTTAGGGCCACCGCGCCGGCATGCCGTGCTGAGCGACCCGTCAAACCACCCGGCGTCCCGTCGCCGGTTAAACCCGTCACTCCCAGTATCGTTGCTCTGATCGCCAAGCTCATGGTCGGAGCGAGTGACTTCTACTGACAAGGAAACAGACGAGAGACGAGCGAAGCGGGAGAACCCTCGAACGACGCGAGTTCGGCAGGTGATCTTGGACGCCGCCATCGAACTTCTCGTCGAAGGTGGTGCCCGCGAGGTGACGGCGAGCCGGATCGCCGAGCAGACAGGCGTGGCTCGCACGACGATCTACCGGCAGTGGCCCGACCAGGCCAGCCTGCTCCTGGCCACGATCGACACGATCATCGCACCGAGCTACGAGGCATCGACCACTGGTGACGTGATGGCCGACATCCGCCAGACGCTGGCGAACCTCCAGCGCCGGCTTCAGGTGCGGCCGATCCATCCCATCTTCGCTGGTCTCGTCGACCTGGCCTCCCGAGATGAGGACTTCGTCGAGGCCCAGCAACGCTTCATCAGCGGGCTGGTGCAACCAATCACCGACGTCCTGCAAGCGGCCAGCGAGGCCGGCACGCTCGCGGCCGATCTTGACTGCGCCGCCACAACGGTCTCTCTCGCCGGTCCGCTGCTCCATCAGTCCCTCATCATGCGGCGCCCCATCGAGGACGAACTCATCGACCTCCTGGTGGCGCGATTTGACGGCGACGAAACGAACACCTGATGCCGAGCTCCGCTCCGGTCCACCCCGACCTGATCCCCGCTCAGACAAACGCCGAATCGGCGACGATATCGACCACCGCCGGTCCGTCGTAGGCCAGGGCTTCGCTTAGCGCATCGGCGAGCTGTTCGAACCGCTCGACCCGAAACCCACGGGCGCCGCAGTTCTCTGCGAACCTGGCGAAGTCCGGGTTGTGGAGCGATGTCTGCCAGACATCGAGATCGGCCGATCGCTGCTCCTTGGAGATCTTGCCCAACTCGCCGTTGTCGACGAGGACGTGGGTGATGTTCATTCCATACTTCACCGCGGTGGTGAGCTCCATGGCGTACTGCCCGAACCCGCCGTCACCGGAGACGCTCACGATCTGACGGCCGGTCCTGGCCGCCCAGGCGCCCATGGCCGCCGGGAATCCGAACCCGATCGAACCGAGGTACCCCGACATTAGGACCGTGTGGCGATCGACCTCGAAGTAGCGGCCGAAGCTGTAGGTGTTGTTGCCGACGTCGACCGCCAGCACGGCGTCGGGATCCGACGAGGCCTGCCACACCGACTATGCACGATGCAACGTAGACCCGTCGGGCGACACCGCTGCCATCGATGCGTCTTTCAACGACCTGCAACGAGACTGCGCCGAGAGTCGCAGCAGCGAGGGCGATGCCCGCGAACCAGACGACCGGATTGGGGTCTGTGGGCAGGCCTAGCGAGATCAGGCCCTGAGCGAGTAGCCGTCCGAACCCAACGGCTGCGCCGTTGACGATGAATGTCGCGGCCAGCATGACGAGGATGACCCGGTCGGCACGGGCCAGTCGAATGCCCTCAAGCAGGATCGCCCTCGACTCGGCCCACTGACGGCGACGGTCGACCGAGGCAAAGCGGGTCTCAGGCCACCGTGCGACGAAGGCACCGAGTCCGACCATGCCGAGCCCGGCGATCACAATCGCTACAGGTAGTGTCGCTAAACCCGCAAGAAGACCGAAGACCACGATCCCGGCCATCGTGCCGACCAGTCCCCAGCGGGCCTGGGCCGTGAGAACGCGATCGATCAGCTCGGGCCGGTCGAGCTCATCTGTAATCCAGGCGACGTCTGCACCACTGGAAAGGGCCCAGCCCAGGCCCCATAGGCAGTTCGAGATGACGAGAAGCTCATACGTCGTCACAAAGCCAGTGGCCGTCATCCCTGCGCCCATGACGACATGCGAGAGCACGAGCGCAAGTCGGCGGCTGACCGCATCGGCAACGACCCCTGCGGGGACTTCGGCGATCACCACCGTTAGCCCCTGGAAGACACCGATGAGGATGAGTTGAGACGAGGACAAGTCGGCCACGACTACGAGGTAGACCGCAGTAGCGGTCCACCAGCCACGAGCGAGAGCGGCGCGGAGTAGGGCCCAGCGCAAGAATGCGCTGACGACATTGGGGTACACGAGTGCTTCTCATCTTTCGTTCAAGCGCGTCAGGTCAGGCGTGCAACATCGCACGTCGTGGACGTCTTGGCCCCCGTTGGGCCTCAGGCTCTGTGAGAAGCTCGCACGGGTCGCGCTCACTGTGCTCGATTGTCCGGGCACCTCGAAGTCGAGACCTTGGATGTCGGGTTCGATCCACCGTCGACGCGCCTCGACGCTGAACAGCCGATCTCGGGTCCAGAAGCGAAGCGGAACCCCGCGATCGGTAAGTGGCGACCGAAGAACCAAGTCCAGGGATGGGGCGGCCAAGCTGCTGATAACCGCCACGTAGAAGATCGTGAGGGTCTCGTGATAGCCCGACGAGTCCGAGTTCACCGTCCCGACCGTTGTGTTGTAGGAGCGGATCGCCCGACGAAGGAAGACCAGCGATTCATCAGGGCTGCGCTCCTGGAGGTCGCGCCAACAGACGGCGAGGTGCGCTTCGTGGGTCCAGTCCTCGAAGGGCAGCGTGCGGGCACAGAACTGCTTATAGATCGATGCTGCATTGAGAGTCATGCAGTGAGTATCGCCGACGAAATGCCGACCATGGACCGGATCTCGACGCTACAGTTCCGCCATGACCGACGAAACGGGCTCGATCGACACTATTGACCGGCAGATCATCGGCCAGTTGATGGCCGACGCCCGAGCACCGGTTGTTGCCATTGCCGAGGCCATTGCGCTCTCGAGGAGCGCAACCTCGGAGCGAATCAAGCGACTCGAACAAGCGGGATGGATAACTGGCTATCAGGCCGAGCTGCACCCTGCCGTTACCGGTAGGACTCTCGAAGCAGTCGTCGGCCTCCAGCTTGACGCCGACGCCGACCGCTCCGCGGTCGAAGACTGGATCGCGCACCAGCCAGCAGTCACAGAGGCACTCCATCTCACCGGCCCGCACGACTACCTCCTGCGGTTGCGATGCACCGACACCAACGAGCTCGACGAACTGCTAATGAGCATGAAGAACGACACCAAAATCGCCACCACCGAGACAAGGGTCGTCCTTCGACACCTCCAAGTCACCCCAGACCTCACCGGTGCCGCAGAACTGCTGTCAAGATCTCAGTCAGATCGGCAGCCGAGCCCTGCTCGATGCGATCGCTGCCTTCGACGGGTGCCCTAGAACGGGGCGTAGGTATCGGGTGTTGTGGTTGGGACCGTCCAGCGCTCGTTCGCACCGATCGTTTTGGCCTGCGCCCACTGCGTTGGGATTCTTCCGCCCTCACCGAACAACCAAAGAACGAGATTGGTGCGCTCACCGCTCGTGATCGGCTGCGCCGTATGCGCAACGTTGCCGGCATGGATCATTGCCATACCGGGCTCGAACGTCAGCGGCACCGTGTCACCCGTTGACGGGTCAAAGAAGTCGACGGTCGAACCGGTGAACTCCTCGCCAGGAAGGTTCGCATTGATGTTGAGCGTCACCGCTGAGGCATCGGTGTGTGGACGAATCGAGGCGTCCGTCGACGGCTGATAGTGGATCGAGAATCCGAACGTTTGTGTGTCATAGCCAACGATCTCCGGAAATAGAAGCCGGGCGATCGGGCGCATGTAGGTGTCCATCACGAGTCGGTAAAAATCTTGGAATGCGGGCGCAGCGAGGCTCCCTTCAGATTTGAGATCAAGCATCGCCCCCCGCCGGTTCAGCACGATGCCGTACGGCGGCCGAAGCGGGATGCCTGCGTCCCAAACCTCTTCGAGGTACCCACGCAAGTCGTTAAGTCTTTCGGGGTCGAAGAACTGGAACGAGAAGACTCCCGCAGCAGACTCGTGCAGCAGGTCAGCAACGGCTGACTCCGTCGTCGGGTCTTCCCAAGCGTTCTCCACAGCAGTCCGCAGAGCTGGGTCGATGAGCGAGCTGTTGAGAAGACTCGAGCTTGGGCCTTCGGCCGCTTCCCAGTCGGCCCATGCGTCAACGAGCAGCTGACGGTTGTCGGCCCAGAATTGTGCGACCGACGGATCACGCCGGAGCATCGCCTCACGCTCAGGTCGGTCGAGACCGCGAGCGAGATCAAGGTGGTTGGTTGTTTGATCCAGTGTCATTTTTAGTGTTCCGTTCGAGCTAGTTGGCGATCGTCGTCTCGATGAGACTGACGAGAGCGGCATTTTTTTGTTGGTCGAGTGCATCAGGGTGTGGATTCGCAAAGTTCCCCGAGTCGTTGTCGAAGTAGCGGCCGGAGGCGTCAGCGAATTCATCGGAGAGAGCCGCCCGGGTGAGGATGTAGGCCCCGATTCCGATGTCGTTTCCGGAGGTTCCGTACGCCTCTTTCACCATCTTCGTGCCCAGGAAAGATGCGGGGTTGACGGCGACGACCACTGGACCGCCGGGGCCGTACTCGTGAGCTAGGTAATTCGACCACATCGTCAGTCCGAGCTTGCTTTGGGCGTAGGCAGAGCTGTCGTCGAGCGACACCTTCCCAGCAAAAGCGTTGTGGTCGACCGGCGCCTGAGCTGCCGACGACAAGTTGATCACCCTGCTT
>CAZSTV010000218.1:0-8234 GCA_964609665.1 uncultured Acidimicrobiaceae bacterium
GTAGGCGCAATCCGCAAGATGATCGTCGCCCCGACCGACGCTGAGGCCGATGCGCATGGGGCGAGTCGCGATGGGGGCGCTGCGCTGCGCAATGCTCTCACCGGGCCTCGATCGGCTGCGGACGGATTGAGCCGACCAGCGAAGAAGGCGCTGTTGGCCGGGGCTGCGTCGGCTGGAGTGGCGGTGATCCTGGCGCTGCTGTTCGTCGTTGGCAACGGTGGCGACGATGACACGGTCGTCGCTATTGACTCCGAGGCGAGCAACAGCCTTGCCGGGCCCGACCTGTCTCCGTCCCAGGGGGATGAGGACGACAGCGACGACGGACCGACGGAGCTGGACCCGACGGCCCCGAGCGCGAATGACGGGCCAACCGCCGACACCGACCCGGCAATCGCCCCACCCGACCCGGGGTCCGGCCCGGCAGAAGCGCCGGAGGCTCCAGCACCGGCTGCTGCCGCTCCGGATGACCAGGCGGCGGACGACACTGCTCCCGGCGGGACCGAGCCGCCCGAAGACACCGATGCCCCGACCGATGATGACCCTGACTCCTCGGACGACACCGACCCACCAGGCGATGCCAACCCGCCAGATGACACCGACCCAGGAGACGACAACGACCCGCCCGGCAGCTCAGACCCAGGGGACGACAACGACCCACCTGGCAGCTCAGACCCGTCGGACGACAACGACCCGCCGGGAGGATCCGATCCACCCGGCGATGACCCCGACCCTGGGGATACAGATCCATCGGATGGGTCCGGGGGCGGGACACCACCGCCACCCCCTCCCCCGCCCGCGGACCCGCCTGAGGCCCCGGTGATCGTGCGGTTCATCGGCGAGAGGCCGGGCGGCATATTGCTCTGCCCAGAACGAACTCAGGGCCCGTTCGAGGCCCAGTGGTCCACCGAACACGTCGAGTCGGTCATCCTGACAATGCCCAGTGGAGGCACTCACAAGGGCGGCCCAGAGGGCTCCCACAAGTTCTGCGGCGTTACCGGAGACCGGATCACCCTGGTCGCCACCGGTCCGGGAGGCGAAACCAAGGCCACCGTCGTGTTGTGACGCTACGGGCCCCGACGTCCGGTCGGAGGCGAAAATCGGGCATCCTTTAGGTATGAGTTTGTCGACTATCGAGCCGAGGAATGCCAACCTGGCTGACCCGCTGTTCATCGGGCCGATCAAGGTCGACATCCCGGTGGTCCTTGCGCCAATGGCTGGCGTCACCAACGCACCGTTCCGGCGGCTGTGCCGCAACTTCGGCGCGGGCCTCTACGTAAGCGAAATGATCTCGGCCCGCGCCATGTGTGAGGGCAGCCAGAAGACGGACAAGCTCGCCAGCTTCGCCCCCGACGAGACTCCCCGGAGCCTGCAGCTTGCGGCGGTAGATCCGGTCTACGTGGCCCAAGCGGTCACCCAACTGGTCGAAGAAGGACGGGTTGATCACATCGACCTGAACTTTGGTTGCCCCGTGCGCAAGGTCACCCGCAACGGCGGTGGCGGCGCACTGCCGTTCAAGCGCAACCTGTACACCTCGGTGGTCGCAGCCGCAGTGGCCGCCGCCGGAGACGTTCCGGTGACCGTAAAGTTCCGGGTGGGCATCGACGACGATCACCTGACCTACCTGGACGCCGGGCGCATCGCCGAGGACCAGGGAGTGGCCGCGGTGGCCCTCCACGGTCGGACCGTGGCCCAGCTCTACTCCGGCCAGGCCGACTGGTCGACCATCGCCGCTCTCAAAGAAGCGGTCACTTCCATTCCCGTTCTCGGCAACGGTGACATTTGGGAAGCGTCCGACGCCATCGCCATGATGGACCAGACCGGCTGCGACGGAGTTGTCATCGGCCGTGGCTGCCTCGGACGACCGTGGCTGTTTGGCCAACTGGCAGCCGCGTTCACCGGTCAACCGATCCCCGACCCGCCAACGACGGCCGAGGTCACGAAGATCATGTCCGAACACGCTCGACTGCTCGTCGAGTGGTTCGGTGACTACAAGGGCGTGCGGGAGTTCCGCAAGCACACCGCCTGGTACCTGAAGGGGTACCCCGTCGGCGGAGAGCTGCGCGGCACCCTCGGCCGGATCGAAAGCCTCGACCAGCTGGACGAGTTGCTGGCCGGCGTACCGGACGTGGCGTTGCCGGATGAGAACCGGCGGGTTGCCAGAGGCCACACGCGGGGCCCGCAAGTGGTTGCGCTCCCTGACGGTTGGCTCGATGACGCCAACGACAACGCCATCGCATCACCCGAGGGCGACAGCGCCGCCTCGGGCGGCTAGGTCGCTAGTCCCTCGCCGCGATAGTCGCCGCCACCGGCTGCCGGTTGGCCAGCGCTACTTCAGGGAGAACAGTGCTTCGGCGGCCGACTCCAACACACCGGTACCGATCGGTAGAACACCGAGGGCGACGGTGGCGATAGCGGACGCAAACAGTGCGACCATGGCGGCCCTCGGCATGGCCAGACCTTCGGACGGCAGCGGACGCTGCTCGGCCTCGGCGGTATCACCGGCTGCAGCATCTTCACCGGCTGCGTCGCCATCGGCGTCGTCGGTGTCGGCGTCAAGCGACGCGTCGCTCACCGCGTGAGCCACGGCCGGGCCCGATGTCAAGAACATCGAGACCACGATCCGCAGGTACAGCACCGCGGCAACCACAGCGCTGAGCATCGCAATGCCGGCCAGCACGTATGATCCACTGCTGGCGGTTGCGGCAATGACCCGGAACTTGGCGAGGAAGCCAGAGGTGAACGGGATTCCGGCCTGGGAGAACAGCAGGACCGCCATCAGCCCGGCAAGAACCGGACGGGTCTTGGAAAGCCCGACGTAGTCGTCGAGGCTGTGGCCACCGTCGCCACCACGCCCGACCAGGGTCATGATGCCGAACGAGCCGACCACCATGATGGTGTAGGCGATCATGTAGAACAGCAGGGACTCCGACGCCAACACCGAGACCGACGAATCGTCGACGGCGATGGCCTGGAAGCCGGCGAGCATGAAACCGGCGTGGACAATGGACGAGTACGCCAGCATCCGCTTGACGTTGGTCTGCACGACGGCGAGGAACGAACCGAGGAGCAGGCTGGCTGCGGACAGCAGGATGAGGACCGGCCGCCAGTCATCGGCATAGAAGCCGAAGCCTTCCCAGAAGACCCGGGCCATGCCGGCGAAGCCCGCAACTTTCACCGCTGAGGCCATGAAAGCAACGACCGGTGTTGGTGCACCCTGGTAGACGTCGGGGGTCCACATGTGGAACGGCACCGCCGAAACCTTGAATGCAAAGCCGACCAGGATCATTGCGATACCGACCAGGATCAGCGAAGAGTCTTCGAGCGGGTTCAAGCCGAGCGCGTTGTCGCTCCTGGCCCCGGCGATTTGGGGAAGCGATGTTGACCCGGTGGCGCCATAGACCAGCGCGATGCCGTAGAGGAACACTGCCGAGGAGAGCGCCCCGAGGACGAAGTACTTGAACGCCGCTTCCTGTGAGTCCGAGCGGCGAAGGTGCAGTGCCGCCAGCACGTAGACGGCGATCGAGAGGATTTCCAGGCCGAGGAAGCTGAGGATCAGGTCCTGAGCGGCGGCCAGAATCATGCCGCCCGCAGCCGACATCAAAACCAGCAGGTACCACTCTGGCCCGTCGAGGTTTTCCCGGCGAAGGTAGCCGTCCAGCAGGGCGGACACCATGGCCACCGAGATGGCGATGACGCCCCAGACGAAGAGCGAAAAGTGGTCGATGGCGAGCGCGCCGTCGACAATGCTCTGCGGGCCGTCGTCATCGATGCGGTTCCAGACCGGGATCAGCCAGACAGCCGAGATGATGGCGGTGAGGATGGTGTAACCGGCGGGAAAGCCACGGCCCCGCAGCATCGGGACAACCGACGTCAGGGTGATCAGAAGAATGCCGCCGACGGCGATCACCAGGAACGGTGCCAGCAACGACCATGCCACGTCCGGCACACGAGCGCCGGAATCTACGGCGGTTTGGGCCAGGAAGCTCATTCGCCCGCCTCCTCGTTCTCGTCAGATGCTTCTTCGTCTTCGGAATGATCCTCACCGTCAGAGTGATCCTCGTCGGAGTGATCGCCCTCGCCGTGGGAGGCGTGGGCCTTCTCTGCGGCGTTCACCAATGCCTTGGTGCCAGCACGATCGGTGGGAGCGGGCTCTTCCTCGTCGTAGTCGTCGACCTTCAGCTCGATATGAGCGATCAGGCGGTCAACGGCGGGCTCGATGCGTTCGAGCACCGGCTTGGGGTAGATGCCGAGGAAGACGATCAGAAACAGGAGCGGGGCGATGCCAAGCAGCTCTGACAGCCTGAGGTCTTCCATGGTGGCGTTGTCGCCTTCGGCCGGACCGTGGAAGCTCCGCTGGTATGCCCACAGCAGGTAGAGCGCAGCCAGGATCACACCGGCGACCGCGACGACAGCCCACCAGCGGGCGGACGAGAACGCACCGAGCAGCACAAGGAACTCGCCAACGAAGCCGTTGAGACCGGGGAGGCCGATGCTGGACAGCATCACCAGGGTGAACACTCCGGCCATGACCGGGGCCGGTTTCTGCAGACCGCCGAGGGCGGAGATCTCACGGGTGTGGCGGCGTTCGTAGATCCAACCGACCAGGATGAACAGCGCGCCGGTCGAGATGCCGTGGTTGATCATCTGGATGACCGCACCCTGCAGACCCTGGCTGTTCAGCGCAAAGATGCCGAGCACGATGAAGCCCATGTGCGCCACCGATGAGTAGGCGACCAGCCGCTTGAGGTCCTTTTGCATGGTGGCGACAGCGGCACCGTAGACAATGCCGATCACACCGAGGGTCAGGAACAGCGGCGCCAGGTCTCGAACAACATCCGGGAAGAGGTACAGGCCGAAGCGCAGCAGGCCGTAGGTGCCGAGCTTCAACATGACGCCGGCCAGAATGACCGAACCTGCGGTTGGTGCCTCGGTGTGAGCATCCGGCAACCATGTGTGGAGCGGGAACAGCGGGACCTTGACCGCGAAGGCCAGAGCGAACGAGCCGAACACCAGGAACGATGCCAGCCTGCTGAGCTGATGGTTCTCCGCCAGCTCGACCACGTTGAAGGTCAGTCCGCCGGTATCGCCCTGGGCAAGGAACACCAGGCTGACGATGCCGACAAGCATCAGCGCCGAGGCGGCCATGGTGTACACGAAGAACTTCATGGCGGCGTATATACGGTTGCCATGGCCCCAGCCGCCGATGAGGAAGTACATCGGGACGAGCACCACCTCAAAGAAGAGGAAGAACAGCAACAGGTCCAGGGCGACGAAGGCGCCCATGGAACCGGCCATCAGCATCATCAGCCATATGTAGTACGGCTTCGGATCGTGATGGGCCTGGGTGGTGAGGATGGCGATTGGGAAGAGGATGCCGGTGAGGACTACGAGGAACAGCGAAATGCCGTCGACCGCAAGGAACCAGCTGAGACCGAGGCTGGAGATCCACTCCCGCTCGGTCACGAACTGCAGACCGCCGTCCGAGGCGTCGAACGCCCACAGCAGGTAGACCGAGATGGCACCGGTGATGACCGAACCGACGAGCGCCGTCAGCTTGGTGTAGTCCTCCCGGGATGCCGGGAGAAAGCCGATCAGTACCGCGGTCAGCAGCGGCACGATGATCAGCGCGGGGAGGATCGGGAAGCTGACCGACTCAGCGGCCAGCAGCGAACCGGAGGTGGCGATGGAGCCAAGCACTAGAACAACCTCCCGAGGAACAAGAACATGATGACGATGGAACCGACGCCGACCCCGAGCGCATAGCTACGGACAAACCCCGGCTGTAGCACCCGGAGCGTGCTGCCGACCGCCTCCGTGGTTCGGGCGATGCCGCGGATTGCTCCGTCGACGATGGTCCTGTCGAACCAGGTCATGGCGTCAAACAACCGACGACCCGGGCCGCCGAAGAAGTTGGCGTAGGTCTCGTCCACGTACCAGGCGTGGGCCAGGGTCCGGTTCTCGATCTGAGCGGGGTCGATCGCACCCTTGCGATACACCCGGAAGGCCCCGATGACGGCGAACAGGCCACCGAAGATCGCCACGAACGCAAGCACCCACTTGGTGTTGGTTGCCGCGGTGAGCTCGGCCTCGTGGCCAAACAGCGAGGGCTCAAGCCAATGCCCCAGGAAGTGCAGGTCCTTGGTGAACGGGAGGTTGAGTCCACCGGCGACCGCGGCCAGAGCGGCCAGGATGATGAGCGGGATGGTCATCGTCAGCGGCGACTCGTGCGGCGCGGTCTCCTGACGATGGTGGTAGCTCTCCGGCAGGTGTTCGGCAAGCTCGCCGAGATCTACCGCTTCGGTCTTGGCGGTGACGTGCACGGGGGGCCGCGGCGTCATCCTGACCTGATTCTCCACTTCGAGAACGCGGGCTTGAGCGGCGATCAGCTCCTGGGAAGCGTCGCTGACGTTGCCACCTTCGGCCGCAGCCTTGTCCTGCGCCTTGGTGACGGCGGCCTCTGCCTTTGGAACGCCCTTCGTTGCCTTGTCCAACGCTTTGACCAGTTTGTCGTGGGCCTTGGAGTCATCGGGGTCTGGGGTTGAGCCGTCAACCGCTGCGGTGGCTTCGGCCAAGGCCACGTGGGCCTTGTCGAGCGCTTCCTGCTTCTTGGCAATGTCTGCGCTTGCCTTCTCAGCAGTTGCGATGGCCTTCTCGTTTGCTTCGTTCGCCGTGGCAACGTCGGCGTTTGCGCCATCGATCTGGGCGACCAGAGCGTCTCGGATCTCTTCCTTGGTGGGGTCGAAGAACCGCGTGCGGCCAAAGAAGGTGAGGATGACCTGGCGGGTCATGTAGAAGGCGGTGAGCAGCGCAGTCACAAGTCCGATGGCCCACAGCGCCTTGCCGCCGATGCCATCGGCGTTCCAGGCGTACAGGAGAATTTCGTCCTTGGACCAGAACCCGCTGAACGGCGGCACACCGGCGATGGCGAGCCAGCCGACGATGAAGGTGAAGGCGGTGACCGGCATGAACTTCTGCAGGCCGCCCATGCGGCGCATGTCCTGTTCATCGTGGAGGCCGTGGATGACCGAGCCGGAGCCGAGGAACAGCAGCGCCTTGAAGAAGGCGTGGGTGATCATGTGGAAGATGGCGGGCACGTAGCCGCCGACGCCGACCGCCAAGAAGAGGTAGCCGAGCTGGGAGACCGTTGAGTAGGCCAGCACCTTTTTGATGTCGGTTTGGGCGACGGCAATGGTTGCGGCGAACAGAGCGGTGAGCGCACCGACCCAGGCGATGAGGCCAAGCGTCCACGTCTCGGCCTCGGCCAGAACCGGGTTGAGCCGTGTCAGCAGGAAGACACCGGAGGTCACCATGGTGGCGGCGTGGATGAGCGCCGATACCGGTGTTGGGCCTGCCATCGCGTCCGGCAGCCAGACGTACAGCGGAAGCTGCGCTGACTTGCCTGCGGCGGCGAGGAGGAATAGCACCACAGCCAACGTTGCGGTTGTGGTGCTCAGCTCGCTGGAACGGCTGAGAATGTCGTCGTAGTTGATCGAGCCGATCCCGACGAAGATCAGGAAGGTGGCGAGCATGAACCCGAAGTCGCCGACGCGGTTGGTGACAAACGCCTTCTTGCCTGCGCTTGCGTTGCTCTCATCGGTGAACCAGAACGAAATCAGCAGGTAGGAGCAGGCGCCAACGCCTTCCCAGCCGAGGAACGTCAGCAGCAGGTTGTCGCCGAGGACGAGCAGCAGCATCGAGGCGATGAACAGGTTCAGGTAGATGAAGAACTTTGAGAAGTTCGGATCTCCGTGCATGTACCCGATGGAGTACAGGTGGATCAGCGTGCCGACGCCGGTGATGAACAGGCACATCGTGATCGAGAGAGGGTCGACCAGCAGCCCGATGTCCACGTTGAAGGAGCCGGAGGCAATCCAGGTGAAGAGGGTTTGGATGTGGAAACGTTCGTCCGCGTCCAGCGCTTGCAGCCCGAAGAAGACGACAACGGTCGAAACGAAGGCCCCGGCGCTAGCGAGGGTGGCGATCCAGCCCGCGACCGGTTCGCCCAGACGGCGGCCGAACAGGACGAGAAGAATAAAGCCGGCCACGGGAAAAGCCGGTATCAGCCATGCAGCATCAATCATCAACTCAGCCCTTGGATCTCGGCAACGGTATGCAGCAAGCGATGTTTCGGAACGAAACTCGTAGAGGGTCGGCTCCGGCGGCCCGGCTCAGTCATCGGCTCAGCCCTTGGATCTCGGCAACGGTATGCAGCAAGCGATGTTTCGGAACGAAAC
>CAZSTV010000218.1:8334-9949 GCA_964609665.1 uncultured Acidimicrobiaceae bacterium
TCGTAGAGGGTCGGCTCCGGCGGCCCGGCTCAGTCATCAACTCAGCCCCTCAGCGACGTTAGGTCATCGACCGAGAGCGACGGTCGGCGGCGGAGCAGGGCAACGACTAACGAGAGGCCGACCACCACTTCAGCGGCGGCGACCACCAGAACAAAGAACACCGCGGTGCGACCCGCAATGTCATCAAGGGCGCCCGAGAACGCGACAAAGGTGATGTTGACGGCGTTCAACATCAGCTCGACGCACATGAACATGATCAGTGGGTTCCGTCGAACCAGCAGGCCGACAAGACCCATGCTGAACAACAGCGCGCTCAGCACCAGGTACCACGTCTCTGTTACCTCCACGATTGTTGTTCCTTCACCTCAGACACCCAATCTCCCAATACCAGAATCAGCTGGTGGCCGTACCAGGCTCGTCGACCACAAGATCCTCGGCCCCACGGTTGCGCACCAGGACCACCGCGCCAACGGTGGCAATGGTCAGCAACAGTGCCGTCGCCTCGAACGCCAGAACGTTCCGGCTGAAAAGATCATCCGCAAGCAGATCAACGTCTGCCTCGGTACCGCTCAGTTCCAACGACCCGGTCTGCGTGGGACGACCGGTCAGTGCAACCGCACCGTCGTCTCCGCCGGGGCCGGACAAGAACAGCCCGCCGAGAATCAGCAGCAGGACGAGCCCACCGATCAGACCGGCGGCCAGCCGTTGGCCGGCAAGCGGCTCAAACGCCAGGTCCTCGGACCGGTCGACGCCGAGCAGCATGATCACGAACAGGAACAGCACCACGATGGCGCCCGCGTAGACCACCACCTGCACCAGGGCCAGGAAGTGAGCTTCCTGAAGAATGAAGAGCACCGCGACGCCAAAGAACGAAGCGATGAGCGACAGCGCGGCACGGACCGGGTGGCTGCTGAGGATGACCCCGAGGCCACCGCCGAGCACGATGGCCGCGGAGACGAGGAAGACGATGGCGTCGACCATCAGTGGCCACCTCCATGGTCGGCATCATCGCCGTGCGAATCATGATCGTGGTCGTCGTGGCCGTGTGAATCGTGACCGTGTGAATCGTGGCCGTGTGAGTCGTGGCCGTGCGAGTCGTGGCCGTGCGGGTCGACGTCGTCAGACATGCCGTCTTGTGGGTCGGTCTGGCCCAGTTCGGGAGAACGAACGCCATAGCCAAGTTCGCCGGACCAGCCGACGACGCCCTCGAAGGCGGCCTTGCCCGATGGTGAGGTGGCTCGCATCCAACCCGAGGTGTGCTCGTCCTCACCGGGACGCCAGTCTTCCCATGGCAGCTGCTGGGGAAGGCCGTCCTGGCCTACCAGCAACTCGTCCTTGGTGTAGATGGCGTCATCACGGTTGGTGAAGGAGAACTCGAAGAGTTTGGTCTCGGTGATGGCTTCGGTCGGGCAGGCTTCCACGCACAGGTCGCAGTGGATGCAGCGGAGGTAGTTGATCTCGTAGACGAAACCGAACCGCTCACCAGGGGACTTTGGATCCTCCGGCGGGTTTTCGGCGCCACGGACATAAATGCAATTGGCCGGGCACACGCCTGCGCACAGCTCGCAGCCGATGCACTTCTCCATGCCGTCTTCGTAACGGTTGAGGACGTGGC
>CAZSTV010000219.1:0-9773 GCA_964609665.1 uncultured Acidimicrobiaceae bacterium
CCGATTCACTTCGGCGACGAAGGCGGCCAGGGCGTGGTTGGCGTCTCGTTTGCCGCCTCGGAAACCTCGGGAGGCGTAGCGGCGTTTGCCGGTGATGGGATCACGTCCGGCGTAGACCCGCATCTCCCAGTAGTCGGGCTCCCGCTTCAACCTGATCGATCCGCCTGCCATGGCAGAAATTCTAGTCGAAGTATGGGACAGCGTATGGGACAACTCGCCGCCGCAGCCGACCAGATCGAACCGACAGCGCTCTGACCAGCGAAAACTCTGCGCCCCCGGCATGAATCGAACATGCGACGCACGGTTTAGGAAACCGACGCTCTATCCACTGAGCTACGGGGGCCGGAGGCGAGGGGTGACCGTCGATGATGCGTGGCGGGCATCCTCACTCCGCCCAACAGCGTAGCTGCCACGACACTTTGGCCGACGATATTCTCAGCGCCGACGAGACCTGCGGCCGACCCGACGGCGGTCGACGAGCAGACGGTTTAACGAGGCCAGGCCAGCGGGAACATCGGATGATCAAACGGTGCGCCGTCGGCGAGATCATCTTCGAGTCCAGGAAAGTCCGGCGAGGTCTTCCATGGCCGGACAGCGTGGCGTGCGTCCGCGCTCAAATACCGCAGCGACACAACCCGACGGCGCTGCTCAAACGGGAACCCGGGGGCAGAGTGCACCGACTGAAAGCTGAAGAAAACCGCATCGCCCGGACTGAGCTGCCACTGGCGAATGTCATATGCCGAACGGTCGGCCTCAATGTCTGGCATCTCGGCCAGCGAACCTTCTGGAAACCACTTTGCCTGGGCGTCCAAGAACGTACGGGGAAGCAACCATGGACCAAGGTGCGAACCGGCCCAGAACTCAGGTGACCCACCGCGAGGGACCGGGTCGATGGGAACCCAGGCACTGAGGCCTCGACCGGTCACGTTGTAGTACGGCAGATCCTGATGCCAAGGCGTGCGTTGGGTGGTGCCAGCTTCTTTCACCAATATGTGGTCGTGGTAAAAGCGGGCACTCATCGAATCCAGCAATGTGGCGGCGGCTTCGGGAATGCGGGACCGCAGAGCGATCTCTTCAATCTCGGAAACGTCGGTCCAACGTAGAAAATCCTCGACGAACCGCCCCGGATCATCGTCTGCGCTGGCCACGATGGCCCGCTCACTCGGGTTGGCGAGCGCCTCGCCAACGCCCGCGGCTAACACTTCAACCTCGTCTGGAGACAGGATTCCACGTACGACAACGACACCATCGCGTGCGAAGGCCTCTATGGCGGCGTCGTCGACCATGGCCATGGTTGTACTTGGTCAGAAGGGGTGTCGCCAATCCAAAACCGAGATACTCAACGTGTTCGCAATGTAAGACATTTACGCATAATCATGTCGATTCTTGTCGCTTCTTGTCATCTCATAGCGAGACGGTCGCAGGTCGAGCATCGATCGGTGGATACTGGAGGTGGTGCGACAGCTTTCCCTCTCCGAACTCGACGATCTCTCAGTCGAATTGGAGGCCGCCGTCGATGCCACCCCGGAGATCGACCAATGGTGCAGCGGACCGGACTGGCAGATCCCGGTCTGTGTTGGATTCGCGCCGACCGCCGAACGGCTCTTGTTGGCAACCGAGGACAACACCGGCTTCGCCCTTCTTGCCAAATACAACGACGAACTCGACGGTCACTTGATGGGAGGACTGGAGCCGCTTTGGGGTTTCGGTACGCCCATCGTCGGCACAAACCTGTCGGCGGTCGCGGCGGCCACCGCTGCGGTGCTCGGCGACCGAGATGACTGGCACACCCTGCTGCTTCCGGGCATGCCGCTTGCAACGGTCCGCTCCGACGATGACTCACAGCAGCAGCGAAAGCCGTCACCAGACGGCACGCTGCTCAGCGTTGCCTTCGCCCTCTCGTCGCTCGGACCGGTTCACGCAACCGAAGGCATTACCCGCCAGGTCGCAGACCTCAGCGACGGGTACGACGGCTGGTCGGCCAAGCGATCCCCCAAATTCCGCCGCAACCTCCGCAAGGCATGGACCAAGGCGGAGCACGCCGCCATGACCATCGAAGACGCGACCGATGACCCCGACCTCTTCGATCGGCTGATGATCATCGAACATCAGTCCTGGAAAGGCCAGGAGGGATCGGGCATCACCTCGACCGAGATGAGCACGATGTACCGGCTCATGATCGACCGGCTCCGCCACCGCAACAGGCTGCTGGCTCACGTTGCCACACTCGACGGCCACGACATCGGCTACATCCTCGGCGGGGTACGCAATGAGCGGTACCGGGGCCTCCAGCTGAGCTTCATCGACTCCGTCGGCGAGCTCTCCGTTGGCAACCTCCTGCAGGACCATCAGCTGCGCCAACTCGCAGACAAGGGCCTGGCAACCACCTACGACCTCGGCATGGACTTCGGGTACAAGAAGCGGTGGGCGGACCACGCCGAAATCTCGGTGAGCCTCGTCGTCCGACGAAGCTGAGGACGGACGCCGGACACAGCTGAGTACGACTGAGTACAACTGTCGAAGACCTGCCGGTATCTAGTACGTTGCAGACCCATGATCGATATTGGAAGTGTTGGCATTTGGCAGGGCGTCACCGATGGCCACCCCGCAAATCGGGTACGTGAGGTCGTCGCCGAGTTGGACGAGGCCGGTTGGCCGACACTCTGGATCCCAGAGACCGTCTCACGAGACCCGTTCGTCTCCGCAGCCATGATGCTCGAAGCCAGTTCCAACATGAAGGTCGCAACCGGCATTGCCTCCATCTGGGCCCGTGACGCCATGACAACCGCCAACGCGTCGCTCACCCTCAACGAGGCCTACGACGGACGGTTCCTCCTCGGATTGGGCGTGAGCCATCACACGCTGACCGAATGGGTCCGCAAGCACGACTACTCCAAGCCGCTCACCACCATGCGTGAGTACCTGGAGCGCATGGACGCATCGATGTACCGCGGTGCCCAGCCGGCGGAGAAGCCGTCACGGGTTCTGGCTGCGCTCGGCCCGAAAATGTTGAAGCTCTCGGCCGAGCTGGCCGACGGCGCCCACCCGTACTTCGTCCCGGTGGAACACACCGCTATTGCCCGCGAGGCCATCGGCCCAGACAAGATGCTTGCGGTCGAGCAGATGGTGGTGCTCGAGACCGACAAGGAGAAGGCATACGCCATCGCCCGCCAGCACATGAAGGTGTACCTCGGTCTTCCGAACTACGCCAACAATCTGGTGCGCATGGGCTTCGACGAGACCGACGTCAGCGACGCCGCTGACAACGTGGTGGACGCTATCGTTGCATGGGGAACGATTGACGACGCCGTCGCCAGGGTCAAGGCCCATCACGACGCTGGCGCCAATCACGTGTGCGTCCAAGTCCTACAAGAGGACGGAGGCGCCATTCCCGTCGAGGCTTGGCGAATCCTAGGAGAAGCGCTGCTATGACACTCACCGGCAACATGGTCTTTCTGCTCTGTGCTGCTGCGCTGATTCTGGCCAGCATCGCCGTACTGGTCGACCGGTTGAACTTCCCGCAGCAGCGGTTCCGGCCGAAGCAGATCAAGCCAAGCGTCCAGCATCCGACGCGAGATCGGACCGGCGCTCACATCCTTGATGTCGAGGAGGATTCCTTCCGTTGAGCAACGCCGACCGCAGCTCGGGTGGCATGGTCGCAAACGTCAAAGAAATCGGGCGACGTATCCGAGTCCACAACGTAACGGTCAGCGCCGCCGGCATTGCCTTCTACGGCTTGCTTGCGCTGGTGCCGACGCTTATCGCCCTGGTCTCCATCTACGGGTTGGTTGCCGACCCGGCAGAGATTGAAACCCAGGTTGCCGATGCCACCGAATCACTCGACGCAACCACCAGTGAGTTTGTCGTTCAACAGCTGAGAGACATCGTCGGTGACGCCGAGTCCGAGGACGGCTCCAGCAGCATGTTCGGGCGTTGGGCCGGTCTGGTGCTAGGCATCGTGGTCGCCCTGTTCTCTGCATCGGGAGCGGTGCAGAAGCTCATGGGAACGGTAAGCCTGGCGTACGAAGCCGAAGAGACCAGGCCCGGTTGGAAACTGCGCATCATCGCCTACGTGTTCACCGCAGGCGCCATCGTTGGGATCGCCCTGATGATCCTTGCCATCGGCGTCATACCCAACTTGCTGGACTCGGTTGATCTTGGTGGCGCTGCGGAAAGTGCCATCAGCATCCTGACGCTCCCCGTACTTGGGCTGCTGTTCGCAGGGGCGCTCACCATCCTCTACCGCTACACCCCAGATCGTGCGGTCAAAACTCCGTGGCGCAACCCCGGGGCCATCGTCGGGACGCTGCTGTTCATCTTCTTCGCCGTTGCCTTCAGCATCTATTCGGCAAACGTGGGGGCGCTCCCGGCGTCCTACGGTTTGCTCGGCAGTATCGCGGCCTTGATGATCTTCCTCCAGCTCACCGCTCTCGCAGTGATCATTGGTGCCGAGGTAAACGGCGCCATCGAGGTCCGAAGCAATGCCGCAGCGAAAGCCAAGGCCCTCGCCGGCGGCGGCGCACTTGTCCCAGCGGGCACGGCCGGTTCGGTCGACGCCGAAGGCGACGACTCCCCTGGCACCCTGAGCTTCGGCAAAGCCCTTGCCGGCCTCATCGCCCTGTTCGCCCTCGGTAAAGGCATGCAGGGCGACTGACCAGGGTGGCAAGGTCCGGCTAGTTACCGTCTTCGGCCGGCACCTGAATCACAATGCCATCGGTCTGTTCGGCTGACTCACCATCGAGCCCGTCGTTGTTGTCAACGACCGGTTCATCAACCTCGGAACACTGCAGGATCTCAACACAGATTCCTCGGACGTCCGGCGCCATGTGCACCTGACCCGGCTCCAACTCGAACGGGTTGTATGAGTTGGACGCCATGCCAAGCACCTGGCCCTCGCTGTTCAGCAACGGACCGCCGTTGAAGAACGTTGCCAGCGGCGCGGTGTGCTGCAGGCCGATGGGCGAATGGTCGAGCAGCACACCCGGCGACGCGGTGGCTCCTTGGCCGCCATAGCCGCTCATGGCGAATACCCGGCCGCCGACAGAATCCAGCTGCGCGTTGTTGCCTGCCATTTGCAAGATCGGGATCTGTTGGTCGACGACGAGCAGCGCCAGGTCACGCTCCTCATCCCACGACCACAGCTCGGCCGGAATCCGGCTGTTCCCCTTCACCAGCTCAATGCCGGGACTGGGAGCCGAGGCGGAGGCAATAACGACCTGATAGCTCGTGACGAGCGCGGTGCCGCCTCGGTGGCCGACGATGGCAAACGCAGATCCGTGGCCGACCTTGCCCGCCTCGTCGCGAGTTTCGACAAGCCAGACCGAAGGGCCGGCCGATGCCGGAAGGTTGATGACGCCCCGCGCATCGCTCACGTAGTCCGACAGTGGACCGAGTTCTGACCTGATGGTCGAGACCGATTCGGTCCGAACCTCATCGAGGGCACCCGCGGCGTCGGTGAACTGCTGATCAAATCCTTCGACGAATCGGGCAACGGTTCGTTCGTTCTCGGCAAGGCGGTTGTCGTAGTAGGCGTAGAACGCGGCGCCGCTGAACGCGGCACCAACGCCAACGGCCATCAACATCGCAGCGATGCCGATCACGGTCCGAGGCAGTATCCGATGCCGTAGTTTCTGCTTGCCGGGGCTGAGCTGAACGAAACCGCGACGGCCCAGCTCCCGCATGCGCATCCGGCGACCGAGTCGATTCTTCGGTGGCACAAACGGAGCGGTGCCGCCTGTTCGATTGCCAAACCCGACCCGTGACGCAAACCTGGCTCGCCCGGATTGCTCGGCATCCGTGGTCGATACTCGAGTAACAGTGCCGGACTTCATGGCGGCGGCGCTCATCTTGGTCGGCTTGGCGGCGGCAGCCCGTTTGGCTGCCCTCGTTCCGCGCACCATTGCCCTGCCCGATGTGCGACGATCGGCCCTGGTGCCCTTGCTAGAGCGCCGACCCTTCCCGGCACCGTCGTTGTCGCTATCGCTGCGGCCAGAGCCGCGACCAGAGCCGTTGTCGGCTCGCCTATTGGCCTTCTTTGCGGCGGCTGTCTTTGCGTCAGCCTTCTTGGCATCGGCCTTGTCGGCGTCGGCCTTCTTCGCAGCGGCCTTCTTCGCGGCGGCTTGTTCCTTGGGACTAACCGTGGTGGACATGGGGAACTCCGGTAATCGGTGCGGGTCGGTGGTGAGGTGGCGAGATGATGAGGTAGTGAGACGGCGAAGACATGGCCATTAGGGGCTTCCTCCACTGGTTCCTACGATGACGCCGTCAGAGCCACCGAGGTTCTCGGACGACTGGCCAGATGAACCGCCGGCCGCAGTCCCGGATGAACTTCCGGACGAGCCATCCGCCACCGTCGGAGACACCTCGGCAATTGGGACGACAGGGGTCGGCACGGTCGGCAGCGGAACGAGGCGTTCGTGGCAGGAAACGCCACCGCAGTCGGGCTCGACAACGGGCGTTTCCCGCTGCGGTGCGGCCTCGGTGAACTCCCGAAGTCGGACGCTGAGCACCTCTGCGGTCTCGTCGATCGGCGGGACAATTTCAGCAGCGATCGGGAAGGCTCGTTCTTCCAGGCCGTCATGGGCGTCACGCATGTAGTCAGCCCAGGCCACCGCGGGGTGAGAACCGCCGGTCACCGCTCGAACACCGTTGACGCCGCGCAGTGACGCCAGCCGGTCCGCGTGACCCATCCACACCGCGGTGGCGTAGTCCGGTGTGTAGCCGACAAACCATGCCGCCCGGTAGGCCTGGGCGGTACCGGTCTTGCCCGCGGCAGGGCGACCGATCCTGGCCGCCTTGCCGGTGCCGTTCTGGATCACGCCGGTCAGGACGTCGGTCACGTTGT
This sequence comes from uncultured Acidimicrobiaceae bacterium, assembly GCA_964609665.1. Classification (GTDB taxonomy): domain Bacteria; phylum Actinomycetota; class Acidimicrobiia; order Acidimicrobiales; family SZUA-35; genus JAHELU01. The sequence continues at coordinate 6,845 of CAZSTV010000219.1, forward strand.
CCGCAACAACTTCTTCCAGCACCCGCTCGCCGGGGCGAGCTCGGTTGTCGATCAGCACGTTGCCGCTCGAGTCGATGACCCGAAGCACGCCGGTGGGGGCCACCCGAACGCCGCGGTTGGCGAAGGTGCCGTATGCCGAGGCCATCTCCAACGGCGACGACTCCGCCGCGCCGAGCGACAGCGATGCGCCATAGGCCCGATCCGGGTCGATGCGCTCAAGCCCAAGCTCGCGGGCCAGGGTCACGGTCTCTTTGATGGTCACGTCAATCACCAGCTGGGCGAACACCGTGTTCACCGAGGCGTGCATGGCGGACCGCAGCGAGATGTCTCCCCTGCCGGAGTGGTCATAGTTCGAAAGGGTGCACTGACCGCCGCTGCACCCTGGAACCTGCCACGTGGCCGGTGCCGGGTAGATCGACTCCGGGCTAAGACCCATGCTGAGCGCGCCAGCCAGAACAATCGGTTTGAACGAGCTGCCGGGTTGAAACCCGGTGCTGCCGCCGGTCGCAAGGTTGACCTGACTGAAGGCATAGTCCCGGCCACCGACCATCGAAACGATGTGACCGTTCGACGGGTCGATACTGGCCATCGCCATCTCGATCGGGTACTCGGTGTTGCGCAGCCGCTTCGCCACGGCTTCCTCGGCCGCTGCTTGGAGCGTCGGGTCGATGGTCGTCTCGATCGTCAGGCCGCCGTTGTAGACCAGGTCTGGGCCGAGTCGGTCGAGCAGCTCGGCTTCAATGTGGTCGACGAAGAACGGGAAGTGCAGGGCGCCCTTCGCCAATCTCGGCACCAATGTGGTGACCGGGCCGCCCGGCAGATCATCATCGTCGACGGACCAGAGCCGTCGCTGGAACTCTCGTTCATGCTGCTCGCTGGTGATCAAGCCCTGGTCGAACATGGCGTCGAGCACCATGCGGCGACGTTCTTCGGCGGCTTCTCGATCGACATAGGGTGAGAGGCGGGACGGAGCCTGGACCACACCGGCCAACACGGCGGCCTCGGAGATGTCCAGGTCGGCAACCGGCTTGTCGAAGTAGATCTCCGCCGCGGCACCGATGCCGTAAGCGCCGGACCCGTAGTACGAAGACGTGAGGTAGCCGAACAGGATCTCCTCTTTGTCGAGACGCTTCTCCACCTCGGTGGCGAGCAGGGCCTCTTCAACCTTGCGTTCGATGGTCTGCTCACCGGACAGGTAGGTGTTCTTCACGTACTGCTGGGTAATGGTGGAGCCACCCTGGACAACGCCGCCGACCTCCAGGTTGGTCCTGGCCGCTCTGGCGATGCCTTCGTAGTCGACGCCATCGTGCTCCCAGAAACGACGGTCTTCGATGGCGACCACGGCGTCCTTCAGCACCTGAGGGATCTGCCCGGGGGTGACATCGACGGTCTGGTCGAAGCCGCGGAAGATGGCGATTTGGCGACCGGACGCGTCGTAGACCACCGACGGTTCGGCGGTGAGCGTTCGACGTTCCTCCGGAAACTCGCCGACTGGCAGCGGCGCTTTTACCAGCGTTGCCACCGCTACGGCTCCGGCAACCGGTGGCACGGCGATGATGGCTATCACCATCGCTGCCATCAGGCGGCCTCCGGTGGCCAGGACGTTAAACAGACGCTCGGGTTCTCTAGCCATCGACTGACACCGACTCGCTTGGTTCTGGCAACACCGGCTCCGGCTCTGGAATGGCTCGGCACTCGGGAAGGCTGAAGGTGTGAGATACCACGCCGGAGGTGGCGGTGATTGTCCCGCCTGACGCAACGCCAAGACAGGTGAGCGTGAACGAGGCCGTACCGTTGGCATCGGTGAGCTGAATGGGACTGGTGGCGACGGTGACGCCGAACGTCGTTTGCACGGTCACCAATGCCCCGACCACCGGCGAGGTGACAACAATGCCGTTCTCGTCGATGACCCGGCTGGTCATCACCATGGCGACCGACCCGCTGTGCGCGGCGTAGATCGGACCGCCGTGGACAAACTCGATCGTCGGCGTCGGATCGACGGCCAGAATGGTGAACGCGAACTCTGCCTTCTCGTCCTCTTCGAGGTAGCGAACCTCTGAGCCGCCGCTGGTGGAGATGCCGGGGATCCAGGCCCGCACTCGATACGTGCCACCGGGCATCCGATCGGCGGCCCATTTGCCTTCCCCGTTCGTCAGGACTTGCAGGTCGCCGATGCCCTCGCTTGTGACCCGCTGGATACCGACGGTTGCGCCGGCGATCGGTCCGTCGGGACCGGAGACGGTGCCGATGAGGCGAGCCTTGCCTCCAGTCATTTCGATCTCAACTGGTTCTTGCTCTTCCGGGCCGGCGGGAGCCACGACGGGAAGAGCGGCCCGACGGGTGTCGGGAGAGACCGGAACAGCAAATGGCGATGGACCGACGTCGGTCGGATCGATTTGCAGGTCAACGCCGCTGAGGCGGACCTGCATCGGGTTTTCCGTCACCTGGTAGGCCTCGGTGACGAACTCGCGGTTGGTCCACATCATCACCAAACTGGCAACGATGAGACCGAAGAGGGAGGCTTTGACCAGTCGCACGTCATCCCATCGGCCAAAACGACGATGAGCTGAGCCTTTCGGCCCAGCTCATGTAGTCCTTTTTTCCCAGGTCCAACGAACCGGGTGTATGTGCGGCCGGTTTAGGACGGCCGCGTCGAACGTTTCCTACTCAGGAACGTCGATGAAAATGCACTCACCGGGGCATTCCTCGGCGGATTCAATGACCCGCTCCAGGCCGCCCTCGGGTACGCGAGCCATGCCTTCGGCGCCGGCCGGGTTGGCCTCGCCGTCAAACAGCTTCTCGGTGCCGAAGTTGTCGGCGGCTTCCTTGACGTAATAGAGACCGTCATCCATACCGAAGAACACGTCTGGGGCAATTTCGGCGCAGAGGCCGTCACCAGTGCACAGATCTTGATCGATCCAGACCTTGA
>CAZSTV010000220.1:0-9755 GCA_964609665.1 uncultured Acidimicrobiaceae bacterium
CGGATCAGGCCGACAAGCCCAAGGGTTGGGATTTGTCTCCGCGCGCCGTGCGCCAGTTTATTCTCAGCAGCACCGATCACGATGTGAAGCAAAAGTTCTTTGGCGACGATCCACTGGTGGATCGCTGCATCGTCTCGCTCATGGGCCAGCAGGGCCTGATGCTCGTGGGTGAACCGGGCACGGCGAAATCGCTGTTGTCCGAATTACTCAGCGCCGCCATCAGCGGCGATTCCAACCTTGTGGTGCAGGGCTCGGCCGGCATTCTGGAAGATCATTTACGCTACGGCTGGAACTACGCGCTGCTGCTGGCCGAAGGCCCCAGCGACAATGCGCTGGTGCCCTCGCCGGTGATGAGCTCCTCGAGCGATTCGGTGATCCTTCCACCGGCCAAGACGTCCGGGCCAGTCGCTTGAACCACGCCCGCTAGAAGGAACTGCAACTCATCGATTCGCGCCTCCAGCGCAGATGCAATTACGGTACTTGAGCCGAATTCGGTCATCGTAGGGTCTCCAAGTGGTTGTCGTCGGGCCGAGAGTATCGACCTCCATATCCCTACTACGGCATGTGACCGGCGTTCGGTTCGCGACGCGTCTGAGTGAACCGCATCGCTGGTCAACGACGTATGACCAGTATGACTACCTTCTTTATCGACCCTCCAGCGGTCACGATCCTGGCCTCCCGATTCGATCGGGCGGCAACCACCGCCGAAGACCTCGCAGCCGAGCTTGCGACATTCCTGAGGATCGTGGCCAATCTAAGCGGCGAAACTAGCGTGCCCGTCGTGTCTCCGCGTTTGCGGTCCCTCGCCGACACATGGTCGATCCTCGCGACCTCGTTACGAGACCGGGTGGCCCAGCTTGAGGCGGCAGCGCTCACCGCCGCCGACTTTGCAGACCTAGATCTCGTTCAGGACCTACGGGACGCGACCTTCGAGGAGGCTCGACTGGGGGTGCTCGAACAGATCGAGGAGTTGCTCAAGACAACCCCGCCGCTGATCATCCGCGGCGCCAAGATTCTGCAGGCCCAAGAACAAGTTCAGCTTGGTGGCGGCGACGACGAGTGGCGGACCTACCACTACTACATCGATGAGAACGGTAGGCGAGTAAAGGTCAAAATCGAGGGTGACCGGGTTGTGACCCGAGAGGGCGAGTTCCCGATTGTGTCGACGCCAAACGGTCGTGTGATCTTGTTCGAAGGTCAGACAGCGGTCGAGCGTGTCCAGGCAAACCTCAACGGTGAGGGCGACGGGAGCACGCCGACCGTCGGTGATCTCTTTGAGGACGAGTTCTTCAAAAGCGCTACTGATCCGAGCCGGCCCCCCGGTACTGAGGTTCGCTTTCCGGTTTACACCATCGGTGACGCCAACTTCCCCGACGAGATTACCAAAGAAAAGGTCTTGGAGTTCGTGAGGCAAATATCAAAGCTCCCCGGTGGAGAGGCATTTCTAGATACGGTCGCGACACCCGTACTGGAGTTCTTCTTGTCAGGCAAGGACGATAAGAACTTTGGTGACAACGTCAAGGACCTCTTTGACGCCGTGGTTGAAGCGGTCGGCAATTTCGTGGATCGCGTCGTCGATGTAGTGACCGGCGATGGCAGCGACGATGGAGGCGGTGGCTCGAGCGAGTCCGGCGGAGGCTACGACGACGGCTGGGGTGGCGGCTACGGCACCGAGAACGACGGCGACTACGACAACAACTACTCCGGCATTTGAACGTCACGCGACCGCAGACGGTCTCGCCCAGCCCAGCCACTCTACTGAGGCCCGAGGGGGTCACCTAAGGCGGATGATGTTGCCGGTGACGATCCGGCTCGCGCCGGAGCAGAGCCGGCCGGCGAGTTGTCCGGTGGCAACGACACCGACAACCCGGACCTCGGTGGCGGACTGGAATAACCGAGTTGTAGAATCGTTGGTCTTGACGCCACTATTGGGTCAACCACCCGCATAACAATCCGAGGATTGACCATATGAGTTCGGCGTCGATGTCAGAAACCGAACGGCAGAACTTTCTTGCCGGCGTTCACGTCGGTGTAATGGCCGTTGAACGTGACGGCCGAGCGCCGCTCGCAGTACCGATCTGGTATCTCTATGAACCTGGTGGGCTGCTGACCATCCTTATCGGCCCGGACTCCCTCAAAGCCAAACTCCTCGCTTCTTCCGGTCGGTTCAGCCTGTGCGCCCAGACCGAACAGGTGCCGTACCAGTATGTGATGGTGGAAGGACCCATCGTCGAGACTCGTCAGTGCGACGTGGAACGAGATGCCAGAACCATTGCCCGCCGCTACCTTGGCAAAGACATGGGGGACCAGTTCATCGAAGACGGTGACGACTCCAACATGATCTGCGTCTCGATGCGACCGGAGACGTGGTACTCGGTGGACTATGAAAAAGCTGGCTGATGGGGAGCGTTTGTGGAGGGACTAGATCCGACGGCGTTTGACGCTGTACTCGGAGGATTTCGAATTCTGGTTGGGGTTATCTTTGCCGCACACGGGTGGGCAAAACGGTTCTCAGGCGGAGGGCTAGAGGGCACCGCAGGATGGTTTGACTCCATCGGCATGCGTCCCGGCAAGCTCCACGCCCAGCTTGCGTCCGGGACCGAAATGGTCACCGGCGTCATGCTGGCCATCGGTTTGCTCACCCCGTTTGCCGCCGCTGGCATCATCGGTGTGATGGTCGTTGCCGGCTGGACGGTGCATCGCGACAAGGGCTTCTTCATTGTCGGCGAAGGCTGGGAGTACACCTTCGTCGTCGGGCTGATGGCCTTGGTCATCGCCGGGCTCGGCCCGGGCCGGTGGTCAATCGACTGGGCGCTCGGCATCGTCGATGACTTGAACGGCTGGACCGGGCTCGCCATCGCCGCAGTGCTCGGCATCGGGGGCGGCATAGCGCAGCTCGCCGTATTCTTCCGGCCACCCGCGCCGAAACAGGCCTAAGGGGCCTAAATATCGGGAGAGATGAACAGCTCGGCGTAGGTGTCGCGGAGCTGGGCCTTTTGCACCTTCCCCATGGTGTTGCGGGGCAGTGAGCTCAAGAAGATGAACTGCTTCGGCCGTTTGAAGTTGGCCAGGCTGGCTTCGACCACTTCGCCGAGGGTCTCTTCGTTCACGTCATCGTCGGCAACGACGAATGCGGCAACGGCTTCACCGAAGTCCGGGTGTTCCAGTCCGACGACCGCTGACTCCACAACGCCCGGTTGCTCGTCGAGCAGCAGCTCAACTTCCTTCGGGTACACGTTGTAACCACCGGAGATGATCATGTCGGTGGAGCGCCCGGCAAGCGTGAGCCTGCCATCCGCGCTCATGGAACCGATGTCTCCGGTCTTGAAGAACCCGTCGCCGGTGAATGACTCTGCGGTCTTGTCTTCCAGGCCCCAGTAGCCGGGGAAGATGTGGGGGCCACGGACCTGAACCTCGCCGATCTCGCCGGCGCCCAGCGCTTCGTCTTTCTCATCGGCGATGCGGGTTTCCATGTCCGGCAGCGCGTACCCGACGGTCCCGGCGATCCGCTGACCTTCGGGCGGGTTGGAGGCGATGATGCCCGCCTCGGTCATGCCGTAGCGCTCGCAGATGGTGTGACCGGTTCGCTTGATGAACTCGTGGAAGACCGGTTCGGACAGCGGGGCGGAGCCGGAGGTGAACAGCCGGATGGTCCGACAGTCGGTCGGGCCGAAGTCCGGCTCGGCCAGGAGCCGGGTGTAGTGCGTTGGTACCCCCATCATCACGGTGGCGTGGGGGAGCGAGTTGCGGATCTGATCGATGTCGAACTTGGGGAGGAACAGGACCTCGGAGGCGTTCAGGATGGCGCAGTGCAGTGCAACGAACAGGCCGTGGATGTGGAAGATGGGCAGGGTGTGCAACAGCACGTCTCCCTGACGGAAACGCCAGATCGCATGGAGCGCCCGGGCGTTGGTTGCGATGCCACGGTGGGTCAGCATTGCGCCCTTGGAGCGCCCCGTGGTGCCCGAGGTGTAGACCATGCAGGCCACGTCATCCGGGCCGCGTTCCATGATGGCGCCGATGGCGGTGATCTCCGATGCCGCGTCGGCCAGGCTGCCGGTTCCCTTGTTGCCAAGTGTGAACGACTTCGGCACCCCGGCAATGTCGGCCACCGGCTTCAACTTGGAAGCCCGACCGGGACGGAACACGAAGACCGCGGGGTCGGCGTCGCCAAGGAAGAAGCCAACCTCCTCCGGGGTGTATGCGGTGTTGAGCGGCACGTAGACGAAGCCGCCGCGCAGGCACGCCAGGTAAAGGGCAACGGCGTCCGCTGACTTGTCGACCTGGACAACGACACGATCGCCGGGACGAGCGCCTCCCTCGGCCAGCACCGCGGCGATGGCCGCGCTCCGTCGATCGAGCTGTCCGTAGGTGTAGGTCAACCCATCCGGGACGTTGAGAAACGGATCGTTGAGTGAGTCGGCAAACTTCGTTGCGAAGAGTTCGTAGATGTTGTGGCTCAAGGGCGGGGTCTCAGGGGAGAGGACTCGAGATCAGGAAGCAGCGCTGGTACGTCTGAGCAACGGATCGGCAACAGCCAACGCCTTGTCGGCGATGGTCAACACCTTTCCGGCGGCTCCGGGCGTTTCGGAGTCGACGAGATTCCCCATCACTCCAAGAGTGATATTAGCTATGGCTTCGGTGCCAACCGCAAGACGCAAACCGTTGCGAAGGATCAACGGGTGTCCGATGAGGAAAGAAAAACGGCGCCCGGTCCGCAAAAAGCTGTCAAAACGGAGGCCAATTTGATTGTCGTACCGTGGCGGCGCAGTGGCCGGGTCTTGCAGAAAAAGTTCTGACGCCAAGATGCCCGACTCCAATCCGTAGTCGATCCCCTCGCCGTTCATCGGGTTGACGAGCCCGGCTGCGTCACCGATGGCCACCCACCCCGGACCATGGCGCTTCTGGGCGCTCATCGGCAACCGCCATGCCCGAGGCCGTTCGAGGTTCGGGCCGATCTCCCATGACTCCTGCACCAAACCCCGGTAGGAGGCGAGCAGGTTGTTGAGGTTCAGCTTCTTGAAGTTCTTCATGGTGGACAGCGCGCCAACGCCGATGTTGACCGTCCCGTCGCCAGCGGGAAACATCCACCCGTAGCCGGGGACCGCTGTGCCGTGCTCGTCCCGCAGGGTGAGACAGGCCTCCAGGTGGCGATCGGCGTGGCGGGGGGTTTCGGCGTAGGTCCTGATGGCAATGCCGAACGGTTCGTTCTTGTCACGCTCGGCGCCGACCATTCGAGCCACCTGGCCCGGAGCCCCCGTGGCGATGACGACGAGGTCAGCAGTGTAGGTCTGGTCACCCGAGGTAACGCCGGTCACTCGGTCGCCGTCCATCACCGGGAGCGCCTCTGCCTCCCAGGAGACCTCCGCCCCCGCCTCGGCAGCGGCATCCATCAAAGCGGCATCAAGACGACGACGGGGCCATACGGCGCCGTGAGAGGGAAACCGGGTGGTCTTCGGCCATGCCAGCTCCCGTTCTTTGCGTCCTGCGATCATCCGCAGGCCGTCGATGCGGTGTGCGTCCTCAAGATCGATCTTCAACTCGTTTAGCGCGCCGACCGCTCGGGGGGTCAGGCCGTCCCCACAGACCTTGTCGCGACCGTACGGTGCCTTGTCGAAAACCCTGACGGACGCGCCGCCTCGGGCCGCGGCGATGGCGGCGGCCGCGCCCGCCGGTCCGGCGCCGATAACGATCAGGTCGTAGGAGTTACTGCTCACAACAATCAGGGTGCCTTATCTGAGGTGCGGATGGAGAACCGGCTGGTCAGCCGACCGGGAAGCCCCGTTTGCGCAACAGGGCGTTGGTGTCAACGTCTCGCCCTCGGAAGGCCCGAAAGCCGTCTGCGGGGTCGATGGTGTCGCCGACGGAGAAGACGTTGTCATGCAGCCGCTGCGCCACGTCGGTATCGAAGTACCCACCGGCCTCGGTGAATGCCTCGGCGGCATCGGCGGTCAGCGCGTCGGCCCAGAGGTAGCTGTAATACCCGGCCGAGTAGGCATCGCCGGAGAAGACGTGGGCGAACTGCGGGATGCGGTGTCGCATGACAATTTGTGGCGGCATGTCCAACTCGGCGAGGGTCTCCTGCTCAAACGTCGCCGGGTCGATGTCGGCGTCGCCGGCCAGGTGCAGCTTCATGTCGACGAGCGCGCTGGCCAGATATTCGACGGTGTCGAACCCCTGGTTGAAGTTCTCCGCCCGGTTGATCCGCTCGATCAGCTCTGCCGGCATTGGCTCGTCGGTTTGGTAGTGACGACAGAACCGGTTGAGGACTTCGTCGGTGGTGAGCCAATGCTCGTTGATCTGCGAGGGGAACTCGACGTAGTCGCGGGTGACCGAGGTGCCCGACTGCGACGGGAACTCCACCTTGGACAGCAGCCCGTGCAGGGCGTGCCCGAACTCGTGGAACAACGTGGTTGCGTCATCCCAGGAGATGAGGATGGGCTCGCCCGGCGCGCCCTTGACGAAGTTGGAGTTGTTGGAGACCAGGGTGGAGATGGGCTGGTCGATGTTCTCCTGCGAGCGGTACGCGGTCATCCAGGCGCCGCTGAGTTTTCCTTCTCGGGCGTACGGGTCCAGGTACCACAGCCCGACGTGTTCACCGGCTGCGTCGTTGACCTCCCACACTCGGACGTCGGGGTGGAAGACTGGGACTGACCCTCCGGGGGCCTCGGTGACCGGTGTGTACTGCAAACCGTAGAGCTCGGTTGAGCACCACAGCATCGCCTCGATCAGCTTCTCCAACTGCAGGTACGGCTTGACCTTGTTGAAGTCAAGGTCGTACAGCTCCTTGCGGACCTTCTCGGCGTAGAAGCGGTAGTCCCAGGGCTCGATGGTGATTGGTTCGGTGCCCGCTGCGGTGGCCTCGGCGTCGGCAACGCGCTGCATGTCCGCCACCTCTTCGGTCGCCCTGGCCCGAGCCTTTCGCCAGACGTTCAACATGAGGTCCATGGCGGCCTCCGGAGTTGACGCCATGGTGTCTTCGAGCCGCCAGTGAGCGTGGGTTTCGTAGCCGAGCAGCGCCGCCCGCTCCGCTCGCAACTTCAGAATTTCGGTGATGATGGGCTTGTTGTCATGGTCGGCGGCACCGTAGGGGCGCCCGTCGCCGCGGCCGTAGTACGTGCGCCAGACCTTCTCTCGCAGCGCTCGGTCCTTCCCGTAGGTCAGTACGGGGTCCATCGAGGAGCGAGTGTTCAACACGGCCCAGGCGTCGGTCCGGCCGCGCTCGGTGGCGGCGGTGCGCAACGAATCGATCAGGCCATCGGCGATGCCCGCCAACATGGTGCGGTCCTCCACCCACGTGACCTGATTTCCCTCGTCGTGGAGCACGTTCTGGCTGAACTCGGTGAAGAGCGTGGCGAGGCGTTGATTGATGGTGGACAGCCGGTCCTTCTCGGCCGATCCAAGTTCCGCGCCCTGACGGATGAACTGTCGGTAGCGATCTACCGCCAACCGCTGCGCCGCATCGCTCAGGTCGTCGCGGGTGCCGAGCCCGTCGTGAACCGCCTTGATCCTGGCGAAAAGTTCCGGGTTCTGTATGACCGAGTCATAGTACGCGGCCAGCTTCGGGCCGATGTCACGCTGGATGTCTGGGACCGGCCCGACGTTCAGGTTGTCGGTGTGCAGGTCGAACATGGCCTCGACCCGCTCAAGGGCCTTGCCGCTTTGTTCGAGTGCAACGATGGTGTTCTCGAACGTCGCCGGCTCGGGGTTGGCGGTGATGGCGTCGATGTCGTGATTGGACATGGCGATCGTCTGGTCGAACGCCGCCGGAAACTCGGTGACCTCGATGCTCTCCCATGGCGGCACGCCACCGTACGGTCCGGTCCAATCCTGGAGGAGGGTGGGGTTGTCGGTGGTCATCGCTGGCTCCGTCCGCGTATCTACAGGTGGTTCCTATAGACAACGCTAATGCCGACTTTGCCAATCCCGGCTACGGCGGGGGTCCGCTGCCGTAGCCGGGTGGCGGGTTAGCGACGGCCGATGATTTTGGCCATCCCGGCCTGCGACACGAACTCCAGTTGGCGCTTGGCCAACTCATGACGTGCCGATAGTTCCTCGAACCATTCCGAGTCTTCGGGCGCCAGGTCGTTTTCCGATGCAAGGTCATTTTCCGGTATGACGTCATCCTCCAGTGGTGGCCGCACGAGGTACCGGGTGTTGCGTTCAACGACCACAAGAAATGCGAGGAAGAATATGGCGACCAGAGTGGCCAGTATGAGTGCTGCGTTCAGGGTCATGAGATGGAACCTCCTTTGACCGTTTCAGTGGTGAATTTGTCGAGATTGGGGCTGCTCGGTTGTTCGATCATATTGAAAATTCGCACCTTGGCAAGGAGGTTCGAGGGGCGCGATTGGTGGTGACACGAATACTCGTTCACCCTCTTCGCGAGAGGATTTACCGGCACCGTCGAACGGCCGGACGGAATAGTCCTCAGCTCCGAAATGGGGCGAGTATTCGCCAGCGTTGAAACTCGAATTACTTTTGGGTCGCCAGGACTGCTAAACAAATAGATATGCCGCTGGATACCGGTCGGAATACTCACGCAGCTGAGGTGCTCCTACCTATTCTTGCGAGCCAGCTCGGAGCGGAGCTTTTCCGGCTGCTTCGGGAGTTGGCGACTAATTTGCCAAGAAATCGCGGACAACCTCCCAAGACAAAGCTCGCTGCAGCGAAGGTGTTGGACACCAAGTTCCCGGGCGAGGCCGTGCACGCTGCTCGAAGCCTGATCAAGGGATCCGGTTCCTCGGTGGAGATTGGTGGCGGATTAAAGCGGGACACGGCTGACCTTGGCTCCGGCGATGACGCGGTGAACATCGAGCTTGATGCGGAGACGGCAAAGACCATCGTCGGCGGTTTGAACGCGCTTGAAAACTGGCTGGCGAACGGCGAGTGGGTCACCCGACACCCGGATGGGCCACCACGGTTGCTCTCGATGATCGAGGAGGCCGCGGCCGAGGCGATCCAGGGTCAGTGGTCCACCCCGCTGGTTGGTGAGTTGATCGAGCGATACCGAGACCTGATGGAGTGGGGGGCGAGCTTTGTTGAGCAGCGGCCCATCGACCAGGCCGACCGGGATGAGCTGGTGCTGCTGACCGCGGTGAGAATCCAGTTGCTCGAACAGCCGCAGATGCCGCAGAACCCGGTGATGGCCCGAACATTGTTGTCCGAACCGTACGGCAGGCTCTCGGAGAATTGGGGGGACGACACCGCTGTCGGTGTGAACGCCTACAGCCGAGGTCACTTCGGTAACGACCAGGATCTGTTCAACGATGTGTGCCGGGCGATGGCCGTCGACCTGTTGGACCGGGCGGTCGGCAAAGGCGACGGTCGGACCGTCTACTTGGCGACCAGCATTTTTGACCGCTCGACCGGTCGGCTGCGGGCCGAGTTGGACCAGAAGATCGGTGAGTGCCTGGAGGCCGGGTGGCGGGTGGTGCAGATCCTCGACCGGTCGAACGTGTCAGACAACGGTCGCCCGGACGCTCGGGTCCAGGCTGACTTTGCCACCCACATGGTGGTCGACCTTGAGACCAAGGGCGTGTACGTGCCAATCCGGCTGGCCCCCGCCAACAGCACCGACATGGTGCTGGTGGAAGGGGTGGGGGCGCTAGTGTTTCCGAGCGTCGGCCACAGCAGCGTTGAACGGGTCCGGCCCGGCAAGGTGCCGTCGCCGGCCATGGCGATCCGCTGCATCACCGGCCGCGGCGGTCGGGGCGACGGTCCGGCCGCCACGCCGATCATGACCGAGCTGCGAG
>CAZSTV010000221.1:0-9751 GCA_964609665.1 uncultured Acidimicrobiaceae bacterium
TTCGTCACGAAGCGGCTGCACCCAGTCGAACAGCTCAAGGGCGGCGGCCCGCTCGTCAACGGCCAGTAGCGCCATGACGCACTCGCAACTCTCGGCCGCAGTGACCCACGGCCGGTCGGAGACGCAGCGAACGCCCTTGGCGTCCATCACAAAAGTGTCCCAGCCGCTCTTCATCCGCTTCTTGGCATCATCGCCGGTCACCGCTCCGGTCAACACCGGGTAGTACCAGTCCATGGCCCAACGATCTTTTGGCTCGAAGGCGTCCGGATTGTTGGCGATCACATCGACGAGACGGTCGCGGCCATTGGACCACGACGGCCGTTCCTGACCGAGCGCATTGGCAATGTCCAGCGCACACCGCAGGCTGTGGCTGATCGATGATGAGCCGGTCAGCAGCGCATAGCTCCACGGAGACCCATCGGCCCGTTGGGCCCAGATGACTTCGCCGCGACGGGTTTGGAGGTCCAGGACAAACTCCATCGCACGGTCGACCGCCGGCCAAAATCGCTTGAGCATGTCCAGGTCACCGGTGACCAAATACTGGTGCCAGATGCCGGTGGCGAAGTAGGCGACGCAGTTGGTGTCCAGCTTCGAGTCTTCGATGCCGTCCGCCAGGTAGTAGTTGTGCCAGCCGCCGTTCGGGAGCTGCAGGTCGACGAGCCACTGGTACGCCAGCTCGGCCTGGTCGATGTAGCCGGCCGTTGCCAGCGCCATGGCGGTCTCAACGTGGTTCCAGGGGTCGGCGTGGCCGCCGGGAAACCACTGGATCATCCCGGACGGGAGCTGCAGTTCAACGATGGTCTCTGCGGTGCGGCGAATGTCATCCGCGGTGAGCCTGGACGGTAGCTCTGGCACCCGCATGAGCGGGTTGTGGTGCGGGCTCTGAGTGTCGGTCACGCGGTTGCCTTTGCGGCCTGATCCGTCGCTGTGGCAGCAACGCGGTTTTGCAGCGCCGGCTTGTCGGCATAGACCACCAGGCTCTTGCCGAGCACCGGGTTGAGGACGCGGTCCGCAACCCTGGTCAGCTTTGGCGCTTTGACGATGTCCCAGGTCAAGAACTTGAGGTATGCCTTGACCGCCGGGTTGTCCTCGTTGTCGATACCGACAGCGCACTTCAGCCACCAGTACGGGCTGTGCAGTGCGTGGGCTCGATGGCTTTCGGCGGGAACGAAGCCGGTGTCGGCCAGCTTGGTCCGCAGTTCCGGGCCGCCGTAGATGCGGACGTGACCACCGACGCTCTTCGGTGCGTGGTATTCGTCGTTCAGCCACCAGCAGATCTGTTCTGGCAGCGCAGCCGGCACGGTTGCCGCCATGCGGCCGCCGGGGGCCAGGACTCGGTACAGCTCGGCCATCACCCCAAGGTCGTTGGGGACGTGCTCAAGAACTTCCGAAGCGATGATTCTGTCGAAGCTGTTGTCGGCGAAGGGGAGCGTCAGACCATTGGCCTGCACGCAGGTGGTGCTGGTCTCGCCGGGAAGTTCGTTGTCCAGGTACATGGCGGCGAAGGTGTCTTTGGTCGCCACCATTTCGTCGAGTGCGAGGTCAGCAGCGACCACGTTGGCGCCGAGTCGTGCGGTGGCGAAGGCGTGACGCCCGAAGCCGGCGCCGAGATCCAGCACCCGCATGCCACGACGGATATCGAGTCGTGCGTAGTCGACGGTCAACATGTCAGTTGCCGCCGTTGTTTACTGCTGCCCGCATGTCCAGGACCTCTCGGTACTGCTCAACGGTCCGCTGCGCGGTCTGGCGCCAGGTGTACAGACGCGACACTCGCTCTCGGCCCGCCATGCCAATGCGTTCCCGAAGCTCGGGGTCTTCCAACCCGCGGCGAAGGGCGATCACCAGCGAGTCAACGTCGCCGGGCTCGCACCGCAAGACGGTCTCGCCGTCAACGCCCGTGACCTCGGGTAGCGCGCCGCCCGTTGTGGCGACGAGAGGTGTTGCACTCGCCATGGCCTCAACTGCGGGCAGGGAGAAACCTTCGTAGAGCGACGGCACGACGGCGAGCTCGGACTCTGCATAGAGCTCAACGATGCGCTCGTCGGGGACGCCGGTGATGAACTGCACATGGTCGGTCAGGCCAAGCTGTTCGATCAGCTTTGCGGACTTGCCGCCCTCTTTGGCCCGCCCGATGACGGTGAGCGAGACGTCTCGCTCGGCCCGCACCTTGGCCATGGCTTCCAGCAGGAACCGCAGGCCCTTCAGCTCAACGTCCGCGCTTGCGGTGGTGATGAGGCGGCCGGGGATCCTTGTCACCTCGGGCATTGGCTTGAACAGGTCGGGGTCGACCCCGACGTGGACAAGGCGCATCCGTTCCCGGTCGACGCCCATATCGGTGTGGATGTCATCGATCGAGTTCTCAGACACCACCACGATCCGGGGCATGCGCTGAGCTACTCGGCCCTGCATCTTCACAAACGAGTACCAGCGGGAAACGCTGAGCCGCTTGCGGAAGTTCGGCGCGGCGTCCACCTCGAGGCGACGGTCGACGGTGATGGGGTGGTGGAGGGTGACAAGCGTCGGGAGAATCTTGTCGACGGCGAGGATGCCATAGCCAAGACATTGGTTGTCGTGCACCAGGTCAAACTCCGACACCCGATCTTTCAGCTCCCGGTACGCCCGGTAGCTGAAGGCCAACGGCTCGGGGAAGGTGCCGGTCGAGAACTGCAGTACCTCAAGCACGTCCGGCAGGGACTTGATCTCCCAGTACGCGGGGAAGCGGCCGGGGTACTGGTCATTGAAGATGTCGAGGCTCGGCAGCTTCGTAAGCCCAATGCGCTCGTCGAGCACGGGAAAGGGCTGACCGGAGATGACCTCGACGCTGTGGCCGAGGTCTACGAGTGCCTTGGTCAGGTGCCGGGTATAGATGCCCTGGCCACCGACCGTTGGTTTCGATCGATAGGAAAGGTAGGCGAGCCGGAGGGGACGGTCATCAGACATGGGGGGATTCCTTACTGGCCGGCAACCGTGTGTTCTTGGGTGTTCTAGAAGTGTTTTTAGGGGATTTCCCGACCAACTAGGCCAAAACCAGCACCGACCGTGGCTGAACGCCACTTGCTGCAACGGTGTAAGGGTACGGTCTATTCCGGTCAAAACGCTTTCGTCGGCGACCAGAAACAAGCAGGGGGTAGGAAGATGCGAGCACTGGTACAGCGGGTTTCACGGGCTGGGGTCAGTGTGGACGACCAGGTGGTGGGGTCGATTGGGCCCGGGCTTTGTGTCCTGGTTGGCGTCACCCACGATGACACCGAAGCGATGGCTCGCAAGCTTGCTGAGCGACTTTGGAAGCTGCGGATCTTCACCGATGCCGACGACAAGATGAACCTGTCGGTGGCCGATGTTGGGGGTGCGCTGCTGGTTATCAGCCAGTTCACGTTGTACGCCGACAGTCGAAAGGGAAACCGCCCGTCCTATGTGGACGCGGCCCGGCCCGAAGTGGCAGAGCCACTTATCGAGCTTGTGGTCTCTCATCTCCGTTCGCTGGGGGCGACGGTGGAGACCGGCAGCTTCGGCGCCCACATGGTGGTCGACATTGTCAACGACGGTCCGGTCACCATCTCGCTCGAATTGAGTTAGGGCTGGAACCATCGACCGCTCGAATGCGATATACAGGTGGCCGTTCCGATGAACGGCGGTATTGGGCAGCCGAGGGAGAGAGCGGGGCGTAAACATGCCGGAACCAGGTTGGTATGACGATCCGCTGATCCCCGACGGCCTCCGCTACTGGGACGGCGCGGCCTGGACCGACGCCGCTCAGCCACCCAAAACGGCGGACACCTCTAATCCCGGTCAATCGCCACCGACGGGCCCTGGATACAGCTCGGGCTCCGGATATGGCGCTGGAGCCGGGTATGGCGCTGGCCCCGGACTCGGGGGCGGCCCGAGCCTTGGCGGATCACCGCCGTTCGGCACACTCCCGCCGGGGGCCTCGGCGACCGGGTCGGCCAGCTCCGGTGGTGAACTCGGAGACCTTGGCGACTGGCTGAGTCAGACGTTCCGTGGGATGCGGGACAACGTCGTCGAACTGGCGGTCCTGTTCTTTGTTCTCCCGGTGGCGTTCTGGTCCGTGGCGTACCTGCTGTTCCATCAACTGGTAGCCAACCTCACCTGGACCGACGGCCAGGGTGTCAGCGGTTTCGACTCTGGACTTCTCGTCGTCGGTATCGCCGCCGTCGTTGCCACAATTCTGGCCGGCCTTGTCGGGTCGCTCGCTGGCCATCATCTGCTCTACGCGTCCCACATTGGTCAGCCAACGTCACTCGGCACCTCGCTCGCCGTTGGGGTGCAGCGTCTGCCGCGCATGATCGGCATCGTGGTTTTGCTGACCGTCGTCGTCGCTCTCTTGCTGGCCGCTCCGTCCGGCATCCTCTGGGTCGCGCTCAACGGCATCGGAGCGAGGGTGGCACTGGTCCTGCTGGCGATCATCGGATTCTTCGGCCTGATTCCGGCATTCATCGGCTTGTGGGTGAAGATGGGCTTCGTCTCGGTGAGCGCCGGGGTAACCCCTTCCGGCACCTCGGCCATTCGCTCGTCGATGGACGTCAGCGCCGGCCGGTTCTTCTCGGTATTCATCAGGCTGGGCATCATCGTTGCCATGGCCAGCATGCTGACGACGGTCATCCAGGGGCTGGTGCAATTCACCGCACCGGCAGTGCTGTTCTCCAAGGTGGAATTCTTTGGAGACGACATGCTGGTTGGCGGCCGCTCCATTCGCAACATCGACCAGTTGCAGCTGGCGGAGGTACTCCCACACCCGGTCGCCGCACTGGTCTACTTCATGCTGTATTTCCTGGTGGCGAGCCTCGCCTCGGCGCTTGTCGCCTCGGGGTCCGCAGCGGTTTACGCCTTGGCGGGCGGGCGGAACTCATTCGGGCATGGCAGCGGCGGTGATGTTTCCACCACCGGTACGACCGGTCCGCTTTCGTAACTCGAAGACGCGAGCTGCGGCCATCGCCGCAAGCCCGTAGAGCAAGACCGGCCACCAGCCGACTCTGCTGCTCAACGTTCTGCCGTCGCGCATCTCGACGGTGGCGATCATGGTCTTGCGTTCGCCAACGTCGGTCCGCTGCAACAGGTTGCCCTGCGGGTCGATGACCGCCGACAAACCGGTCGGCGCCACCTGGGTGACCCAGCGATCGTTCTCAACCGCACGCAGCTGATTGGACGCAACCTGTTGGGTTTGCACCTGGGTGAGCCAGAAGGACGAACCGTTTGTCGGGTTGGCGAGCAGTTGCGCACCCTCGCGGACCGCGTGTCGGGACCGATGTTCGAAGAAACCTTCCCAGGAGATGGCGATGCCTACCTTGCCGACGGACGTGTCGAGCACCGGTTCCGCCGTACCTGGCAGGACGTCGCGGCGGGGGAGGGGCACGTCGTCAGCGATGGAGGTGATGAAGTCGCGCAGCGGCACGTACTCGCCGAAGGGCACCAGGCGGACCTTGTCGTAGCGGTCGGTCTCCGCCCCGTCGGGGGTGATCACCGAGTGGTAGTTGGCGGTGTTGACCTCGGAGATGGGAAGAAACCACCCGGCCAAGACGGGGGCATCGTTTGTTGCGGCAACTTCGGTGACGAAGTCAAAGGCATTGTCCTGGTCGAGGAACCGGCCGGGGTTGACCACATTCTCCGGCCAAATGACGAGGTCGACGGGAACGTCGATCTCCTTTGATGCCTCGACGTGACGGCTGAGCACCACCGGCTCCTGGTCCGATGACGCCCGGGTCTGCTGGGGTCCGCCGCCCTGCACGAGGGCAACGTCGACCACGTCGACCACCTCGGAGCGGGGGTGGACAAGACCGCCCACCACCATGACAAGCACCGCCGCCAGGCCGATGGCGCCGTGTTGCCACTGTCGGTCCAGCAGCGCCGAGAGGGCCTGGCCGATGATCACCACCGCTACCACCACCAGCAACGGACCGGCGATGCGGGCCGCGAACACCAGCGGTGTGTTGACCTGGCTCAGCGCCACGTGGGCCAGTGGTACGCCGCCGAAGGGCCAGCTCCAGCGGGCCAGTTCGGCCACGGCAAAGGCACCGGGTAGGACGAGTCGTCGTGCGACCCCTGGCGGGGTGAGCGCGCCTGCGATGGCGAAGTACAGGGCGTAGAACGCTCCGGCGGCGAGGTAGCCGGGTCCGGTCAGGTCGAACATCCAGAGCATCGCCGGGTAGAGCC
The DNA here is from genome assembly GCA_964609665.1 of uncultured Acidimicrobiaceae bacterium. GTDB lineage: Bacteria > Actinomycetota > Acidimicrobiia > Acidimicrobiales > SZUA-35 > JAHELU01. The sequence goes on from CAZSTV010000221.1 coordinate 6,169, forward strand.
AGGTGACGGCAACCAGCCACGTCCGACGAAAGCGCTTCTTCCACGGTTGATCGGCGAGGAGTCGGTCGAGCAGGAACAGGCCGACAAAGGCCAACGGCCACCAGCCCCACGGCGGCACGGACCCGGCGATGCAGACCCCGGCCGCCAAACACCGGACCATCACGCCCAGCTTCGAGTCCCAGTTGAACGACGGCCCCCTTCCGGTGGCGGGCACCTTCGGCAGGTCGGGGGTTTTGTCGGTCATGATTCGATCAATTCGGTCGCGGTTGTGCGGCCTGCGTCGATACAGGCGGGAACGCCGATGCCCCCGTAGGCCGCGCCGATCAACGACACGCCGGGATGCTGTTCGGCCACCGCAGCTCGGGCGGCGGCCACCCGGTCCCGGTGGCCCGGGGTGTATTGCGGGAAGGCCTGCGGCCAACGCTTGACCCTGGTGGCGATCGGGGGCTCGGTGACATCGATGACAGTGGCAAGTTCAGCCAGCAGGGCTGCGGCCAACTCGGCGTCGTTGAGCTCGGTATGCCTGGTGTCGCCGAAGCGACCGGAGCTGAGCCGAATCAAGACCGAAGACGGTGTGCGGTAGTGGTCCCACTTGGTGCTCAGCCAGGTGCAGGCGGTCATCAGTTTCCCTTCGACACGCGGGAACAGAATGCCCGACGCGTCGAGTACCCGTTCCACTCCGGACACCGGTAGCTCGACGACCACCTGGGAGACGTCCGCATAGTCGATCGATGCCAGCGCCGACCCGGCGTCGCTCTCGGCTCCAAAGAGGGAAGCGGCGACGAAGGCCGGCGCAGCGATGAGCACAGCGTCGCCGTCCTCGACCTGGCGGAGGTCGGTGATGGGGCTGTTGAGGCGAAGGTCGGCGCCCGCCAGTTCCTCGACCAGGCGGTCGATGATTCTGGCGACGCCTCCGGGGATCCCGTAGAACACGGGCGCGTTCGGGTCTCGACTGCCCAGCGCAGCACCGCTTGCCGCCCGAAACGCCGCCATACCCTTGATCAACGACCCTTCAGCGGCGAGGGCCCCCGCCAATTGCGGAGCCGCGGCGGCCAGGCTGAGCCTGTCGATGTCGGATGCGTTGATTGCCCCAACCAGCGGATCGATGAGCCGATCGGTGACCTCGTCGCCAAGCCTGGCCCGACAGATTGCGCCGACCGATGGGTCCGGCGCCGTTTCCGACGGTGGCAGCTCAAGATCTTTGGCGGCCCGCTCAATTCCCGCGACGGAGATCAGCGCGGAGGCCGCAAGCTGGTCCAGGTCTGTCGGGACCCCAAGCATGGTGCCGGCCGGCAGCTCGTGCAGCTGGCCGTCGGCATGAACATAGGCGGGGACGGGGGACACCGGGCTTGTCAGCTCGTCATCGAGGTGTAGGTCCTGACAGAGCTGCAGGCCGTACGGGACTCGGGCAAGAAAGGCGTCGGGCCCGGCGTCGACCGGTCGGTCACCGACCGGGCTGGTCTGCACCTTGCCGCCCCAGGTTGAGCTGGCTTCGTGGACCGTGACGTGCCATCCGGCGCGGTGCAGGTCAAACGCCGCGCTGAGCCCGGCGATACCGCCGCCGACGATGACCGCTCGCCTGCTGCTCATATGACGCTCACTGCCGGTTCATCGAGGGTCTACTCGGCGGGTTGGAGCGGACCGTCGGCCCGCCCCTCGCGGTGCACCAGCTCCACCACTGCGGCCAGGATGTCCGGATTGGTCTGCGGTAGTACCCCGTGACCGAGGTTGAAGATGTGGCCGGGGTGTCCGTTGTTGTCTGCCAGCACCCGTCGAACCTCCTGCTCAACAACCTCCCACGGCGCAAGGCAGATGGCCGGGTCCAGGTTTCCCTGCAGTGCGACCTTCCCGCCGGTTCGCTCCCTGGCGGTGGCGATGGGGGTCCGCCAGTCAACGCCCACCACGTCGGCGCCGATGCCTGCAAACTGATCGAACAGTTCGCTGGTGTTGATGCCGAAGTGGAACCGGGGAACGCCAAGGTCCTCCAACGCGGCCATGATCTTGGCGCTGTGGGGAGCGACGTAGTTTCGGTAGTGCTCGGGGTGGAGCGCGCCGGCCCAGGAGTCGAACAGTTGCACCGCTTCGGCGCCGGCCTCCACCTGAGCCCGCAACGTGGCGATTGCAATGTCGGCCAGACGGTCGCACAGGTCGTGCCACAGCTTCGGGTTGCCCGCCATCAACGACTTGACCTTGCCGTAGTCACGAGAGGGTCGACCTTCGACCAGGTAGGCAGCCAGGGTGAACGGCGCGCCGGCAAACCCGATGAGCGGGACGTCGAGCTCTGCCACCAGGTTGTGAATGGTCTCGGTCTGGAACTTCAGGTCAACGTCGGGATCGAGCGGGCGGAGCCGCTCCAGATCTGCGGCGGAGGTAAACGGTGTCTCGCACTCCGGCCCGACGCCGGGGGTTATGTCGATCCCAAACCCGACCGCCCACACCGGGGTGACAATGTCAGAAAAAAGGATGGCGGCGTCAACCCCGTAGCGGCGCACCGGCTGCAAGGTGATCTCCGTGGCCCGCTCGGGAACCTGAATGGCATCGAGGATGGTGCCGTCGCCCCGTACCGGGAAGTATTCGGGCAGGGAGCGGCCTGCCTGACGCATGAACCAGACCGGGACCCGATCTCCCGGTTCCTGGCGGGCAGCCCGGAGCAGCGCACTCGCTTTGGTGGCGGAGGGGTTGGCAGGCTGCGGGCCGTTGGCGGACACGCCATTGACCGTAGCGGCGCGCGATCGGAACCGGTGCCGCGCTCGGCTAGAGTATTCATCCCCCAAACAGCGGGAGTGCGGTGGCTGAATCTCATCCAGAGCTTGAATCCGAGCAGGCCCATGTTGACCTCGCCTATCGGCGACTCGACGAGTCTCGCGACCAGGCAATTCGGCTGAAAGATATGGTCGAAGTCGGCAAAGGCGGTACCAATCAGGCCCGCTGGGAGCGCGAGATCTTCTATGAGAACATCGCCACACGGCTAAAACAGCTGGATCTTGGCGAGCGATCGCTGTGTTTTGGCCGGATCGACCAGTCCGAGGAGGCCGGTGGTGGCAGCTACCACATCGGCCGAATCGCCGTGGCAGGGTCTTCTCAGGAGCCGCTGATCGTCGACTGGCGGGCCCCCGTGGCCGAATCGTTCTACCGGGCCACCGGGCGGGACCCGCAGGGCCTGGTGAGGCGCCGCCATTTCACCTCTCGTGGCCGCAAGGTCCTGGACCTTGAAGATGAGTTCTTTGGCGAAACAGCCATCTCTGGGCAGGTCACCGTCAACGGTCGAGAGCTTCGTGGTACCGGGGCGCTCATCCACGCACTGGAAGAGAACAGAACCGGTCGTCTCGGTGACATCATCGGCACCATCCAGGCCGAACAGGACGAGATCATCCGCTCAGCGCTGCCGGGCGTGCTCATCGTCCAGGGCGGTCCCGGCACCGGTAAGACCGTCGTGGCCCTGCACCGTGCGGCGTACCTGCTGTACGCCCATCGCTTCCCGCTTGAGGGCCAGGGCGTGTTGGTCATTGGCCCGAACCGGTTGTTCCTGGGCTACATCGAACAGGTGCTGCCATCGCTCGGCGAGGCCGGGGTGGAGATGGCC
>CAZSTV010000222.1:0-9701 GCA_964609665.1 uncultured Acidimicrobiaceae bacterium
TTTGCAGGCCACTCCCTTAGGCCGCTCGGGCATCCGTGCGTGTGTAGCCCCTACCTTAGCGCTCGCCAGCCACCTACAGACCAACTTTTGCGGCTCCGCCGGCTGAGTCTGCCGCACCTGACACCTGGGACGAACCGCCCAACGGGCACGGATCGATCGAACCGATTGTGCACCCAGCGCACCACAGCTGTGCCACGCTTAAACAATGAGCGCTACGTACGTGGCTTGGAACGGACTCTCCTACCCCTGGCCACCACCCGAAGGGTGGTATCTGGCATCCGACGGCCAATGGTGGGCACCCGGAACCGGACCCAATCCCCCGCCCACCCCGCAGAGCGACGGTGTCAACGTTGAATGCAATGCCGAGACCCAACGTAATAGCAAGGTCCACGCGGCGACGGCATCCGACAGCGAGGAGCGCTCGGTAGCGACCCAGCAACGCCAGCAGGTCAGCTCAGACGCCACCTCGGTCCAGCAGGCCGCCTCAGGTCACGCCACTCAAACGGCGTTGGCCGATGCGCCCGACAAACAGTCTGCCCTCGTTGAGTCAGCTGAAGCCGATGCTGCAGATGACAACACCCTGCCGAACGCTTCCGGGGCCATCTGGCAGCAACCGTCCAAACGGCCATCCGGTGGAGTCCCCCGGTGGCTCCTGGCCGGGCTCGGCATCTTGGCGCTCCTCATCATCGGCGGATTGGTAGCACTGGTAGTTAGCTCGGGCGGCGACGACGACCAAATCGAAGCCAGCGCCGCCACTGAGCCGGAACAAGACTCGACAACGACCATCACCACCCAGGCCCCGACCGCCACGACCCTGGCAAACGCCACCACCACGACCGAGGCCGAGTCGACCACCACCACGGTCGCGCCGGAACTGTTGGTTGCCGAGTTTCGCTCACGCCTCGACGAGGACGACCTCAGCGCCGAAGAACTGAGCGACGGCGACGTCGTCGAATTCGGGGCAACGTTCTGCGTGCTGGCCGAGGTCGCCGAAGACAACAACGAGTTTGGTACCTACCGGGAGCAGGCCATCGCCGAAAGCACCGGAGACCTGAACCCGGACGAACTGAACCTGGTCATCGACGACGTTGTCACCGTCTTCTGCCCCGAAGAAGCAGCACGACTCGGCATCAGCTAGCCAAACCAACCGGCCGAACCCGAGCCGCCGAGGGCGATCGAATTCGGATGGACGGAACGCGAGCGCTTAGAAGATGTCTAGCGGTTGCGGTGCTTCGGGCAGAATGGAGCCTGCCTCAACGCCGAGCCACTCCTGCGACAGGGTGGCAAGGTAACGGTCGAACGGAACGGTGGTCCGCAGGTTGCCGTTGCCGTCGAGGTCTCCGAGCGGAGAAGGATCTCCAGCCCGACCAGCCTTGACCGGACCGACCACCAGCATTGACGAAGCGGCACCATGATCAAGTCCGCTGCCGTTCTCGCTGACCCGTCGACCGAACTCACTGGTGGTGGCAACCAGCACCCGGTCACTCATCCCCGCAGCATCAATGGCCTGCAGGAATCCCTCAACCGCTGCGTCGAAACGACCCATCAGCTGAGCGTGCCGGTTGCGGTGACCGTCGTGGGTGTCGAAGCCGCCAAGCGAGGCGTGAATGACACGAACCCCGACGTCGGCCTTGATCATCTCGGCCGCCATGGCCAACTGCCGACCAAGCTGCGCGCCCTCTTTGATCATCAGCGACTCATTGTCGACCTTGTCGATGTCAGAGTTGATCGAGTCACCAACGTCGAAGAGCTTGGTCCACGAGTCGGTGATGACCGTTGACATCGGACCGCCGCCAAAGTTGCGCACCGCGTTGCGGTAGCGGGGGAAGATCCAGTCATCGTTGGTGAGCACCCGAAGCTGGTTCATGTTGTTCAGCGCCAGGGTGGAGCTTGCGCTGGAGTTGAAGCGAGGGGTGTGACCGGCAACGGAAAGCCCGGTCACCGCAGCGCCGGTATCCAGACGGTCTGACAGACGGGCGAGGAAACCTGCCCGCTGTCCACCAAGGCCACGCATGTCCCCAAGTTCCCAGCGTTCCACCATCTCGAAGTGTGACAGCACACCGTCGACAGGACCGACGCCTTCAACCGTGGTGACCTGCCGCTGCGCAAGCCGAGCCAACTCCGGGCTCAGGCCGACCTGATCATCGATCGGGAGTACGGTCTCGGCCGGAATGGCAAGACCGGGACGCTGGTCGTAGTAGGCGCCAACGCCGTAGGGCACCACCATGGAAAGACCGTCATTGCCGCCTTGGAACTCAATCAGGACCAGCACTCGCTGGTCGACGGGAGCGGCGTTGAGAAGTGAGCCGTCGTCGACACCAAAACTGTCCAGCCCTGCCTCGACGCCTGGAGTCGCGGTCTGCAACTGCGACGATGCGCCACCGGCACCGGTCTGAGCGGTGGTTTCCGTCGACGCCGATTGCGCCGCCAGCTGAGACTCAATTGTCTGCTTGTCTACCGGCTTGGCACCGCGAACAACTCCGAAGCCAACCGTGCCGGCCACTGCAAGGCCCTGGATGAACCGCCGACGTGATACCGGCGACTTGAACTTGGAACCGTCGCCGGAACCGTCATCGCCATGGCCGTAGTCGCCGTGACCGTCATCGCCGTAGTCTCCGCCGCCGAAGCCACCACCGGATCCGTCCCCAGCGTGCTGGTCACAGTCACAGTCGCTGCTGTGCTCATAGCCATAGCCAGCGTGGGTGTCTCCGCCGGTTCCAGGCTGATAGCCATAGGTCGGGTCCTGGGGCGGTGGCGGCGCGTTGTACGCTTCCGCGCTCTGCAAATCAGCACCGTGGCTGTAGTAGTGGTCGCTTACGTCGGTGTCATCAAACGGCTGGGCGTACTGGTCATACGCCTTTGTGATGTCCTCGCCGTTCATTGGCGGTGCGTTCAGGTAGTCGCCGGGATGTGAATGCTCTGAAGTGGTCATTGCAGCTGAAACTCCGGGCTACTGAGGGCGATGCGCCATTGGAGCTGCACAACGCCTTCCTGGCCGATCTCGTCCGGGTTGTTGGCGGCACCGTTGAGCACTGCCATCGTCTCGTCGCTGACGACATAGATCCCGCACCGGTTCAAAATTTCGTCGATGGAAGCGGTAGTTCCACCGGAGACCTCGCGAAGGTCCACCCCGAACAGCATCTCCGACCGACGAAGCATGGAATCCGGGTTCAGCCAGCGCAGGCCGATGGGCCAACCGCCGACGTTTGGCGGCTCATACAACTGCTGGCCGAGGTTGCGGGCCTGGTACACCTTGGTGGGGTCAAGCCCCAGGATGTTTTGCACCGCAGCGTAGAACTCAAACGCCGACCGGGGCCGGGCGTAGTGGTCAGACCAGAACACGTCGTCGTTGAGGATTCGCTCAACGAGGGGACGGATCTCGAGGTTTTGTCCCTGCCACCAGGCGCCGAGTTCGGCCTTGGCCGCTCCGGTGATTTCCTTGCCGGTGAGATGGAACCACAGCCGCGATGCGACACGGGCCGCGGTGGCCGGATGATCACAGAGCCGGTCGACGATTGAGGCGAGATCCCACTTTTTGGTTTCACCGAGGAAGGTCACTGGCTCGTTGTAGGCCCGCTGCGGATCGAACGAGACGGCGTATGACTCACGATCAACCCGCCACCCGGTCATGGCAAGCGCAGCTTGGCGTACATCAGCCTCGCTGTAGTGGCCGATCCCCGTGGAGAAGAGCTCCATCAGCTCTCGTGCCAGGTTCTCGTTCGGGCGCTTCGCCGTTGAGGAGTCCGCATCGAGGTAGCGAATCATCGCGCCATCGACCACGAACGCCTGCAACATCTCTCGAAAGTTGCCGAGCGCGTTGTCTCGAATCATGTTGAGCTGAGTAGCTACAAGCTCTTGCCAACCGATCGAGTACCTATGCGTCGGAATCAGCCCGTGCCAGAAGAAGGTCATCCGCTCGTGGATGCCGCTGGTGGGTGCTCCGATCTGGCGTAGCCACCAGGTCACGGTTTCGTCGCTCTTCTCGGCCTGCGGGGCACGATCACGGCTGGCAGGCGCGTTAAGCACCTGACCGACCATGTCTGCTCGGTCCCTGCCCGCAAGGCTGCTGATCAATGCTGGATCAGCCCGAAGGGTAGCCCTCCTGGCCAGTAGCGCGGCTATAGCTAGTTCTGGGTCACGTTCCGCCATCCCCATCGGTGTCACTTTACAATAACGTGTCAACGAATGTTGAGAATGAGGCGAAAAAATTGGGCAATCCTGCTAGCTCGGCCACCACTCAGTTTCGGGGTTTTGCCCAAACCAGGCGAACCAAAACAGCTGCGGAATGGCGGTCCGGGGCCAGCTGCTCCCATCGTCGAGGCGTAGCCCATCACCTGATGCCTCTGCCACACCGGTGAGTGGTCCAGCCGCCACGCCCGAGTCCGAAACGTCATACGTGAACGCGCCGGCTGCGGTCGGCACGGCAGCCACCGTGATATCCCCGACTTCGAACACCTGCGGGCCCTCTTCCACCAGCGCATCGACCTTGACCGCAAGCGACGCGCTGCCGTCGCCAATGCCGAGCACCGACTCCTTCAGCTCGAAGACCTCCGGGGTGTCGAACACCGGGAACCACACGTCGGGATCTTCGTAGTAGAAGCGGTAGGCATCGAATGGCTCGTAGGAGTACGCGATTGCCGGTTGCTCCGGGGTTGCGCCAGGGTCGGCCGGGAAGATCGGGTCGGGAATGGCCAGGACCTCGGAATCCGGGTTGGCGGCAACCCAGTCCGACCACCGGGTGGTCAGCACGGGGAACTGTTCGAGTTCCACCCCTTCAAGCGGACCCGCCAAACCGGTGCCGGTCTGATGGCGCCACAGCGTGTCGGTCTGCACGTCGACCATGATCTTGTTGGATTCGATGAGCAGACCCGACGTTTGGAAGTCGAGGACCTGGTCACCGACGCGCCGGTCGAACAGGAGACCGGAACGGCAGAGCGTGCAGTAGACCATCGACACGGGGACACCGGCGATCTCGTCGTTGGCCAGTTCATGGTGGCCGAGAATTCTGACCGGGTAGGCCACCGATTCGCCGCCCACTTCGACCCCCATAACGATCTCGTCGTCGACCATCCAGTCCGCTTCGCTGACCGGGACCCGTTCTGGCTGATTGAGCTCCGGGATACCCGCCCGGGTGACGCCGCCCCACTGAATCAGTGCGAGTAGACCATCATCGGGGGTGGCATCGAGAAGGTCGGCGAACTCCGAGTCGATGGAGCCGTACACGCCAAGCTTCCACTCCCGGTAGCCGGGACCGGGATCAACATCGCCGTTGTACACCCAGTTGCCAAAGTTCCGATAGTCGTCGGTGCGTTGTCCGACCTTCTCGATCCCGGATAGTTCGGCGAAAGCCGTAGCCGCTGCGCTATCGATCCTGGTTGAGCGACCAAGACGGTAGATGTCGAGCAGCCAGGCGCCATAGCGCGGGTCGCCGCTCTCCCCCATTGCCGTGGCGACCAACGCCCCCTTGACACTGTTTGGAGCGTCGAGGAAGTCTGCAATCTTGTCGTCGAGCGAGAGTGCGAGGAACTCCTCGGTCGCTGGGTCAACCGCCAGGTCGGGTTCTGAAGCGGCAGTATCGTCGATGGTTACCGGTCCGTCGTCCTCGGCCTCTGATGCCTCGCTGTCGGGTGCCTCGCTGTCAGGTGCGCCGGCCTGTTCGGTGACATCACCCGGGTCGACCGCAACGTCGTCACCGCCACCGCACGCCGCGGCGACAAGTGCCAGTCCGAGCACCACCGCTGCGATCGTTCTACTGCCGGGACCCGACCCCTCGCTTCTCATCTTTGTGAAACCGGCCACATCACCATTCTCTTCCCGGTCACGGCACGGCGGTCAGGGAGTACTGGAGTTCTCTAGGGCTATTGGAGTTCTTCGGACCCGAAAAACCGCTGCGACAGCCGCCGAGTGAGACCGGCCGCGCCGTCTGAGGATATGAAGGTCAGGGCGATCAGGCCGATGCCGAAGACGATGACGTCGTTCTTCAACAGCCCCTCGTCGGCCCCGAAAGCGCTCCCCATTGCGTCGTTCAGGCTTGGCACCAAGATGAGTGCCAGAACGCCGTAGACCGCACCGATGAGGTAGCCGACGCCGCCGAGTACCGCCGCCGCGTACAACCGGAACGAGAGAAACACGTCAAACTGCTGATGGCTGACGAACGGAAACAGCACGGCCTGGAGTGCGCCAGCGGTCCCGGCCAAACCAGCGGACAGCCCGAACGCACCGGCCTTGACCCGGATGAGGTTTACGCCAAAGGTGGCCGCGGCTGCCTCGTCATCTCGGACCGCTTGCATGGCGCGGCCCATGCGGCCGATCAACACGTTGCGAGTGCCGATGAACAACAGAATGCAGACCGCCACGCAGAAGTAGTAACGAACCGTCACCGCATGCTCGGGCCCGAGCCCGGTCCATGACGGTGGTTCCATCGTTGTCTCGACGGGACGCCCGGTGGTTCCGCCGGTGATGGACGGGAAGCGCTTTGCGAGCGACGGGAACACCACGGCGATGCCCAGCGTCACCAACGCGAGATAGATGCCTTTGATCCGCAGTGCGGGAATGCCAAGCAGAAACCCGACGACGGCACAGAAACAGAACGTGGCGACGACCGCAAGTATGAACGGCAAACCACGACTGTCGAGGAACCAGCCCATCGCAAACGCACCAAGGCCGACGAACGCCCCATGGCCCAGCGAGATCAGTCCAGCGTGGCCGGTGGCGACCACGATGCCCAATACGCCAAGCGACAGAACGATCAGGGAGGCGTAACGGCGCAACGCCAACGAATCCACCAGCGCCGGCAGCACCACAAGTAGTGCCGCCACAGCGATGAGAGCGCCTGCGAAGAGCCAACGGCCCCAGGCCGGCCAGTTTCGATGCGAGCCGGTCAGCGCCGGGTGATCATCCTGCTCAAGAGGATCCAGCGGCAGCTGCCCCTGCGATGCATCGTCGCGGCTGGGCCGTTCGGCATTCGATGGCGCCGTCATACCCGCTCCACCAACGTGGTGCCGAACAGACCTGTCGGTTTGACCAACAGAACGATGAACATGGCGATCAGCGGCGGCAGCAGGCTTAGCTCGGTGGGGACGAAACCGATGTACCCCGGGATCAACGATTGGGTGAGTCCGACGATGATGCCGCCGACGACAGCTCCGAGCGGGCTATCGAGTCCGCCGATCGTCGCTGCGGCGAACGCGTATATAAGGACACGAATCATCAGTGACGGCTCGAGGAAGACCACCCCGGACGACAACGCAGCCGCCAGGGCTCCAAGTCCCGCCGCCACCGCCCAACCGATCATCAGCACACGGCCAACCCGGACGCCGCAGAGCTGCGCCGAGGAGCGGTTGGAGGTGATGCCACGGAACGCGAGACCAATCTTTGAGCGATGAAGGAAGAGTCCGAGGAGTCCGAGGGCAACGAGGACGGTCAGCCATACGCCAACAGACTGGTACCGGAGCCTGGCGCCGAAGACCGCCAGGAAGTCATCGCTCTCCTCGGGAAACGGACTGGGGAAACGTCGAGCGATGGTGCCCCACAGCTCCGCCATCGTGGCGTTGATGACAATCAACAAGCCGATGGAAATGTTCACCACCGAGAGTTCGCTGCCGCCCTCCATCGGCCGGATCAAGAGGCGTTCGACCAGCGCTCCCATTGCGCAGCCGAACGCGACCGCTACCGCCATCGCCACAGGCACGGGCCACGGCAGGCCCGGCAGAAACGAGATAAGCCCGACCCCGGCCAGGGCAGGAGAAGCGGGGGCGACAAACAGGTAACCGGTGTACGCGCTGAGCGTCGCCATCTCACCTTGCGCGAAGTTCAGAATGCCCGTCGCCCGATAGATGACGACGATGGCTATGGCCAGCGAGGCGTAGATGGCTCCATTGAACAAACCATCGAATACTCGCTGTAGAAGAAGATCCACCCGCTGCCTTTCCTCGAGCTTGTGCGACGACGGTACTGGTGCGACGGCGACGCCGGTGCATCGACGGTACCAGCGTCTGCAAAACGCGATCGGGGCCGAAGGCCTCCGTAGAGGACTCCGGCCCCGATCAACTTCACTACTTCACTCCCCAATCACCATTGATCGGGGGCGGTATCAGCCAAAGCTGAAGACCGGATCAGCAGCCGTCGTCGCCCCACTGGCAGTTCGGTGAAGAACCGTTGAGGTCGATGGCGCCGCCGAGCTGTACCCACGACTCGTTGGCTGCGTCGTACTGGCTGAATTCCGAACCCTCGATGTAGTACCCATCCTCGGAACCATTGACCGAGAAGGAAATTCCATCAAGCGTGAGCGGGTGGTTCAGGTCGATCGCCCGCTGGGCGATGATGAAGTTGGTACGGGTCAGGCCACCTTCGAGCTCTGCAGCGATGCGCAGGGCCTCAACGTGGGGCCAACCGTACTGGGCGAAGCCAGTGCCGTAGAGGCCAACCGAGGTGTCGAGACCAGCACCGTCAAGCTGCTCGTTGACGAAGCTGATGTACGTGTCGTCGGCATACTGGGGATCGGTTGTGGCCTTCACGCCACCACCAACGATAAGGAAATCGTTAGCAGCGTCGCCTGCCGGGATCATGTATGCGTTGGGGTCCTTGCAAACCGACGGGGCAAACAGTGCCTTCGCCGACTCGGTCAGACCGGAGTTGCCAGCTTCCTGCACTGCGAGCAGGCAAGGGTTACCGGCGGTCATCGAGATGAAGACATCGGGCTCGGAAGCGGCGATGGTGGTCATCTCATTGGTGACTGTCGGTGCAGCAGGCTCGTGAGGAACAGGGATGAACTCGGCAACAACGTCCGGGTTCTGCTCTGCCCACTTCTCGAAGCTGTCCTCATAGGCAAGACCGAAGTCGTTGTCCATGACGAGACCGGCAACGGTCACAGGAAGATCAGCGGCAAGGTTCTGCTTGATCCAGTTGCCCCAGAAGACCGCTTCGGTCGAGTAGGACATCTGCAGACCAGTGGTCCATGGGTGACCTTCGGGATCGCCCCAGGCGGGGTGACCGGTCATCACGAACGGCTGCGGGACGCACTTCTCGTTGAGCGAGTCATAGACAGCCAAGGTGTTCGGCGAACCAAGAGTGGTCACGTAGAACGGATCCTCGGACTGCAGCAGCTCGTCGACAAGCTCGATGGTCTTGGTTGCGACGTACTCGTCGTCCTTGACTACCAGCTCGATCGGCACGCCACCGATGCCACCATTGGCATTCACGTACTCGAAGTAGGTGTTCATGCCGGCGGCAATGTTGCCGTATGCGGCGAGGTTACCCGACTGCGCAGTGGTGTGACCGATGACGATCGAATCGCCAACGCCGGCCGTGTTCGACCAGTCGGAGGGGCAATTGTTCATGTCAATCTCGAAGCCGCCAGGACCGGTGAGAATGTTGTTCTCATCGACGCCGTAACCGCCGGACTGGATGGCTGCAACTACCTCTGCACGAGCAGCGGCCCACTCGGCCTCAAGCTCGTCGATGGAGCCAGCAGCGTCACCTTCGTCTTCTTCCATGACCTCTTCTTCAGCTGCTTCTTCCACAGCGTCAGCAGCCGCATCATCATCGATGCCACCACCAGCGAGATCTTCTTCTTCAGTGCCTTCTGCCTCCTCGGTGCCAGCGTCTTCGCCAGCCTCCGTTGAGTCATCGCTACCGCACGCCGCAGCCACCAGGGCTAAGGCGAACAGCAACGAAAGCAATTTCGTTAGTCGTGCCATTTG
>CAZSTV010000223.1:0-9699 GCA_964609665.1 uncultured Acidimicrobiaceae bacterium
GCTGAGTTTTCGTTCATCACCAAGTCGACGATCGAGACCAGCGAGACCATCGAGTGGGAAGACGGCAACACCTATCCTCTCGCCAAGGTGGACATCTCTTCTGCCAGCCACCCCTTCTTCACCGGCACCATGAAGATCGTCGATACCGCCGGTCGTGTTGAGCGCTTCGAGCGTCGCTACGGACGGGGCCGCAAGGGCGGCGACCAGGCCGAGACCGCAGAGGCAACCACCGAAGAAGCGGAAAGCTAGAACCTTTCCGTTCGGCTCGAACCTCACATGACAAACAGCGGAGATGGCACCGCCAACCCGGCGCTCGGCAAAGCCGCGCTCAAACACTGGGTCAGGACCATCACCGAGCAATCGGTCGAGCTGACAGATGATGACTTTGACCGAGCAGCCGTTGGCGCCATCGCTGGTGGTGTTGCGTACTGCCAGACCGCTGAAGAGCGTGGTCTTGGCGGGGTGCTGCGGTGGGCACTCGCCAACGGTGCCCAGTCGCTGACCGTCATCGCCGACGCAGAGGTCTCCGGCACCATCGCTCGCAGAGCCGACCTCATCGACTTTGACATCACCGTCTGGGCCTCGACCGGCCCGGATGTTGTCCCTGCGACCAAGACGGCGCAGCGAATACCGCCTGAGCTTCCCGCCGAGTACCGACGCTTCGGGGCACTAATTGCCGAAGCCGGAGCCCGCCCGATCGACGATCACGGGATGCTGGTTGCCGAGGTCGCAGGTCTTGAGGTGGCCCGGGTAGTGGACATGGCGGACGCTGCGAATATGGCGAACGCTGGCCACATAGTGGACGCCGGTGAGGTGGTTGATGTCGGGGTTTCAGACGTGAACAGTGGACCGACGCTGGCCGTTGGCGTTGGCCAGGCCGATCGTGAGCTGCAGGACTACATCCACGGGCACCTCGACGACGATGCGAACCTCCGTCGAGCGATCGCCGCGGTGGTGCAGCACCGCAACCCCGGTTCCGGGGTGCATCCGTTGGCCAGGGTGGCTCGCCAGCGATGGCTCCGCTCGCTCCTGCTCGATGATCCGTCGCTGCTCGGCCTGCAACTCCTGGAGCCCCTCATTCCGCTTCGTCCACGACATACCGTGCTCGGCGACGAGCCTTCAGCGGCCGCCGGTGCGACGAACGGCGGAGCCGAGGTGGATGTTGTTGTCGTCTGCTCGGTCGGGGTTGACCTTGACCTGCTCCCCGAAGCGGCCGACTACCGGGACCGGGACCACCCCGGTGCGGAACTGATCGTTGTGGTGCCAGAGCGAGACCGGCAGCTGTCGGCTGGTCCGTTGGCGGCACTGATACCGAACCTGCGGCTGGAATCCATCCCGGAGCCGTGGCTCGAGACCTAGGGGTCTGCCAAACAGGCGTCACCGGCCCGGTGAAAGGGCCAGACGAGGGATAGTCTCGAAAGCGTGCTGGAACGACTGGCTTCTCTCGAAGACGAATTTCGTGAACTCGAAGCCAGGATGGCCGACCCGGACATCGCGGCCGACAATAAGCGCTTCGTCGAGATGTCCCGCCGCTATTCGGCCCTCGAGAAGATCGTCAACGTCGGTGGCCGCTTGCGTCAGCGTCACGATGACGTTGAAGTTGCCAAAGAACTGCTGACCGAGGCCGACGCGACCGAGAAGGATGAACTCCGGAACGAGATCTCCTCGGCCGAGGCCGACATCGAGAGGCTCGAAGAGGAGCTGAAGGTCCTCCTGCTGCCCAAGGACCCGAACGACGGGCGCAACGTCATCGTCGAGATTCGCGGCGCCGAGGGCGGCGAAGAAGCCAACCTGTTCGCCAGAGACCTGTTTGAGATGTTCAAGTCCTACGCCTCTTCCAAGGGGTGGGGGTTCGAGCTGATGAACTCCAGCGTCTCAGACCTCGGCGGGTTTGATGAAGTGACCTTCGCTCTCAAGGGCGACGAAGTCTGGACCAGGATGAAGTTTGAGGCTGGCGTCCACCGGGTGCAGCGGGTCCCGGTCACCGAATCCCAGGGCCGGGTGCACACGTCGTCGGCCACCATAACCGTGCTGCCGGAGGCCGATGAGGTCGACATCACCATCGACATGAACGACCTACGGTTCGACACCTATCGCTCGTCGGGCGCCGGTGGCCAGCACGTCAACACCACTGACTCTGCGGTGCGGGTCACCCACTTGCCGACCGGTGAAGTGGTGTCCATGCAGGACGAAAAGAGCCAGCTGCAAAACCGTGAGCGGGCGTTGAAGGTGCTTCGCTCCCGTCTGCTCCAGCGGGAAGAGGAACAGCGTCGGGCGGAAGCGTCGGCCACCAGACGTGACCAGACCGGCGGTGGCGGACGGTCCGAGAAGATCCGTACGTATAACTTCAAGGAGAACCGCGTCACCGATCATCGACTCAGCCTGACGATCCACAAGTTGGATCGCATCCTGGCGGGCGAGATGGACGAGATCAGCGATGCGCTGGTCCTCGACGAGCGGGCACGCCAACTCCAGGAGTCCGACGGTTCCGACGAGGGGTGAGCCGATGTCGGTGACCTGGACGGAACTGATAGTCGAGGCCGAGCAGCGCTTTGTGGCGGCTGACGTTCCGGAACCACAGATCAGCGCCCACTGGATCGGTCGAGAGGCGACCGGCACCGACAGTGCCGAGTGGCTGGAGGTGGCCGACCAGGCGGCAACCAAGCGTCAGCTCGCCGCCTTCGACCGGATGGTGGAGCGTCGACTGACCGGCGAGCCGCTGCAATACGTCATCGGCAACTGGAGCTTTCGTACCCTCGACCTCTTCGTCGACCACCGGGTGCTCATTCCAAGGCCCGAGACCGAGGTGGTGGCAGAACATGCCCTCACCGAGCTACGTCGAGTGTTGGCCATCACCTCGAGCGCCGTCGCGGTTGACCTCGGCACCGGTTCGGGAGCCATCGGGCTGTCGCTCGCGGTCGAGGTCCTTGGGGTCGAGGTCTGGCTGACCGACGCATCGACGGATGCCCTCGCGGTGGCACGAGCGAACCTGGCGGGCATCGGCCGGGCCGGAGGCTCGGTCCGCCTTGCGGAGGGCAACTGGTTTGAGG
Organism: uncultured Acidimicrobiaceae bacterium; assembly: GCA_964609665.1. GTDB lineage: Bacteria > Actinomycetota > Acidimicrobiia > Acidimicrobiales > SZUA-35 > JAHELU01. Next base: position 3,051 of record CAZSTV010000223.1, read on the forward strand.
CGCTCCCTTCGGAGCTGGCGGGCAGCTTGGGCGTCGTCGTGTCCAACCCGCCCTATGTCGCTTCCGAGGCCGACCTTGAACCACAGGTCGCAGGGTGGGAGCCGTCCGAAGCGCTGCTCGCCCCAGACGCCGGGACCGCCCACCTGGTCACGCTCATAGAGCACGCCCCGCTCTGGCTGATGCCCGCCGGCGCTCTCGTTCTGGAGATGGCGCCGGATCAGGTCCCTTCGATGGTCGATCGGGCAGCAGCGCTGTTTGGCGAGGTGGCTGCGGTGGAGGACCTGGCGGGTCGGCCGCGGGCTCTGGTCGCTCGCCACCCCGAATGACATCTCGGTGGACCAGACAGGGCCATCTCGGTAGGGTCGTGTCAGAATTGCTCGCCACGGCAACCGCTCAGGCTTCAGGAGACAGCGATGTTCGGACGTAACAACAAACTTGATACCGGCTGGCTTGGTTCGCTCCGGTTCTTCGAGGGGTTCACCGCCTCCGAGTTGGAGGCGGTCTCCGTGCTGGGGGAGAAGCTCGAAGTTTCCGCCGGAACGGAAATCATCGACCAGGGCCGAGTAGGGGACTCCTGCTATGTCATCGTCGACGGTACGGCGGCGGTCTACATCCGCGGTGAGTTTGTCACGGCGGTCCGCTCCGGGTCGATGGTCGGCGAGATGTCGTTGGTCGAGCACCGGCCGCGCAACGCCTCCGTCAGCGCTGAGACCGACATGGTCCTGGTGTCGTTCGGTACGGCCGAGTTCCGCAAGCTCCTCGACCAGAGCCCGAACGCCAACGAACGTGTGCAGGCGCTGTTGAATGCCCGGCTCCGAGCCAATGAGGCTCGGGAGGACTGATAGTGCCGATAGCCGTCGCTTCCGATCACGCCGGGTTTGAACTCAAGCAGCTGATCGCAGAACACCTTCGAGCCGAAGGGCACGAGGTTGTTGACCTCGGCACCGGTGACACCACCTCGGTCGACTACCCGGACTACGGCGCCGCCATCGGCAACGCTGTTGCCGACGGTCAGGCCCAGTTCGGCGTTGCCGTCTGTGGCAGCGGCATCGGAATCTGCATCGCGGCCAACAAGGTCCACGGCGTGCGGGCCGCAACGGTGCACGACGTCACCTCGGCCAGAATGACCCGCCTGCACAACGACGCCAACATCATGTGCATCGGCGAACGTTTCACCGGTCCCCAGGTGGCTCTCGACGCGGTCGACGCCTTCCTTGCCTCGGAGTTCGAGGGTGGCCGACACAGCCGCCGGGTCGACAAAATCATGAAGTTGGAGCAGTAGCCGGATCTCTCGGGTTCCGGCCAAAACCGGAACCCGGTTGGTGCTATCGTCTCACCCGACGATGAGGCCCCTTCTAACCTCGTACCTCGTTGTCGCTGGCCTTGCCGCCGCGGTGACGATGACACTCGTCCCCCTCGTTCGCCTCATAGCTGAGAGGACAGGCTTGTTGATCGAGCCGGACGCTCGACGCCTGCACGAGCGACCGACGCCGTATCTCGGTGGGACCGCGATGTACGTCGGCTTCGTCGTCGGGTTTCTTGTGGCGTGGGTTTCCGGTTGGTTTGACTCGGTCTTCACCAACTCCACCGAGCCGCTGGCGGTCCTGGCCGGAGCGACGGTGGCCTGCGGGGTTGGGCTCATTGACGATGTGAAGGACATCTCGGCCCCGGCCAAGACCGCCGGCCTTAGTCTCGGCGGTTGCCTGCTCGGTATTGGCGGGGTCAGCATCATCTGGTTTCGGATCCCGTTCTTCGACGTGTTTGTGCTGCCCTATGACTTGGCCCTGCTTTTCTCCGTGATCTGGGTCCTCGGGATGGCCAACGCCGTCAACTTCATCGATGGTCTCGACGGGTTGGCGGCGGGGATCATCGGTATTGGGGCCGCAGCGTTTCTCCTATACGGGTTTCGGCTCGGCCAGGTGGAGCTCCTTGCCGCGGGCAACATCGGGCCGCTGGTGGCGGCACTTGTCGTTGGCATCTGTGTGGGGTTTCTGCCGTGGAACGTGCATCCCGCCCAGATCTTCATGGGGGACAGCGGCAGCCTGCTGCTCGGCACCTTGATGGCGGCCTCCACCATGGCGGTCGGGGGCAGAACGCCTGATCCGTTCAGTGGTCAGACCTTCTTCTTCTACGCTCCGCTGGCCATCCCGCTCCTGATCCTCGGTGTGCCCATCCTCGACACGGCCTTCGCCATCATTCGCCGAGCCACCAACGGCAAGGGACTGGCCACCGCGGACAAAGATCATCTCCACCACCGCCTTGTTCGTCTGGGTCACGGCCATCGCCGCAGCGTCGGCATCCTGTGGTCATGGACGGCGTTGCTATCGGCCTTCGTGCTGTACCCGACCTACAACGAGGGGCAGGGCGACGGCATCGTTCCTATGGGGGTGGGCGCGCTGGCGCTGCTGTTGTTCACCCTGTTCCATCCCGGCATTCAGGCCGAGCGACGTGACGCTCTCGGCGCTCGGCTGACCAACACACCTGAGGTCGATCCGCCCGTCATCATCGCTGCTCCAACGATCGATCTGCAGCGCGACGACGGAGGCTCCGACAACCCCGAGGTGCGGGTTATCCGTCCACCGAAGCGTCGACCGCTTGAAGCCGGCACGGGTGGCGATCTCGATACGCGGTTGCCATGACCGGTACGAGAGATCATCCGCCGCCTGACAGCCGCGTGAATAGGGGTGTTTTGCCGGTCATCGATGGGTCGATCGAACCCTATGTGTGTCGCTCCTGCGTCCGAGTTGCGTTAGATGCCACCCGCTCCCTATCGTTTCACTCGGAGCACGGGCCGCTCGACAAAAATTTGGTGCGCCGCGTGCTTCTGAGTTGAAGTTCGTTCCCGTAGGTACAGAGTCGTGCGAGGGCACCGTGGACGTCGAGAAACCCCATCTGGGTAGAGACATGAACCAGAGCAGCGGTGGCTTTGAACTCATCCTCTCCGGCGTCATCTTTGCCTTCATCGGACTGTGGCTCGACCGTCGCCTCGGCACCGTCCCCGTTTTCACCATCGTGTTGACCATCGTCGGCTTCGGCGGAGCGGTCGCCAACATCTACTACCGCTACAAGCGCGAGATCGAACGGCTCGATGCCGAGACCGCGGTAATGCGGAGCGCCGGGTCATGACATCGCCGGTCGCATCGATCGCCGCGCCGGTCACCGGACCGGCCCCAGGCGCCGAAGTCGCCCGCGACATGGTGCGACGGGGTATTCTGCTCATGCCGCTGGTTGTTGCGGCTGCAGCCCTGATCGGTGGCCTAAACGCCGCCATTTCCGTTGGTTACGGAATGGTGATCGTGATGGTCAACTTCCTGCTGTCTGCATATTTATTGGTGTGGGCCGCCAGGATCTCGCTGGGCTTGGTAGCCTCAGTGGCGCTTGGTGGATACGTCATGCGGTTGGCGCTCGTCTTCATGGCGGTCTGGCTTGTCAAGGACACCTCCTGGGTTCGCATGATCCCGCTGGGCGTCACAATTATCGCTACCCATCTCGGGCTGCTTGTTTGGGAGCTTCGCCACGTTTCGGCGTCGTTCGCCCATCCGGGCCTCAAGCCGGAGATGGAACAAAACACGCCCCGAACCAAACTTGGACGGCGTCCGCTCCCCGCAGCCGGATATCGTCCAGATCGGTTCAATCGAAAGTAGTTCGCAGATCGCTTAGATCGACCCCGGCACGTTGCACCAGCGGTGCAACAACCTGCAGGGCCGCAATACCGAAAGTCACCCGAGAGCCATAACCGAAAGACTGCCACGCACAACGCCACATGTCGGGTCACCCGGTGCAGTGGTTGACGCGAGACAATCTTCCAGACGTTGCTGAAGGAGCACGCTTCCGTGTTCGGACTTGAATACCCCCCAATTGAAAACCTCGTCGAATGGCCGAACTACTTCGGTGATGGCGCGTTCTACGGTCTCAACAAGATCGGTGTGATCAGCCTTCTGGCCTTGATCCTCCCGGCCGCCCTTTTCCTTTTCTCCAAGAAGGAGCTGGTCCCTCGGGGTGTTCAGAACATCGCCGAGACCACGGTTGAGTTCATCGAGAACCAGGTAATCATGCCTACCATCGGCCCCGACGGCATGCGCTACATGCCGCTACTGCTCAGCATGTTCATGTTCATCTTCGTCGGCAACATCTTCGAGGTCATCCCGACCTTCCAGATGCCCGCAAACGCCCGGATGGCCAATCCGATGATCCTGGCCCTCATCGTGCTGGTGACCTTCACCGTCGTCGGTTTCAAGCATCACGGCTTTACCTACTTCAAAGACATCATCTGGCCTCCAGGTGTGCCGGCGGCCCTGAAGCCCCTCGTTGGCTTCATCGAGTTGCTCTCGGTCTTCATCCTTCGGCCCTTCGGCCTGGCGGTTCGTCTCTTCGCCAACATGCTGGCCGGTCACATCCTGCTCGTCACCTTCGGCGTGCTGTGCATCGCTCTCTGGCAGACCTCAGCCCTGGCCGCGATCCTGCCGCTGAGCTTTGGCATGTTGGTAATCCTCACCGGGTTCGAGATGTTCGTCTCGTTCCTGCAGGCCTTCGTGTTCGCACTACTGACCGCGGTCTACATCGATTCTTCGCTGCACCCGGCCCACTAGGCCGCCGCAGCTCGCAGTACCACGTCGCAATTCCACAATCGCAATACCAGATAGACAAGTACCAGTTCTTGCCTCCGGGCAGGTTTCACCAGAACATCCCGCTCCGGCGGGTTTACACCTCGCCAAAGGGCGGGACAGATAAACAGGAGAGCAACCTCTAATGAGCGTCCTCGCAACCATTGCCACTCAGTCACTGGAGTTGGCCCAGGAGGCAGTAAGCGCAGATGACCAGAAGGGCATCGCCGGCGCCGCCGGTGCTGGCATGGCTTATGGCCTCGCCGCCATTGGCCCTGGCATCGGCATCGGTTACCTCGTCGGACAGGCCGTTCAGGCCATGGCTCGTCAGCCTGAGGCTGCCGGCCAGGTCCGAACCACCATGTTCCTGGGAATCGCCTTCACCGAGGCCCTGGCCCTTATCGGCTTCGTGGTCTTCATTCTGCTCAAGTTCGCCTAAGGGGAGCCACGATGCTCTATCTGCTACTTGCAGCCGAAGAAGGCGAAGCGTCAGCGAACCCGATCCTTCCCGTCGCGAACGAACTGTTCTGGGGAGCGATCTCATTCGCTGCGCTGTACTTCCTCGTGAGGTACGTACTGCTTCCTCCAATCCAACGGGTCATGAACGATCGTGCCGCAACCATTCAGGCCGACCGGGATGCCGCTGATGCCGCAAAGGCAAAAGCTGTTTCCGCATCAGCCGACCTGGATGATCAGCTGTCCGGTGTTCGGGCCGAAGCTGCTGCTGTCATCGAGACGGCACGGAGCGAGGCCGAGGCTGAACGTCAGCGTCTGCTCGGACGGGCAGAGCGTGAGGTCAGCGCCATGAAGGAAATCGCCGAGTCCGAGATGACTCGGGATCGAGAAGAGGCCATGGCCTCGATGCGACCCCAGGTCGCTGAGCTTGCCGTCGGTGCAGCCTCCAAGGTCATGAACCGACAGATCAATCTCGAAGCAGCCCGGCCGCTGGTCAACCGGCTGCTCGACAACCCCAACTGAGGATCACGAACATGAATCTTCTTAATCTGTTTGCCGCAGAGGCACGCAACGGTGTGCACCTTGCCGGTGACAAGAATGAGATCTACTGGGGCAGCGTTGCGTTCTTCATTGTCTTCGGTCTGATCGTCTGGAAGGTCGGTCCGTCCATCGTTCAGTCGCTACGTGACCGCACGGCCCGGATTGAAGCGGAACTTGCCGACGCAAAGGCGGATCGTGCCGCGGCCGAGGCTGCGCTCACCGAAAGCTCGGCGGACCTGCCGGACGTCGGCGACGAGGAAGCGAAGATCCGCAGCGAAGCCGCCTCAACCGCGGTCAAGCTCAAAGAGGATCTGATTGCCAAGGCCGAGGCTGAAGCCGAGGCCGTCCGCGAACGTGGTCGCAACGACGTTGAGAACATGAAGCGTCAGGCCCAGGCAGACCTCGCAGCAGAGGTTTCCCGCATGACACGGAACACCGCGGAAGCGGTTGTGCAGGAAGCACTCGACGGGAACTCGCAGAGCGAGCTCATCGAGAACTACATCAACCAGGTAAGCGGGATCAAATGAGCGCCGTTCGGGCTACGCCCTCACTAAGCGAGTTTCGCCCTGCGGGCAAAACGTCGGCGGCATCGGAGTCGACTTTGGAGACAAGGAGCGGTGGCCAATGAGCGCCGATCGAATCGCAGGATACGCAGACGCACTGTTGGCGGTGGCCAGGGCCGAGGGCAACCTCGCCGCAACCCGGTCCCAGCTCAACGACGTTGCCCGGGCGGTCGAGTCGAATGACGACCTTCGGGCGTCGCTCAGCAACAACCTTCTTCCGGCGGCAACTCGCGGCCAGATCGTCGATGATCTGCTCGCAAACAAAGCCAGCGACACCACCCGCTCATTGGTCGGGATGATCGTCGCAGGTGGTCGGGGTGCCGAGCTCGGCGCCATCGTCTCGGCGTTCTCAAACGCCGCAGCCGCCTCCAGCGGCAACAGGGTGGCCGTTGTTCGCAGCGCCGTTGCCCTCACCGAAGATCAAAAGGTCCGGCTCGGTCAGGCGCTCAGCGCATCGACCGGTGGCCCGATCGAGCTTGAGAACAT
>CAZSTV010000224.1:0-9655 GCA_964609665.1 uncultured Acidimicrobiaceae bacterium
GTGCAGCGGTCTCAGAAAGCAATGTTGTCGACGGTGGGGTTGCTATCGGACCGACCGGCGACCCGACCATTGCCGGTATTACCCCGCCCACTTCGGCCGACGTTCACACAACTGCAACCGACGAAGCGGCGGCTCCGGACGGTCTTCAGCCGACCATTCCGGGTTCGAATGACCCCACCTCATCGGTAGATGAGCCAACTTTGGCGCCATCGGAGCTAGGGTTGGGGGCCGTAACCTGCGGGTAGGCAGGCACCCAGAAAATCACCTGTTTCCGATGGCGGGTAACGGGCGGTACCGTTCGTCACGAGAACGTTAGGTAACCCAAGGGAGAACTAGTGGCCAACATCGCAATAATTGGCACGGGCTATGTCGGCCTGACAACCGGTGCATGTTTTTCTCACCTGGGTCATGACGTCGTTTGCGCCGACATCGACGAGGAGAAGGTAGCTCGCCTGCAGGCGGGCGAAATACCCATCGTTGAGCGTGGCCTGGATCGCCTTGTCGATGAAGGCCTTCGGTCCGGCAAATTGCGGTTCGTCGTCGGTGCCGCCGAAGCGTCAAAAGATGCTGAGTTCCATTACCTATGTGTGCCGACGCCACAGGGAGCCGATGGTGCCGCCGACCTGAGCTATCTGCAGGTCGCAGCCGCCGAAATCAGCTCCGTTCTTCCGAACGGTAGTGTTGTCGTCAACAAGTCCACCGTTCCGGTCGGGTCGACCCGCGTGGTCGCCAAGGTGCTGGGCCGTTCCGACGTCGTTGTCGTCTCCAATCCGGAGTTTCTCCGCGAAGGCACCGCCGTCGCAGACTTCCTCCAGCCGGATCGTGTTGTCATCGGCTCGGGAGATCAAGAGGCCGCGATCAGGGTGGCGGCGCTGTACTCGCGCATCGCCGCACCAATCATGGTGACCGATCCCGTTTCTGCCGAGACCATCAAGTACGCATCGAACGCCTTCCTTGCTTCCAAGCTGTCGTTCGTTAACGCCATCGCCACCCTGTGCGAGGCGGTCGGCGCAGACGTGAACGACGTGGTGCTCGGCATGGGCTACGACTCCCGCATTGGTCGAGAGTTCCTGCGGCCCGGTCCCGGTTGGGGTGGCAGCTGCTTCCCGAAGGACACCAAGGCACTCCACAAGATTGCCGAAGACGCGGGCTATGACTTTCGTTTCCTCAACGAGGTCCTGCAGGTCAACGAAGAACAGTTTGACCGCACCGCCCAGAAGGTCATCGATTCGGTGTCGCCAGACCTTGTCGGCACCGCCCACATCGCCGCTCTCGGCCTCACCTTTAAGGCCGGCACGGACGACCTTCGTGATTCGCCATCGGTAGAGGTGTTGAAGCGGGTCAGCGCCGCAGGCATCAAGATCAAGGCCTACGACCCGGCAGTTCTTGCTGACGACAATCAGGTCAACATGGTCCACCCGGACCTGAACGTTGAGATCGTCTCCGATCCCTACGCAGCGGCAGAAGGTGCAGCATCGCTCACCATCTTGACCGAGTGGGACGAGTTCACCTGGCTCGATTTCGACAAGTTGGCCGAGATCATGAGGGGCAAGAACATCGTCGATGCTCGCAACCTGCTGGACCCATCCATCCCCGGTCGCCGGGGATTCAACTATCGAGGGATCGGTCGGTAACACGTGGCTCGAGTAGTAGTTACGGGTGGGGCCGGGTTTCTCGGCTCACATCTTTGCGACCGGTTGCTGGAACGAGGCGACGAGGTCGTCTGTCTCGACAACCTCGTCACGGGGTCAACCGACAACATTGAGCACCACTTTGGCAACGAGCAGTTCTCGTTCGCCAAGCACGACGTCTCGAAGCACATATGGGTTCCCGGTCCTGTCGATGCCGTCATGCATCTGGCCTCGCCGGCATCCCCGGTCGACTTCGCCAAGATCCCCATCCAGATTCTCAAGGTCGGCGGTCTCGGCACCCACAACTCGCTCGGTCTGGCCAAAGACAAGGGCGCCAAGTTCTTCCTGGCATCGACCAGCGAGGTCTACGGCGACCCTCTCGAACATCCTCAGCCCGAGACCTACTGGGGCAACGTGAATCCCATCGGTCCCCGTGGCGTCTACGACGAAGCAAAGCGCTTTGCCGAGGCGATGACCATGGCGTACCACCGTCACCACGACGTGCCGGTTCGCATCGTCAGGATCTTCAACACCTATGGCCCTCGCATGCGGCCCGAGGACGGCCGGGTGGTGTCCAACTTCATCACCCAGGCGCTGCAAGGACAGGACATCACGGTCTACGGCGATGGCTCCCAGTCCCGCAGTTTCTGCTTCGTCGACGATCAGATCTCCGGTCAGCTTGCGCTGCTCGACGGTGAGCACACCGGCCCGATCAACATCGGCAACGACCAGGAATTCACCATGCTGGAGTTGGCCGAAGTGGTCATTCGGGTCACGAACAGCAGCAGCGAGATCACCTTCGCTCCGCTGCCGGTCGACGACCCGACCCGTCGGCGTCCAGACCTCACCGAGGCGACGACCAAGTTGTCCTGGAAGCCGATGATCCACCTGGAGACCGGCGTGACCAGAACCGCTGAGCATTTCGCCAAGGTTCTCGGCGTCTAGCCAAGCGCCCGGACGCGATCCAAAAGCGTGCGCGAGTCGACCACTGAACGATGTCAGAATCGATGCTGGTGAATTCGCAGGTACTAGCCATCGTCGAGCAGTTCTGGCACAAGATGCCGGGCGGCACCGCCGCGGCCACGGAGAACACGCTCGCGGCACTCGGCGGCCTTGAAGATTTCGACATCGTCGGCCTGGCCGCCAGACACTCACCACCGGCGCCGGGCCAACCCGAAACGTGGGGCCGGATGCCCGCGGGCTCGACCCTTCGCTATCACTGGCTGCCCCGCCCGTTGCTGTATGAGTCCTGGTTGCGTCTCGGTTATCCGTCGGTTGACCGGTACTGCGGGTCGGACACCGTGGTCTGGGCATCGAGCTTGATCGTGCCGCCGACCACTGCACCGATCGTCGCGACGGTCCATGACCTCGACTTTCTGGTCAACCCCGAGTTCTCGACCCGTCGGGGCAAGAGCTTCTTTCCGCTGGCGTGGCGGACGGCGAAAGCCAAAGCGGACCTGTTTGTCTGCCCAAGCCAACTTGTCGCTGACGACTGTGCCCACCATGGTGTGCCGCAGGATCGACTGGCCGTCGTGCCGTGGGGAGTGAGCCCGCCGCTGGCAAGCGCTGAGGAAGCAGCCGACATCCACAGCCAGCTCGGCCTGCCAGAGCGCTTTGTGCTGTGGGTGGGGCCGCTTGCGCCCCGGAAGAACCCCAAAGGCGCGGCGCTGGCGATGGGGCGGGTCGACGCCGACATCGTCGTCGTCGGTCCTCGCAGCGATCACCCCGAGGCATCGGCCGCGTTTGCATCGCTGGGGGCGCGGGTCCACCGTTTGGACTACGTGGAGCCTCGGGTGCTGAGCGCGCTGTATCGCCAAGCATCCGCGCTGTTGTTCCCGTCGTTTGCCGAAGGCTTCGGCCTCCCTGTGTTGGAGGCGATGGCCCATGGGACCCCGGTGGTCACATCGGCCGGAACCGCTACCGCAGAGGTTGCCGGTGGGGCCGCAATGTTGGTCGACCCTGCCAATCCGGACGAGATCGCCGAGGCGCTGCTGGCGGTCCTGACCGATGGTTCGCTGCACCAGCGATTGGTTGAGGACGGTCTGAGCCGAGCCGGGCAGCTGTCCTGGGACACCACGGCGAAAGGTTACGCCGAGGCGTTCCGGTCGGTTCTGTGAGAGAACTCTCCCGGTGAGCGTCACCGGCGACCCGTCTCGGGGCTCCCACCAGCGCTTTCCGCTGGGGGTCAACCTGACCTGGTTGGTCCCGGGCGTGGTCGGCGGGTCCGAGGAATACACCATGCGGCTGCTCGACGCCGTTGCGGAACCGGTCGAGTCCACCATCTCGATCACCCTCTATGGCCGGGGCGAGCTCTTTGAGGCCTACCCCGAGATTGCCGCGAAATACCGAACCGAGGCGATGCCGTCCGTTGGTTCCAAAGCCGGTCGAATTGCACTCGAGCAGACCTGGCTGGCAGGCAAGGCCCGCAGCGATCGGGCAGTCCACCACGCCGGAGGGACGGTTCCCTTTGTGAGACGCCAGCCGGCAATCCTGACCGTTCACGACCCGCAGCCGTTGGACATGCCGGAGAACTTTCACCCGGCAAAGCGGCGGTGGTTGGAGCGCGTGCTCCCGTATTCGGTAAACGCTGCAGCGCTGGTGGTCTGCCCCAGTCGTTTCACCGCGGACCGGTTGCACACCCTGCTTGGCACCCCGGAGGAGAAGCTCCGGGTGGTGCTCCACGGCCGTCGATCACCGAGCTCTGCCGGTCAGCCGATGAGCACCGCCGGCTCGGTCGGCCCGTCCTCTGTCGGACGCGGCCGGTACCTGCTGTACCCGGCTATTGCCTATCCCCACAAGCGCCACATCGACGCGGTGCGGATGCTGAGCAACCTGAGCGGAGAATACGACGACGTCGACCTCATCTTCACCGGGCGTCCCGGCCCGGAATTGCACGACGTACTCTCCGAGGCCGCTCGTCTCGGCATTGGAGCGCGGGTGAAGGCGCTTGGACGTATCCCCGCCACCGACCTGGAGCGCCTGTATCGCGACGCCAAGGCCCTTGTCTTTCCGTCGGCTTACGAGGGGTTCGGTAATCCGGCGCTCGAGGCCATGAGCCTTGGTTGCCCGGTGATTGTCAGCAACGCTGGCGCGCTGCCGGAAGTGGTGGGCGACGCGGGCATGGTCTATCCGGTCGGCGATGTTGGTGCGCTGACGGCTGCGGTGGCCAAGCTCCTGTCAGACCGGACGCTCTCCGAGGATTTTCGGCGCCGTGGCAGGGAGCGAGCCCGGGCTTTCGACGCCTGCATCGCCGCCGGCCAGCTTGCCGAGGTCTATGGTGAAATAGCCGCTCGCTGAGGGACCTTTTACGTCCAAACTTGTCGCCGCATGTTCGTCAGTGTTGCTTGGCCGCCGCCATGAAGCTTCTTTTGTTTTGCCCCCATTTCCGTCCGGACCTGCACGCCGCTACCGGCGAGGTCATGACCCAGTTGACCGAGGCCCTCGCTGAGCGAGACCACGAGATCAGCGTGGTCACGTCCTTGCCGTGGTACCGGGGTCACAAGGTCGATCCTGACTGGACCGGACGCCCCTGGCGGACCGAGCGCACCGACTGGGGTCGGATCGTTCGGGTGTGGCCGTTTCCTACCGACAAGACCAACATCCCGGCGAGGGCGCTGGGGTTCGGCGGTATGACATCGCTTGCCGCCGGTCTTGGCCTGACCCTTGGCAGACACGATGCCGTGATGGCCATGTCGCCGCCGGTCTTTCTCGGTGACGCCGCATGGTTGGCGGCCAAGCGCAGCAGTGCGCCCTTCGTCTTCAACGTGCAGGACATCTTTCCCGACGTCGCCATTGAGCTTGGGGCGCTGAGTGGTCGACGGGTGATCGAGTTGGCGAAGCGCCATGAGGCGTCGCTGTATCGCCGGGCGGACGCGGTCACCGTGCTGTCAGAAGATCAGGCGAAGAACGTTCGACAGAAGCTGCCGACAGGCCCCGCAACGGACCCGGGGGGTGACCCAGGGAGTGACCCAGGGAGTGACAAGGTCAAAGTCATCCATAACTTTGTTGACCTGGACCGCATCAAGCCCACCGAACCCGAGAACGAGTACCGGCGTCGTCACGGGCTTCAGGGCAAGACGGTGGTGATGTACTCCGGCAACGTTGGCCTCTCGCAGTCGTTTCACCTCATTCGGGCCGCAGCCGCCAAATGGGCCGGCGTTCCCGACGTCGCGTTTGTGATCAACGGTGAGGGGGCGGCCCGGCCACACATCGAGAGTTGGGCAGCCGAGATGGACAACGTCACGGTGGTCGACTTTGGCCCTCGGTCGGAGATCCGGTCGATCCTTGGCGCTGCGGACCTGCATCTGGTGCTCCTCAAGAGCGGGCTGGCTCGCAGCAGCACGCCGTCCAAGCTCTACAGCATTCTGGCGGCCGGCCGTCCGGTGCTGGCCAGCATCGACGAGGGCAGCGAAGTGGCCTCGGTCATCAAGGAGCACGAGGTGGGTCGGGCGGTCCCTCCGGATGATGAATGGTCGTTCTGTCAAACGTTGGAACAGATGTTGGCCGAGCCGGCGGAGCTGGTGGCGATGGGGGAGCGTGGCCGTCGCTTCGCCACGATGTGGCTGACCCCGGAGGCTCAGGCCGAGGCCTACGAGAACCTCTTTGCCTCGCTCATCCGCTAAATCCCGACTATTTGGGTAGATTCCGCCCTGGAAGTGGTCAATCGTACCTACGACCAGGGTGGCACCAGCACGATATGGCCTCATTGGAATCGGTCCGCTTTGGTGCTGTAATTGAGGGTCCTCGCAACGGCGCAAAGGGAACTATGACAAGACCGGTAGCAGTGATCGTCAGTGGCTATTTCAGCCCCCTCCACATCGGACACCTCGACATGATCGAGGCGGGAGCGGCCCTCGGCGACAAACTGATCGTGATTGTCAACAACAACGAGCAGCAGTCCGCCAAAAAGGGCAAGGTCATCATCGATGAGGTGGACCGCCTCCGCATCGTGAGCGCACTGCGGGCCGTTGATGAAGCGCTTGTCGCGGTCGACAACGACCGCACGGTCTGCGAGTCGATTCGCCAGATCGCCAGGGCTCACGGCGACTACGACCTGATTTTCGCCAACGGTGGCGATCGCAGCTCCGGCAAGGTCGTTCCCGAGGCGGTGGCCTGCGAGGAGTTCAACATCAAGATGGTGTTCGACATGGGCGGCAACACCAAGGCCGACTCGAGCACCAGAATCAACATGGAATTGGGCGTCGAGTCCGAAGCGTCAGCGCTGCCAAGCTCTTCCAGCTGATCGCGGCGCTCACGCATCTTCGGCAGACGCCGCCAGGCGTAGCCCCCGACACGGACCCGGACTCCTACAAGCTGTACGCCTCGTGCCAGTCGATGACGGCCGTGCCTTCCTCGGCCGAGCGTTCAAAGTCGACCTTGCCCTCGATGCGCCACGCGTCGACGTCGTCGGGGTCATGCAGGATCTGGGTGGCATGGCCGGTCTGCTGGTCGTAGCTGAACCGATCGGCGTTGCGGGCATCGCCGTCGATGAGGATCTGATCGAACTCATCCCAGTACGGGCCGATCTCTGACGCGTGTTCGCCCGGCGGGAGCATGTGGTAGCGGTTCGTTGCGAGCATCTGCACCCAGCGGAACATCTCGTTGCGAACCATGACCCGAAACGCTCGGTGGTTCTTGGTGACGTCGTACTCGTCGTCTTCGTAGGGATGGGCGGCCTCGCCCTCGCCGGTCTCGGTTGGGTTCGTCAGTCGGTCCCATTCATCGATCAAGCTTGAGTCGACCTGGCGTACCACCGCACCGAGCCACTCGACGATGTCACCAAGCTCTTCGGTTTGGGCGTCCATCGGCACGTTCTGGTTCAGCGCCTTGTAGGTATCGGAGAGGTAGCGCAGCACCACGCCCTCGGATCGCTTCAGGCCGTAGTGGTTCACGAACTCCTTGAAGGTCATGACCTGCTCGAACATGTCCCGCACGATCGACTTCGGCCGGACGTTGTCCTGGCCCACCCACGGGTGATGCACCCGGAACGCATCGAAGCTTTGGTAGAGGCGTTCTTTCTCCGGCTTTGGTGCCTCCACCTCGGCCAGTTTCTCCATCCGCTCCTCGTACTCGATGCCGCGGGACTTCATATCCGACATCAACTCGGACTTCTCATGGTTGATCTGGGCCGCGATGATCACCCCGGGAGATTCCAGAACGGACTCGACGGTTGTCAGCACCGACAGGGCGTAGCCCTCATCGTCGGGGTCGAGCTCATCGATGGCCTGGATAGCCCACAGCGAGAGCGGCTGGTGGAGCGCAAACTCATCCTGCAGGTCGAAGTTGACCCGGATGGTCCGACCCTCTTCGTCTGGTTCGTCGAGCTGTTCAAGCAGGTTCGCTTCGAGCAGCGACCGGTAGATCGAGATGGTCCGCTTGATGTGTCCACGGCCCCGCTTGCGGGTCTCATGGTTGTCGGTCAGGAGGTTCCGCAGTGCAGCGCAGCCGTCACCGGGCCGGTCCAGCATGGTCAGAACCATCTGATGGTTGACCCGGAACGATGAGGTCAGCGGCTCGGGAGCACCGGACACCAGTTTGTTGAACGTGTCTTCGGTCCAGTGCGAATAGCCACGGTCGGGTTGCTTCTTCTTGACCGGCTTCTTTTTCTTCTTCGGATCGGAGGCGGCCTTCTCCTCGGCCCGCAGGTTCTCAACGACGTGGGCCGGGGCCTGAACCCAGACGTGGCCGATGTTGTCAAAGCCCTTCCGGCCGGCCCTGCCTGCGATCTGTTGGAACTCCCGGTTGGAGAGCGTGCGGGTATCGGTGCCGTCGTACTTGCAGAGCTGGGTGAACAGCACCGAGCGGATCGGCACGTTGACGCCGACCCCGAGCGTGTCGGTGCCGCAGATGATCTTCAGCAGCCCCTGCTGGGCAAGCTTCTCAACAAGTAGCCGGTACTTCGGCAGCAGGCCTGCGTGGTGAACGCCGACGCCGCCGAGCACGTAGCGGCGGAGGTCTTTGCCGATGGGAGAGTCGAACCGGAACCCCCCGATGGCCTCCTTGACCAGACCTTTCTCGGTCTTGGACAGCGGGTCGAGCGAGAGGTAGCCCTGGGCTGCCTCGGTTGCGTCGCGCTGGGTGAAATGCACGAGGTAGATCGGCGAACGCTCGGACTCAAGCAGCTCGGAGATGGACTGGTGCAGCGTGGACGAGCGGTATTCGAAGTCCAACGGAACGGGCCGCTGATCCGACGACACCAGCGACGTTGGCCGCCCCGTCCGCCGTGTGAGGTCTTCTTCGAAGAAGGCGGTGCTGCCGAGCGTCGCCGACATCAGCAGGAACTGGGTGTTGCGCAACTCCAGCAGGGGCACCTGCCACGCCCACCCTCGTTGCGGGTCGGCGTAGTAGTGAAACTCATCGACGATGACCACGTCGGCTTCGGTGTTCGCTCCGTCGCGCAGCGCCCGGTTGGCCAGAATCTCGGCGGTGCAGCAGATGATCGGCGCATCGGGGTTGATGCTGGCGTCACCGGTGACCATGCCGACCAGGTCGTCGCCAAAGTCTCGCCGGAGCGAAAAGAACTTCTCAGACACCAGCGCTTTGATCGGTGCTGTGTAGACGCTCCGCTTGTTCTCGGCCAGCGCAACGAAGTGGGCAGCCGCGGCGACCAGGGACTTGCCGGACCCGGTCGGGGTTTTGAGGATGACGTGGTTGCCCTCGAGCAGTTCGAGGATGGCCTCCTCCTGAGCCGGGTAGAGCTCTATGCCCTGGGTTGCCACAAAGTCGACGAAACCGTCGAGCAGTGCGTCCGGCCCGGGGTCGGTGGGGAGATGGTTTGTCAGCACGTCACGCCCGCCGATGCAGTTTTCCTTGTAGCGCTGTCTTGTACAGCTGTCTTGAACGACTCTTGCGCGGCGCTTGGGCGACTAACGGAAGAGGTCCTCGCTGGGGTCTCGCACGATGTCTTCTGCGACCGAACCCGGGCCGAACCACTCTGGATTCGCACCGCGGATGAGGGCGACGGCGATGCCGGTCGACTTGCCTCTGACCAGCTCGGCCGCACCGGCCAATTCATCAACAACACA
>CAZSTV010000225.1:0-9634 GCA_964609665.1 uncultured Acidimicrobiaceae bacterium
AGCGGAAGCTGTGCCACCGCAACCGCGGAGCGAGCCGGACGGTGGTCGCCAAAGGTCGCCGTGTAGATCTCGTTCATCTCGGCGTAGTGATCCATGTCGGTCAGAAACACCGTTGTCTTTGTGATGTCGCTCAGCGAGGAGCCTTCGCCATCGAACAGCGCCGTCAGGTTTGCCAGGGCCTGGCGGAATTGAGCGCCGACGCCACCCTCGACAATTGCCCCGTCGGCAATGCCGATCTGTCCGGAGGAAACGAGCCACGGGCCAGCTTTCACGATCGGGGTATAGGGGCCAACCGGCTTGCTCATGTCAACATCCTCATTCAGCTCGACAACTCGATTGGCCAGTCTGGCCGACAATCGCCTGCCAACCAACCAGCGGCGGCCACAGCGGCGAACACGGCGTCGGACCCATTGACCGCTTCACCGTCTCCGGCAACGATCTCCACCTCGATCGGCGGCGTGTCAATCGCTCGCAGCACACCAAAGCTACGGACGGTCAGATCGTGCACGGTGCCCTCACCGTCAACGACCATCGCCTCGCTCGTCAACCACGACCAGGCCATGTGGGCGGCGCCGATGCAGTAGGAGCGCAGGACGGTCCGATCGAGCACCCGACCACATCCCACGGTCACCTTGATCACACCGTTTTCGAAGAGTGCCTCGGCGATCGCGCCCTCGGGAGAGCGAACCGGGCTGAGCGCCCCAGTCGCCCCGGCTTGCAAAACAACAGCTTCGGCCCAGCCGACCGAGCGCAGACGACCCGAGGTCGGTGGGCCAACGACCGGAACCTCTTCCACCGTCAGCCCGGGAGCCACCGACGTGATGGCATTGACGATCTCCGCCATCCCCGGCGTCGCCGCCATCCGCAACAGCCCGGTGCCATCAGCCCGCATGCCTCCCGCCACCGGTGGTCGCTTTGGGCTTCGTTCCGCGACGTCTTCTCGGCTGGCCAGCACAAGCACCGGACGACCGTGTTGGTCAGCTAAGTCCCTCGCCGCCCGGCCGACATCAAGCCGACCGGCGTCCGACTGGTTGGCGTCCGCCTCGATCGGCTGGTCCTGCTTGGCCCCAAAGGCACCGCCGTTTGCCACGGTCGATGACGGATCTCCCCCGGGCTCGCACCATGCGGCATCGGTTTCCAGGTAGGCGGCATCGGTCCAGGTGGTGCGCAACGCTGCCGCCCACTCCCCCTCCGGGATCTCCAGCGGCCAGCTGTGCCCTGCGGTGGTGCGACGCCCCTGGACTTTGCCCGATGCGGTCCGGGCCTCGGTCAGGGTTTCTCCGACAACCCAGCCGCCGGCACCATCGGAAACCGCAATCAGCGAATCGGCGGGAGCGGTATCTGCCGCAAAGCCGCCAAGCCCAAGGGCGACCTCGGGCGACACGGTCTGCGGTGACCGACCCTCGATCTCGGCTCGGGCACCGGCCGCGGCAAGGTCTCGGTCCTGGTCTGCCCCCGGCTCTGCATCTGCGATGAACAGATCCCACGCCTCGTGGATGGTCTGCCACCCGGTGCATCGACAGAGGTGGGCCAGCAACGCCTGATCGACCGCGTCCTTCATGGATGAATCGGACGCTTCTGGCGCCGACGGCTCGCCCGCTTCACCCGACGCGGCGAGCGCATCGAGCCGCACGACGATCCCTGGGGTACAGAACCCGCATTGGCTGCCGCCCGCGGCGCAGAATGCCTGCCCCCAACGTTCGGTCCGCTCCGCATCAAGCCCTTCAAGGGTGGTGATCTCCCGGCCTCGCACCCGCCGGGCCGGGGTCACACAGGCCACCCGCGGGCTGCCATCGACCAGCACCGTGCAACAGCCACACTGGCCCTGAGGGCTACAGCCGTCCTTCGCTGCGTTGAGGCCGAGCCGGTCCCTGAGGACCGCAAGCAGTGACTCACCGACGTCTGGCACCTCAACCTCGCTGCCGTTCACCATGAGGTTGAGCACGCGTTCACCACCGGCGGGAGGTCCGGACACCGGTGGGCCGGAGGTGGAAGCGAAAGGTTGTTCTGACTGTGACACGACTACCGAGGATACGGTGCCGCCTCTACCGAATAACCCCGCTACCGTCTCGGGGTGGCCTCGGAAGAGATCGTCGACGACCGGACCAACCCGCCGCATCCGGTGCAACTCAGTAGAAGGCGTTTCCTCGGTGGCTCGGCCCGCACAGGTTCGGGGGCGCTGATCACCGGCGCAATCGCTCGCCTTGGAGCACCTGCCCTCGGCGGTTCGATGCTGACCGGTGCCTCCGCACTGCTTGCGGCGTGTTCACAGTCTTCGGTGGCGCCAATCATCGTGCCGCTGTTCTCCCCGAGCCGGGTGCTGGCGGCCGGTCGCCCCGAACGGATCCCGTTCGCCATCGTGGCGCCGGACCCCACCGTCGACCAAAGCGACGTTGCGCTGCCGCCCGATGACGGCACCGTCCAGGTCACCGTGCGCAAAGACGGCGAGATCGTTCTTGAAACAGCGGTTATTGGCCGCGTGGTCGACCATGACCACGTCGGTGATGCCGACCCGGAACATCAACACGCCAACCTGTTCCGGTATTACGCCCTGCGGGCCGAACTCGATGAGCCCGGCATCTACGACCTGACCATTGGCGTCGAGGACACCGAGACCGAGCTGGTCATCCAGCTGTTCGACGTTGCCGACATCAAGCTGCCGTTGGTCGGGGACCCGTTTCCGCCCATCGTCACACCGACGTTCGACAACCCATCGGCGGTTGACCGGCTCTGTACAAGGGTCGAACCGTGCCCGTTCCACACCGTCAGCGCAGACGAGATCATGGCCCAGGCAAAGCCCATGGCGCTCCTGGTGGCCACCCCGGCGTTCTGCTCGACCGCATACTGCGGACCGGTGTTGGAGACCCTCATCGCCGGGAGCGCCGACTTCCCAGACGTCGAGTTCGTCCACGTCGAATTCTATGAGAACACCCTGGAGGTCTCGGAGAACTTCGCAGACCCTCGCATCAGGCTGGCGCCGGCCGTCATAGACCTCGACCTGGAGTTTGAGCCATCGCTCTTCCTGGTGGCGGCGGACGGGACGCTGGTCGACCGAATCGACAACGTCTTTGACGCCACCGAGCTGGCAGAGGCCCTGAGCGCCCTCACGGTCTAACGGCCAAACGGCCAAACGTGGCCCAAAACGTCGGAGAAGCGAGGTGCGACGGAACCGTCACACGCTCGCTTCCCCGGAGGGAGGGCTGAGGGATAGCCTTTCCTCGGCCCGAGACGGAGTGACCGTCTCATTTCAGTGGGGTGCGCCCGAATCGCCCATCCGGGTCGCACCCCGTCTCCCGGAAGGCTGAGGGTCCCTCCAGGAGTACATGTCGCCCTAGTGGACTTAGCCTTCCGTGCGCCGCTGAGGGGCGGGAGGAGTGCTTGAAGTCTGCGACGAGATGCTGTCGTACACGTTCGGCCAGAAGCGGTCACGTGCTGCCCAGATGCCGCCGACACCGAACTTGATGATAAGGATGGCGCTGAGGCTGGCGAAGACCGCAGTGGTGAGGGTGTCCACCAGGTCACCGGCGATCTGAGCCTGGTCCAGTGCGGCGAGGCCGAACAGGAGCCAAACGGCTGCGCCAGCGATGCTGACAACCAGGTTGCTGTAGGACTGACCGGCGGTGAGGCCGGCGACCAAATCCCGTACGACGTTGGCAACGATGCCACCGACGACGATGAGGATAAGAGCAACGAGGGCCTTGGGGATCCAGGCGATGAGCTGGTCGAACGGCTCGTTCAGCGCATCGATGTCAAGAGCGCCGAAGGCGAGCTTGAGCACGATCAGCATGATCATGTAGTAGATGATCTTTGCGACGAACTTGCCGCTGTCCTGATAGCCCGCACGCTCGAGCGGTCCGCCGATTCCGGCCTTGTCGAGGTAGTGATCGAGGTTGATCGCCTTGAAGACGCGACCCACCATCCGAGCGATGAATCGGGCGATGAACCACCCGATGAACAGGATGAACAGGAATCCGATCAGGTTCGGCAGAAATCCGAACAGTTGACTGAAAAAATCGGTAATTCCGGTCTGAAGAGAATCGACAATGTCGAGGCCCTCATCCACCGCATCTTGTGCAAGCATTGTTATTGACTCCCTTTGTGAGCTTCTTTGCGATTAGGTAGACGGATCGTAAGGCGTCGAAGTCGCGAAAATCTTGATTTTTTTGTAAAATCTGCTCAAGTCGGTCGAATACTGGGCCCCAGATGGCAAAACGCGTGTGATACGCGACTGATAAGAGGTCCTATGCGTCCTATAGGTGTGGCGAAACTTATTCTCAGGCCGATACCCCGGTTGTGGGCCATCGACCCCTCGAAGAGGCGGCAGTCCGTTGCCGCCTCCGCAGGAACCGGCGGAGCCACGTCCGGCGACAGGGAGGGTGACCCTGAGGATCTCCACAAACTCGTGGTCGAACACGGCGATGCCATTTATAGGTTGGCACTCTCGGTGGTACGCGACAGCTCCCTCGCTGAAGACATTGCGCAGGAGACACTGGTCAAGGCATGGCTGGCGCTGCCATCATTCCGGGCCGATTCCTCGTTGCGGAGCTGGGTGCTACGCATCGCTCACAACACCGCCATCTCCACGTTGCGAACGCGCAGGGCCGTCGTGATCGACCCCCACGACCTTCCCGAACGCCACACCACACCTGAACGCTCAGTAGAGGCCAGGGTGCAGAGCGACGTCGTCATGGACGAGTTCGTCGAGGCTCTTGAAACCCTCGACGAACTGTCTCGAAGCATCGTCGTCCTGCGTGAACTCGAAGGCCTCTCCTACGACGAGATTGCCGAAATTCTGGATGTACCGATGCCGACGGTCAAAACACGACTGCTTCGGGCCCGGCGCCGCCTCGGCGCGGCGCTAAGGGAGTGGAGCTAATGTTCTTCCGCCACCCGAGCAAGCGGGCGCTGCGAGAATGGCTGGAACAGGAGACTCACGATCCGGAGTCCACCATTGACGAGCACCTCGGCAGCTGTGACCGCTGTGCGGCACTCCTCGACGAACTCTCCGAGGCTGAGGAATACGACCTAGGTACGGCGCTCGCCGCCATCTATACCCCACCTCCGGACCTCTCGGACCGGTTGGAGCGTAGAGTGGTCGAGCGCCTGGACTCGCGAGTGGTACTCGATGTGGTGTCAGATTTGTTCGGGGCGGGTATTGAAACATCAAAGCTACTGCTGATGGAGGAACCCGAGAATGAGTGATTGGGTAATGGTCATCATCGCCATCGTGGCCGGGCTCGTTCTCGGTCTGGTGGCATCTCGAATCGTCCACGCCCTGGTCGGCTCACCAAAGCGGCCCGAGCCGATTCAGCGAGCGGCCAAGCCGCTGTCCAGCCTTGCGCTGGCATTCGGCATCGTGGCCGGCTTGGTCGTTGCCCTCGGCATCATCCAGCCGGATTCGCTGGACAAACTTCGTGACGACGCCATCGCCTTCATTCCGAAGGCCCTGACTGCGGCCATTATCATCATCGTCGCCAACGTGGCATCGGCCTTTGCTTCCACCGCGCTGGGCCAGGCAATGGGGCGCATGCCCCTCCAGACCCAGCGGCACGCTCAGACCGCAGTGAAGGTCACCATCGTCGCTTTGGCCGCGCTTCTGGCCGTCGGCCAGCTTGGCATCAACACCGACGTCGTCAATATGGGCGTCGCTGCCGTCTTCTTCGGCATCGCTGCCAGCCTCACACTGCTGGTCGGGCTCGGCGGCAACGGCGTGGCACGAGAGGTTGCGGCCACCAGAGCACTCCGCCGGTTGGTCGCAAACGGCGACACCGTACGGGTCGGAGACGTGACCGGCGTTGTCGTCTCAGTGCATCCCACGGCGGTGGAGATTTCGGCCGGAGACGGCGAGACGGTACTGATCCCGTCATCGCGCTTCATCAATCAGACCGTCACCATCGAGCGGGTGGAGCAACCCGGCTCGTAAGACCGGTCCGTTAGGAGTCTGCGTTTGCGGCGTCGAACGCGGCGAGCGCTTCTTCGGCCAAATCGAACATGCGGGCGGTGCAGCCCGCCATCTCCACCGGCGGCGCAATCTCTTCGACGATGAGTTTTGCGATTGCGGCAAAGGACGCCGATGCCGGTGAGTCCTCAAGCACGACGGGCCTGCCTGCATCTCCTCCGGCCGATACGGCCGGTTCGATGGGGATCTGGCCGATCAACGGTACGCCGGCTTCGTCGGCCAGGGTCTGACCACCACCGGAACCAAAGAGCGCGTGTTCGGAACCGTCGGGGGCAACAAAGACCGACATATTCTCTATGACGCCCGCAACCCGCAGGTATGACTTGCGGGCCATGGACACGGCCCGGGTTGCCACCTTCTGCGCTCCGGTGGCCGGGGTGGTGACAACGATCAGTTCAGCCCGAGGGATCATCCTGGCCAAGCCCATGGCCACGTCCCCGGTGCCGGGCGGCATGTCGATCAGCACGTAGTCAAGGTCCTCAGACCACTCGACGTCTTCCAGAAAATGCTGCACCGCGCGGTTGAGCATGAGGCCCCGCCACAGCAGCGCGGACTCCTCGTCCTCGACCAGGAACCCCATGGAGACCACGTCGAGCCGGCCGGTGCCGATTGACAGCGAATGGGGGGTGATGGTTGCCCGGTCGCCGTCTTTGGATGCCTCAAGACGACCGTCCAGACCGAGCATGCGGGGAATGGAGAACCCCCAGATGTCAGCGTCGATAACGCCGACATTGAGACCGGTGTTGGCGAGGGCGGCCGCAAGGTTGGCGGTGACCGATGACTTCCCGACGCCACCCTTGCCCGAGGCGATTGCGAGGACCTTGGCCGTTGCGGGAATGGCGGTCTCGGTTGCCCGATCGGCCGCATTCTTCCTGGCGACCGACATCGTGGCGGACTTTTCTTCTGCGGTGAGCTCGGTCCAGTCGATCTTGACGCCGGTCACGCCCGGCAACGATCCAATCCTGGTCTTGGTGTCTTTTTGGATCTGGGCCCGCAGCGGACAGCCGGAGGTGGTCAAGGCGATCTTCACCGTCACATGACCGGCGGGATCAATCTTTGCGCCTTTGGCCATGCCCAGCTCAACAATATTGCTGCCGAGTTCCGGGTCGATAACGCCGCGAAGCACCGCCATGACGTCTTCTTCGGTCACGGTGACTTCCGCCACCGGGCTGGCGTCGGAACCCTGTTCTGACATACATCCAACCTATCGCTGCCCCATGACGTTGACCGAACCAGGCCGGTCGTTCTGGCGATTCTTAGGGAATTTCGACCCCGGCCGATGGTGTTGCACCAAACAGAGGTGTGGGCGCTCGTTCCCATCGATGATGTACTGCCCCGCACAGTGGGTAGAATCAAGTTCTTAGCAGGAGGTAGGCGTGATAACAGTAACGGACTCGGCCGCAGCCAAGGTGAAAGAACTTCTCGACCAGGAAGACGACGAGTCTCTGGCTCTTCGCGTGGCCGTCCGCCCCGGCGGATGTTCCGGCTTCAGCTACGAGATGTTCTTCGACGGCGAAATGGCCCAAGACGACAAAGCGACCGAACTTGGTGGCGTTCGCGTTGTGGTGGACCCCACAAGCGCACAGCTGCTCGTCGGCGCAACCCTGGACTACAAAGACGGTCTCCAGCAGACCGGCTTCTCAATCGACAACCCCAACGCTCAGCGCACCTGCGGCTGCGGACAGTCGTTCTCCTAAGCGCCTCTGAGCGCCCCGAGAACTGAACCGTGAGCGCCTTCGGGGCGCTCACGTTCGCGTTTACGGCCGTCGATCAGATCCGATATTCTGGACGATCCAAGGCGACGGTCGGGCGCCTGTAGGGCGATGTACTCTCTATTCGAGCGGGTACGGCGGAAACCGATGGTGATGGGCAACATGAGAGAATGGCGGCGAATCGGGTTAAGCGTTCTTGCTGTCCTTGCCGTCTTCGCCACCATCATGGCGTACCGGGCTCGCGAGCAGCCGAGCGAGGGCCTGGCCGCCGGGGGCGATCGCATCGAGACCATTGGCGACTTGCCGATCGGCGAGCGTTCAAGTGGACCCGACGAGCCGCTTAGCCCTGAGGTGCTCGAGCAGGAGGACACCGGGAATACCTCGGAGTCCAACAGTGAGATCGAGGAAGACGGGACCGACACCAGCAACATAACCACACGAATCAGCACCCCCCGAACCACCGACGGACCCACCACTACCACCACACGGGTCACTGCCGCGCCCGCAACCTCGGGTACCACCGAGGTCCCGTCGACCGTCGCGACAACGGCCACCACTGAAACGACCACCGCTCCGACTGTCGCTCCGACCGCCCCTCCAACAACGGCGGCCCCGACGACCACCACTACCAAAGCGCCGACCACCACCACCGTCCCGCCGACGACCAAAGTAACGATCCCGCCGGTCGCGTTGACAAACGGCGGGTTCGACGCCAGCGACATTCCTGCCGGGAGCTACCGCATGCTCGACGCCGCCGAGGTGCCCGGCTGGCTCGCTGACAACGGGGTTCTTGAGGTCTGGCACCGGGAAAAGTCACAGGTCGGCTCCGGCAATGGCAACAACCTGCTGGAACTCAACTCCTACGGTCCATCGACGGTGTTCCAGAGGATCCCCACCACGCCTGGCTCCAGGATTCGCTGGAGTTTCATGCATCGGGGTCGCTCGGGATCGGACACCATGGAAGTGATCATCGGACCGGTCGGCGGGCCGCTGCAATCGCTCATCACCGTCACCACGGGCCCCGGCTGGAAGGAATACTCCGGGACCTACACCATTCCAGCGGGTCAGAAAAACACCGTGTTCGGCTTCCGTTCGGTCACCGGTGGAAGTAGCGGCAACCTGGTCGACAGGGCCGCGCTCTCTTTGGCGTAAGCGCCACCTATCAGCCAGGCCGCGCCGGCCCCAGCTGGTCTGTCACCAGTAGCGCGTCTACTCTGCGGCCCGTGAGAGCACGCGTGCGGCGCCCGGAAGCTCTGCTCCTAGCGGCTGCGCTGTTGGGGGCGGGATGCGGCGTGATTGACGGCGACGCCTCCACATCAAACGAAACCACATCGAACGAAACGGGATCTGCGGAGACCCGCACGGTCGTGATGCGGGCCGACGACGTCCAGGTCGTCAGCGCCGATGAGGCCGCCGATCTGCTTGCCGAGGGCGAGGAACGTGCCGGCCAGGCGACCAGAAACGAAGCCGAGGTCACCGAGACCACGCTGTCGGTCACCGAGGCCAACCGGTCCTTCCAGGTCCGTCTCGGCACCGCCCTGACCATCTTCAACAGCTGTCTTGGCGAGGCCGGCTACGACTTTGTGGGCCTTCCCGGCCAAAGCGACGATCCGGTGGCCGCCGAACCCGAATACTTGGCGGCGTTGATTGCGTGCAACAACGAGAGCGGCATCGGCGCGGTGCTGGCCGAACAGAACAGTCGGCAACAGGACCTGACAGCAGACCAGAAAGTTGCCGCAAACGAAGCCGGCCGAGAGGTCTTCGAGTGCCTGATCGAGCGGGGTTGGGATCTTGGCGAGCTGGAACCGAACCAGAACGGCATTCTGGGCCCGAGCAGGTTCCCCGACATCGCACCATCGAGACAAACCGAGTTCCAGCGAGACCTCGACGAATGTGGGTGGAATGACCTTGAACTCGGATAGCCGGAACTGGGATAGCGGGAACCGGGGTAGCGGGAACTGGG
>CAZSTV010000226.1:0-9607 GCA_964609665.1 uncultured Acidimicrobiaceae bacterium
TTTGCCGTGCGCCGCATGTAGGACAGCGGCGTCTGCCAGCGAATGATCTCGGGAACCATCTGCGGGACGAGCGAGGGGTCGGCAATCAACTTGTCGTACTGATCCCCGAACTTGTTGAGACCGTAGACGCTTCCGGACATCGTGTTGCGGGTGGTGTCGTTGCCGCCGACGATGAGCAGGAGCAGGTTGCCAAGGTGAGCAGCGGTCGGCATGTCCTTGGTCGCTGCGCCGTGAACGAGCATGGTGACGAGGTCATCGCCTGGGTTCTTGCGTCGGTCCTCCCACAGCATCTCGAAATAGCTGATGCAGTCCCGCATCTCGTCGCGCTTTTCTTCGATTGACTCGACGACACCACCGGGCTGGGGGATCGCAAAGACAACGTCGGACCATCGCGTCAGTTTGCGGCGATCTTCAAACGGAAAGTCGAACAACGTGGCGAGCAGCATGGTCGTCAGTTCGATGGAGACGGTGTCGACCCAGTCAAAGGTCTCGCCTTCTGGCAGCGAGTCGAGCACGTCGATGGTCCGCTCCCGGATTAGTGGCTCGACGTTGCGAAGATTCTTCGGAGCGGCGACAGACCGGACGGTGTTGCGCTGCTCGGTCTGGGTCGGGGGGTCCATCGCAATGAAGGACTGCAATTGCACGCCGTCTGCGGGTTCATCGGTGACCGGAACGCTAAGGGTGATGCCGTTGGCGGAAGAGAAGGTCTTCCAATCGCCGTCGACCGCCCGAACATCCTCATACTTTGTCAACGACCAGTAGCGGCCGGACGTCTCAAGCTCGTTGAAGTGCACCGGATCTTCGTTGCGGAGGCGAGCGAAGTGGTCCTGCCAGCGATGCTCCCGGAACAGGTGGGCGTTGAGCGGATTGATCTCTTCGATTGACAGGTCAGCGGCTGCGGGGACGTTCGCCCCGAGCTCTGCCATCTCCTGCTCAGGGCCGCGGCTCCGAAAAGCCTCTGCCGGGCTCTGTTGCGCAGTCGTGTCTGTCATCCAAAACGCTCCTTCGTCGAGTGGGAGCCATGTTACCCGTGAGTAAGCGGGTAGATCGAAACGGCGGCTTCGCCCTAGCGCCCGCCGTCTACTTTGAGCACCTGACCGGTGATCCAACTGGCGGCCGGTGAGGCCAGGAACAGCACTGCGGCGCCAATGTCTCGCTCGTTGCCGATACGCCCAAGCGGGATCCGCATTTGCTTCTCAAACTGTTCGCGGTTCTCTTCGCTGTACCCGGTGCTTTCGACGAAGTTGTCGGTCAACACGGGACCGGGAGCGACAGCATTAACCCGCACGTTCGGGGCGAGCTCAACCGACAGCGTTGCCGTCAGCGAGTTCACCGCTGCTTTCGATGCGGCGTATGGCCCGTTCTTCATCTGATGACCAAACGCGGTGATCGACGAGATGTTGACGATCGACCCACCCTCGGACTCCTTCATTAGACCGGCGGCCACCACACATCCTTGCCACACCGCTTTGAGGTTCAGGTCAATCTGGGCGTCCCAGCGGTCCTCCGGCGTGCGGACGAGGTAGCGGGCAGTGGCGTCCGGCAGCCCACCGGCGTTGTTGACCCACAGGTCGACACCGCCAAGCTCTTCCATCGCCGCGGCGCCGAGACCCTTAAGGCCGCCGGGGGCGGTGACATCCGCGGCGTGGGCGAAGCCGCGGACGCCAAGACTCTGTATCTCCGCCGCCACCGACTCAATCTCGCTGGCGGAGCGAGCGCTCACCATGACGTCGGCCCCGGCCTCGGCCAGACACAGAGCGATGCCCCGTCCGATGCCCTTGCCTCCGCCGGTGACCACGGCTCGTCGCCCGGTCATTGCAAAGTCATCGAGTATCACGGTGAAGCCCCTTCGGTTGTGTGGTCCCGCTCCGACCAGCCAGATCACACAGATCGGATGGACCAGCCAACGGTAGCGGAGCTGCCAGCGCTGGGCCCTTTCGTCGGTCGGTGCACCATGGCATCTCCGTGTCATCACCATGACGTCACCAGACCTCAACGTGCTGCGTCGGTGCGCGTCTTGGCTCGGGGTCTTTCGCCTGGGTCCGAGTTCGCGGAGTAGTGTCGTTTTTGTCCCGTACAAGCGTGCATAGGGTCTCTCGTGTCCAGAAAACCTCCTCAGCGTGGTCGCCCGCCGGCATCCAATGCCGGCGAGACTCGCGAGCGGATTGTCGACGTCGCCCGGCGATTGTTCGCTGAATACGGGTTCGACGGCACTACCAATCGAATGATCGCGGATGGGGCAGACATCACCACCGGCGCGCTGTATCACTACTTCGATTCAAAGCTCGACATTTTCCGGGCCGTCCTGATTGAGGTCGAGGCCCGCATTCGCGATCGATACGTCGTTGCAGAGGGGTCCGCGTCAACCCTGCTCGGCAAGATCGAAGCGGTGATGGAGGCGTTCCACGAGCTCAATCGAGAAGATGCCTCAATCGCTCAGTTCGTCGGCTCCGTCCGAATCGATCGCCGCAGAAACCCGGACGTCTTCGATCAAATCAAGGCACCCCTCGACGGCGACGATCACTTTGTGCAGCTACTTGACGACGGCATCGCGAACGGCGAGATCACCCCGGATGAGCGAGAACCGCTGCGGTACTTCCTGCGGGTGGTTGCCGTCGGGTTGACCGACGGTGTCTCCAGCGATCAGGCCGAGCATCGCAAGGCGCTTGACGGTTTGAAGTTCGTGCTTGCCGGGGGCATGGCACGAGAGCTTTGATCAGCCGGTTGGTGTGGCGGCGTCGGAGGGGGAGCTGAGCACTCCGTCCACGATCTGTACCTGGCGGTCGCCGTAGTCGAGAACCCTGTCGTCGTGCGTGACGATGATTGCGGCGACGCCGCGGCCCTTGATCTCTCGTCGGAGGAGGTCCATCACCTGCTGTCCGAGCTCGGAGTCCAATGCCGAGGTTGGCTCATCGACCAAGACCAGAGACGGGTCGTTCATGAGCGCCCGACCAATGGCCACCCGTTGCTTCTGTCCACCGGACAGCTGCGACGGGAGATTGTTTCCCCGGCCGCCGAGCCCAAGTTCTTCCAGTAGCTGATCGGCCCGCCGTTTTGCCTCGGCATCCACCTTGGCCCCGCCGAACTGACGTACAACAAGCAGGTTCTCCTTGGCGGTGAGAAAGGGCACAAGGTTGACCGACTGGAAGACGAAGCCGACCTGGTCTCGGCGGAAGCGAGCGAGCTGCTTGTCATCGAGGTCGGTGATCTCGATGCCACCGACCTGGACGCTGCCCGACGTGGGGCGAAGCAGGGCGCCGCCAACGGTCAGCAACGTGGTCTTGCCCGATCCCGACGGGCCGACCAGGATCAGCATCTCGTCGTCATCGACGGTGAGGTCAACGTCGTTCAGGGCAACGACCTGTTGGTCGTCACTCCCGTAGACCTTGCGGACCTGGTGCATTTCAAGAGCGGGCATGGTGGCTATCCAATCGCTTCTGCGGGGTCGATGCGCAGGACCCGACGCAAACTAAAGAGGCTCCCCATCAGGGAGGTGACGATAACGCCGATCGCGGTTTGGATCAGCCGAGGTGGCTCGATGCGGACCGGCAGCTCATCGGGGATGAGGTTTGCAAAGATCAGGCTCAGTCCAAACCCGAGGAGGAGCGCGATCACACTGACCAGAACCGCCTGGGCGGAGATGCCAGCCATGAGGTCTTTCGTGCCGGCGCCCAGCGCTTTGAGTACGGCATAGAGGCCGACGCGCTCCAGGGTGATCAGTGCGAAGAACAGCGCGACCACCAGCAGCGTCACCACGAACGTGACGCCGATGATGCCCTGGAAGGTAGACGACTGTTGTTGCACCACCGGCAAGGCATCGACGGCCTCGGTCGATGTCACCACCGACACCGCAGCGGTTGCATTGAGTTGGGCCGCTAGGTCCTCCGCCGCTACGCCAGAGGCGGGCTCAATGACCAGCGCCTGGTGGATCCCCTCCGGGGGCAGCGCCGCCGGGTTGCCGCTACCGACAATGGCCCGCCAGTTCTCCGTGGAGATCCACACCGTCGGCGATCCTTGACTGAGGTCCTTAACAACGGCCTCGACCGACACCGCCGCAGCGTCGGCGCCGATGAGCAGTTGGTCTCCAACGGCCACGCCGTTGCGATCCGCCAGGGCCTTGTCAATCACGGCGCCCTCGGACGGCGGTGCGGGGATGACATCGGTCGGAAGGTCGTAGCCGAACAAGATGATGTCGAGGATTTCACCGTCCCCGGCGCTTGCGGTCGATTCGATGAGGTTCAACGCGCCGACTGCAGCAACGCCCTCGGCAGCGGCCAAGCCCGCTTGGTCGGCCTCGCTCACCCGTGAGCGTTGAATCAGATCTTCGCTCTCTTCGGAGAACACTAACAGTCGACCGTCGTGGGCCCTGTACGGTCCAGTTTGGTTCAGCTCGAGGCCGTCGAGGAAGCCGCCGAGCACGACGAGCAGTACTACCAGGAGTGTCAGCGCTCCGCCGACGGAGGCAAAACGGCCGGGCTGACGGAGCAGTTCTCGGATACCGATCTTCATCGCTAGGTGCCTCCGGACGTCGTTGCTTCGACGGGGTCGATTGCAAGCACCCGTCGGACCGCCCCGATGGACGCAAGCAGGCCGAGGATGACGATGGCGGCCACGCTGATCACCGTGGTGGTCGGATTCAAGCCCGCGCCGAAGACGTCTCTGGTGAGAGACAGCAGACCTGCGGTCACCGCCGTCCCGATAACCGCCCCCGCCCCGACGACGATGAGTACCTGGATCAGGACAGAGCCGACAATGTCTCCGCTGCTTGCGCCAACGGCTCGAAGCAGCACCAGTGCATCCTGCTTTTGGACCGTGAGGATCAGGAAGAACACGCCGGTCACGATGGTCACGACGATGTAGAGCAACAGGTAGAGGATGTTGAACGACTGTGTGATCTGGCTGACCCCTGGCAGTGCGTCAACCGCTTCGGCCCGCTGCAGGGCCTCGATGCCATCGACGGACTCGGTCAGAGCAGCGGCGACGGCCGCCGGGTCGGCCCCGTCGGCGACCCGGACGCCGAGCAGCGACGGGGCAACTTCAATCGGTACTCCCGCTCGGTTCTGCGATGCGGCGACGAAGTCCTCGAACGGCACGTACAGCGTCGGAAGCACGTTGAATGCAGCGTCGTCGGCCGTTCCGACTACTTCTATCGTGACGCCTTCGACGGTGACGCTCTGGCCGATCTCGATGGGATCATCAAACGAGGAGCCACTGAACAGGGCCTCGCCGGGGGCGGCGGGGAGCCGTCCGTCTGCAAGGTCGGCGGGGACCGACGGTCCGGTGGGGTCACCGCCAACGAGCTGCACGTCTATCTCTGCGCCGTCGGTGGTTCCTGTAAACACGCTGAGGCCGATGGGGGAGACGGCCGCCACGTCGGTGACAGCGCCCACCGCGGCCTCGGCCGTCGGCGGAATGAGGCTGTTGGCCGGATTTCGCCTGGCCCGGACGTCATAGACCAGGACCTCAGCAGAGGATGACTCAAGCCCGCCGGTGAGACCGCTTGTCAACGTCCCGGCGACGGCCTGGAAGAACAGCAGCAGCAAGACAAGTAGTGCGACGGCAAGGCTCAGCAGCACGAAACGGCCAAGCGACCGGCGGATCTCCTTCAGCGCTACGTACACGGGCCTATGCCGATGTCTGGTGAGTACACGAAGTACCTGCGGCGTGTTGAACGGTTCCCATCCTGCAAGCGGTTGAATCTAGTCCGCTTGTCGGTCCGACGTGGGATCAGAGCGAACCTGGCCGATCCTCGGCCGTCGGAGAGTCTCAGATAGTGCGGCGAACGGTCGATGGATCGGGGTGAGTTCTCAGATCCCCGAGCCCACGGACAGCAATGGTCTGCCCTCCGAAATCCGCGACACGGCCGCGATCTCGGCCGCTGACACCTGGACCACGGCAGCTGCGACCACAGAGACCTGGTTCGAAGTGGTCGATCGCAGTCCGGTCGCAATGGTGCTTCTGGACTCATCTGACGCGAACTGTGGTCACATTCGATACGCCAATCGAGCTGCCAGCGCATTGCTGGCTGGCGTGCGCCACGCTCGGCGCTCGGCCGAATTTGAGGTCGAGGTTGAAGTTGAAGCTGAGGCTGCACCAGGAGGCCTTCCGGTCTCCATCCTGGAGTTCCTCACCGACGTCGACGGCTCCGCCCTCACCGAGCTGATCTTCGACCTACGAAACGCCGAGGAGTCCGCGATGACGGGTTCGGCTGGCCCAGCACCGAAGCAGATCAGCGTTGCCTTGCTCACCGGTTCTCGCAAAGAGGACAGGGCGGACGGCGCATTGTCGATCCACCTTGGCAGCGGCCCCGATGACAGCGTCATCGCCCAGCTGGTGCCCACGGAGTCGTCGCCGGCGGCAACTACCACCGTGCCGTTGCCGACCGAGGCGTTGGAGCAGCAACAGCGGTTCCGATCGGCGCTGATGGAACTCAGCGAACTTGCCGACTCGACCAGCGACGACGACGAGTTTTATCAGCGGCTGATCGAGCGTGCAGTCCAGGTGGTTCCCGGCGCTGAGAGCGGGAGCGTGCAGCTGCACGTGCCGGGTACGGCATCGTTTCGCTTTGTCGCTGCCTCAGGTTTCGATTTAGCCGGACTGCAGCTCCGCGAGCTGGAAGTCGACTCGTTCTTTCGTGACGCCTGGGACCCGACGGCCCGGATCGTGCGTGACTTCAGCGCCGAGGGTCGCAGCGATGACGTCACCGATTGGTTGGAAACCTACGGGCGTCTCTCGGAAATTGTGGTCAACGTCTCGGCACCGGTGCTGGTCGACGGGCTGCCGGTGGCGTTCCTGAGCCTGGACAACTTCGACGACCCTGACGCGTTTACCGACACCAGCGTTGAGATGACGACGGTGCTCAGCCGTCTGATCGGAACGCTCTGGCGGCGGCGTCACCTGGAATCTGAGCTGCGCCAGGAGCGTGAGGCGTTTCGCCACGAAGCGATGCATGACTCGCTGACCGCTCTGCCGAACCGACGAAATCTTGAGCGGCTCATGTCCGATGGTTTGGAGAGCGCCCGGCGACGCGGCCACCCGTCGGCGGTGCTGTTCCTGGACATCGACGACTTCAAAGGTGTAAACGACCGACTCGGACACGAGGTGGGGGACCTTCTGCTGATCGGGGTCGCCAAGGCGCTCCAGGAGGTGGTTCGCCTCGGAGACGTGGTTGGACGCTGGGGAGGCGACGAGTTCCTGGTGTCGCCACAACGGCTGGAATCAGCTGCCGCTGCCGAAGCCCTTGCGAGCCGAATTTTGGCCAAGTTCGAAGAGGACCTCGTTCTTGACAGCGGCGTGAGCTATCGGGCCCGTTTGACCGTCGGCATCGGGTGGAGCTCCGACAGCACGGTTGAGCACGGCGACTTGATCTCCACCGCTGACGCCGCTCTCTATGAGGCGAAGGCCGCCGGCAAAGGCATTGCCAGGATCCGCCAGGTCTAGACCCGCATCAGGTGCGGGTGCTTGGCAGCCATCCAGCGATGGCCTGGCCTATCTCATCCGCACTGTCTTCCTGGATGAAGTGAATGCCCTTGACTGTGGCCTCGGTTTGGTTCGGCCAGGTCCGCGCAAACTCCCGTTGTGCGCCGGTAAGGATGGTGCCGGGCTCTGCATTGATGAACAGCTTTGGGACCGTCGCGGTTGACAGCCACTCTGCGTAGGCCGACACGATCTCGGCAACGTCTGCCGGTTCGTTGTCCAGCGGAATTTGCCGGGGCCAGCTGAGCGTCGGCCTGCGGTCCTCGCCAGCGGCGGCGAAGGGACGGCGATACTCGTTCATCTCCTCGTCGCTGAGTGTGCGCATGATGGACGCTGGCAAGATCGCTTCGACGAAGAGGTTCTTGGTAAGCACCATCTCCTCGCCAGCCTCCGAGCGCATCGCCTTGAAGATGTCGGTTGCTCCTTCCGGCCACTCGTCCCAGGTCACCGGTCGGACAATCGCTTCCATGTAGACCAGACCGGCCACGCGATCACGGTGACGGTTGGCCCAATCAAACCCGAGCGCCGAACCCCAGTCATGAATGACGAACGTGATGTTGTCTCCGAGGTCCAGTTGGTCGAGCAGCCCATCGAGGTACTCACGGTGTTCGACGAAGGTGTAGGAGTCGCGGCCTACGTTGTCGAGCTTGTCCGAGTCGCCCTGGCCGATGAGGTCCGGTGCGATGCAGCGGGCCTGGTCGGAAACGTGGGGGATGATGTCTCGCCAGAGGTATGACGACGTTGGGTTGCCGTGCAGGAAGACCACGGGGTTCCCCGTGCCCACATCGTGATATGCCATCTGCTTGCCGTTGACGGTCTTGTACTGCTTGCTCAGAGGTTCGGTGCTCATGCCGAGGATTCTGGTATCGGTTGGCCCGCTATGTCCACTTATCCTCTGCGGCGGAGCCGGAGGCGTCTGGCGAACCGCCGGTGATCAGGCGGGCCCCTCGCTGGCCGGTCCAGTATTGCCAGTTCCAGCTACCCATGGTGCGAAGCCGAGACCGAAACCCGATCAGCGACCAGATGTGCACCGCCCCCCACAGCAACCATGCGAGCCTGCCCCCGAACTGCAGCCGTGGGCCCAGGTCAGCGACCGCCTTGGACCGGCCAATGGTGGCCATCGACCCCTTGTCCTTGTAGCGAAATGTTGGGCGAGGATCGTCGGCCAAATCGGCGGCAATACACTTCGCGGCGTGTTCCCCGCCCTGCTCTGCTGCGGGGGCGACACCGGGGACCGCTTCGCCGTCGGCATCGGTGACGGCGGCAATATCGCCGATGGCGAAGACGTTCTGGTAACCCGCCAAGCTGAGATCGGCCTGGACCACCGCACGACCGGAACGGTCGGTGTCAGTGGCCACCTGGGCGCCGAGTGGCGACGCGGCGACGCCCGCTGCCCAGATGACTGTGGCGCTCGGGATGAAGCCGGTGCGGGTCATGACGCCCTCTTTGGAGATGTCGGTGACCCGAGTATCGATCCGCACGTCCACCCCGAGATGCTCCAGCTGGGTCAGCGAGGATTCCTGCAACTTCGGCGGAAACGGCGGAAGCACTGCAGGGCCGGCCTCGACCAACAGCACGTGGCTTTTTGTGGTGTCGATCTGGCGAAAGTCGTCTCGCAGGGTCCTGGTGGCGATCTCTCGAATTGCTCCCGCCATCTCCACGCCGGTCGGCCCGGCCCCGACGACGACAAAGGTCATGAGCCGGTTCCGTTCCTCGTCGGTGGTTGCGGCATCGGCCCGCTCGAACGCAAGCAGTATCCGTCGCCTGATGTCCAGCGCGTCCTCGACGGTCTTCAGCCCCGGTGCGTGCGCCGCCCACTGATCGTTCCCGAAATACGCGTGGGTCGCTCCCGCGGCCAGGATCAGGTAGTCGTAGGAGACCGGCCCTGCCGTGGTCACCAGGAGCTGCCGGTCGGCGTCGATCTCGGTGACGTCGGCCAGAAGCGGTTGACAGTTGCGCTGCTTGGCCATGATGTGGCGAATCGGCTGGGCGATGTCCGACGGGTTTAGGCCGGCGGTCGCCACCTGGTACAGCAAGGGCTGGAACGTGTGGTGGTTCCGCTGATCGATGATCGTGACGTCGACCGGCGCGTAGGCGAGCGCTTTGGCGGCGCGGAGTCCGCCGCAGCCGG
>CAZSTV010000227.1:0-9580 GCA_964609665.1 uncultured Acidimicrobiaceae bacterium
CTGCCGCTGCACCGGCTATCACAACATCGTCAAGGCCGTACTCAGCGCATCGGGAGGCGATCAATGATCCCCGTAGCCTTTGAATACGTCCGGGCCGGCTCGGCCGCCGAGGCGCTTGCCGCACTTGGTGAGCACGGCGACGAGGCCAAGCTGATGGCAGGCGGCCACTCGCTGCTGCCGATGATGAAGCTTCGTCTCGCCTACCCGTCGGTCATCGTCGACATTGGCAGGCTCAACGATCTGTCCTACATCAACGACGCTGGCGACCATCTGGCCATCGGCGCGCTGACCCGTCATCGCGACATTGAAATCAGCCCGCTTGTCCAGGAGCATGCGCCACTGTTGGCCCACGCAACCGGCCACGTCGGTGACCCGCAGGTCCGCCATCGCGGCACCCTCGGCGGCTCGTTGGCTCACGCTGACGCAGCGGCCGACCACCCGTCGGTCCTGCTCGCCATGAACGGTTCGGTCGTTGTCAGCAGCGCCGCCGGTGGCGAGCGTGTGATCGCAGGCGCTGAACTCTTCTCCGGCTTCCTTGAGTCAAGCCTTGAACCCACCGAGATGATCACCGAAATTCGGATCCCCAAGTTCACCGGGCAGGGCTGGAACTTCCAGAAGTTCAACCGTCGTGCCCAGGACTGGGCCATCGTCGGTGTATCCGCTCAGCAGAGCAACGGTTCGGCAAACGTGGCGCTGGTCAACATGCATCAGACACCGATCCGGGCAACCGCGGTGGAAGAAGCATTGGCCGGTGGCGCATCAGCAGCCGACGCTGCCGAGCAGGCCGCTGTTGGCATGTCACCCTCCAGTGACCTGAACGCCAGCGTCGATTACCGCAACCACTTGGCCAGGGTGCTGACCAAGCGTGCACTGCAGAGCGCAGGCATCGCCTAGCGGCGTACCGACGTTCAACCACAACGCATTTACAGAACTACAAGGACCTCTGTGGCCGATCGGATAGTTTCACTACTCCCGTCGGCCACCGAGGTTCTGTGGTTTTTGGGCCACGGCGACCGCGTGGTCGGGGTGACGTTCGAGTGTGACCACCCCACGGTGGCTGCCTCGCTGCCCCACGTCACCGATTCCATTATTCCGCCAGGCCTGCAGCCTGCCGAGATTGATCAGGTCATCAGGACCGCCATGGAGGAGGGCCAAGAGCTCTACCGGCTGGACCGCGACCTCCTCAAGGACCTCAACCCCGACCTGATCGTCAGCCAAGACCTGTGTCGGGTGTGTGCGTTGCCGTCGGGTGATGTGGACGCCGCCGTGCGTGAGTTGGGCTGCGACGCCGCGGTGTTCAGCTATGACCCGATGACGCTGGAACAGATCTTCACCGAGATCACCGCCCTCGACCGGTTGATCGACCCGGACCGAGCCAGCCCCGACCGAGAGCCAGAGGCGGTAGAACGGCTGCGGCACCGTTTGGACGACGTCGTGAAGGCCGTGGCCGATCGGGAACGACCGGACGTCTTGCTGCTGGAGTGGCCGGACCCGCCGTTCACCCCCGGGCACTGGATCCCGGATCAGATCGTTGCGGCCGGTGGCAACCCGGTGCTGGCCCACCCTGGCCAACGGTCCGGCTCGACCACGTGGGACGTCGTCGCCGAGTCCCAACCAGATGTATTGATCGTCGCTCCATGCGGGTTCGACCAGGCCGCAGCGGCCGGGCACCTGGCTGAGGTTGTCGCAAGGCCGGAACTGGCCGACCTGCCCGCGATCGTTGCGGGGCGGACCTACGCCATCGACGCCGACGCGCTGATCGTGCGGCCGGGTCCCCGCTTGGTCGACGGCGTTGAGGAGCTGGCAGAGCTGCTCCACCCCGGCTCGATTGAGACCATCCGCAGCTAGGTCAGACCGGCTAGACCGGCTGCTGGACCGCTGCAAGAATTTTTCGCCATCTCGACAGGATGTGGCGTTCATCGGTGTCTTTCCACTGTGCGGCATATCGCTGCACCTCTGGGTATCCCTTTGGGTAGAAGGACAGTGCCACCGATGATTGCATCCGTACGCAAATCTCTGCGAGGGCGAGCGAGGGCCGTTGCGTTGGCAACACCGCTCCTGGTCGCGGCCTGTGCACCGGCAGCCGGTCAGGTCAACGCGCCTGCCGGACAGGCGGCGCCAGTTGAGTGTTATGACGAACACATCGTGTCCGGTGCGCTGCCGGCCCAACCCGGCCCCGTCTATTGCATGCTGACCGACCAGCCGGGGTCGACGGCGGTTGCGGGCGCAAACAGTTGGGTCGATGAGTTCAACCACGACGTTGGCATGGCCACCATGGCCGGGTCGTCCTATGAGGTCTTCGGTCCGTTCGGCGATGTGCTCGAAGGCATGACGTGGCGGGGCGGCTCACAGAAGGACCACTGGATGGTCGACCTCACGCCAGACCCGGCGGGCACGACCGGCGGCACCGTCGTGCGGCCCGCCCAGTCGTTCCGTTTCACCGACGACGGGACCCTGACCATCGAGGCCGACTACGCCGCAGCCCACCCGGACTACGGCCCGGACGCGTGGGGCGAGTTGATCGTCACGACAGCATCGGCCAGCTCCGGCTATCGACCGGGCGCCCTGTATGGTTACGAGCTGTTCCCCAACCACTGGACGTTGGGTTGCCGTTTGCAGCCGAGCCGGGTGCCTATCTGTTCGCTGATGCGCGACGTGCCGGGTGGTGGGACCACCGAGACCGAGCGGGCGTGGGAGATTTCGTTCTTCCAGCACGAGGGCGACGCTGTCTTCGGCGGCGTGCCACCGCAGGACTCGGCCTGGCGGGCGTGCGAGCCAGGGGAGGGCGATGCAAACTGTCGTGATCGGTTCCGGCTGACCCTCACCGAAACGTCACTTCGTCTCGACGTCAACGGTGTGCACTACTTCTCCCAAACCGGTCTGCCAGAACTCCCGGCCGAGCTGTTGAACGAGGAGGTGTACGTCTACTTCGGGTCGATGTTCAGTCGCCACAACGGTGAGACCATCCGCTACCACTGGGACCGGTTGGCCGTGAACCCCGAGTTGGTCGATAGCTCCGACCCGCAGCCACCGACGACTCCCGTTTCGCCGACCACCCAAGCACCACCGGTGATCGAAGTGCCGTCGGTGCCTCCGACCGTTCCGTCAATAACCACCCCGCCGACGACTGGCGGTCCGGAACTTCCCCATGACTGCCCGTTCGCACCGACCGACGGCGAGCACACGACGACCTAGGCTCGGGTTGATGGAGTCTCCATCGAGACGATCGCGGCGGGGTTCGTCGCCGAATCCTCGGGCGGCCAACCCGGCGTCCGAGGCATGCTTCGCCGCGCTCTACCCGGGACTCCGACGGCTGGCTGCGGTCGTGGCCGATGCCGACATCGAGCCGGACGACCTGGTGCAGGAGGCGCTTGTTCGGGTGTTGCAGAAAGGATCGCTCGATGAACTGCGAGATCCCGGGAGCTACCTGCGCCGGGCCATCATCAACCTTGGGAGCAACGAGCGGCGCAGGCTCGGCCGATGGCGGTCCGCGGCCCGACGGCTCGGACCGGAGACCGAAGAACGGCCAAACTACCCGTCGGACCTGGCCGATCTGCAGTCGCTCGATCCGATCGATCGAGCGGCGCTGTACCTGACCCAGGTGGAGGGACTGTCAGCCGATGAAGCCGGTCTCCAACTGGGGTTGTCCGCAAACGCCGTCAACCTCCGGGTCTCACGATCCAGACGGCGTTTGCGAAGCCGCTTGCAGTCCGAATCAAACGTGCTCGACCCCTCCGACACCGCACTGGGGACCTCATGAACGACGATGAACAGCTGCGGGCACAACTTGACTCGCTCAGCACCGGGGGCACCCACAGAGGAGCCGATGCCGTCTGGTCGGCAGCCGTCGATGAGGTAACGGCGGGCACCGGTCCCACCGCCACGCCTCGGCTGTTGGCGGTGGCGGCCGCCGTGCTCGTAGTGGTGGCCGGTGGTTGGTGGGCGCTGGACCGCGTTGCCGCGGACCGTGGCATCGTCGAAGCGGTCGATGGCGCTCCGGCCACCGACGACCCCACCATCGACCCCACCAGCGAGGTCACCACGACGGTCGCTGTTCCTCCCACGACCATTCCCGTGGCCGGGACTACACCCGGGACTGTCAACGCGGCAGACGGGGGAGACTCTTCGACCGCCCAAGAACCGGAAGACGGCCTGGGCGGCCCCGACGACGAGAGCACGGACAGGGCCGAAGGCACGGGCCGCGACACTGTTCAGGTTCCACTGGGCCCGTATGGGTCCATCAGCGACGTGGCGCAGACCCCGCTGGCGGACGGCGGGTGGCAAGTGGAGGTCATCCCCGGTCCGGAGCCGGGAGCCACGGGCGGGGCGCTGCGGAGGCTGGAGGAGCCGGTGGCGTTTCGCGGCGGTGAGCTGGCGCTCGAGGTTGACTACGCCGCCGTCGTTGGCGACAGAGGCACAACGGCCTGGGGTGAGATTGTGATCACAGCGGCCGCAGCACCCACTCCGAATCCGGCGTCCGGGGCGTTCTATGCCGCCGACCAATTCACCGGCCAGGCGGCGCTGGGCTGTCGATTGCAGGGCGACCAAGAGGTGGTGTGCCAGCTGATCGACGGCACCGGCGAAAGGGTCTGGCAGCTCTCATGGTTCGAGATAGCAGGACGGGCGCAGCCGACCGATCCCGAGGCCGCCCGATGGCGGACCTGCGAAGCGAGCGATGCCCCCGAAGACCCCGATGCCCCCGATGATTGCCTCGTCAACTTCACACTGGTGCTCGGCGAGACCGAGATCGTCGTCCTCGTCGACGGTCTGGTACATCTCCACCAGACCGACCTACCGCCGCTGCCAGCGTCGCTGACCGAGGGGCCGGTGCACGTCTATCTGGCGTCAGCGGTCAGCCGACACGGGCAGCCGGTGGCCCGGTTCGACTGGGGTCCGGTCACGCTTCGGTAGGCAGGTGACCACTTGGGGCCAAGAGTCTTGCAGGTGGTAGACTCATGTCATGAAGGAGATTCTTGGAGACCTTGAGCGGTGGCGTCGCCAGGGCAAGCGCGTAGCGCTGGCCAGAGTCGTTGACGTCGACGGCTCTGGACCCCGCCTGCCGGGTGCCGCCATGGCGGTCACCGAAGACGGAGAGGTCGCCGGTTCAGTATCCGGCGGCTGTGTCGAAGGGGCCGTTGTGACCGAGTCTCTCCAGGTCTTGGAGGACGGTTCCCGCAAGATTGTGACCTTCGGTTACTCCGACGATGAGGCGTTCGCCGTTGGGTTGACCTGCGGTGGGACCATCCACCTCTACCTCGAACCGCTCGACTGGTAACGGGGCCGATGACCGACAGCATCTTTGACACGCTTCGGGCGGCCATCGCCACCGAAGCACCGGCCGCTCTGGCCACCATCGTTGAGTGCCCGCCCGATGCCCCTGGCGGCGTGGCCGTCGGGGCCAAGGTGCTGGTCCGCCCCGACACTGAGCCCATGGGCTCGCTCGGAAACGAGGACCTTGACCGGGTGGTTATCCGCGACGCCCTCGGTGAGCTGTCCGCTGGGACCACCGGCATTCGCCACTACGGACCAACCGGCGAGGCCCGTCAGGAAGACGTCGCCGTCTTCGTCGAGTCCTTCGCTCCGCCGCCACAGATGTTGATCTTCGGCGCGGTTGACTTCACCGCGTCG
The DNA here is from genome assembly GCA_964609665.1 of uncultured Acidimicrobiaceae bacterium. Classification (GTDB taxonomy): domain Bacteria; phylum Actinomycetota; class Acidimicrobiia; order Acidimicrobiales; family SZUA-35; genus JAHELU01. Next base: position 5,629 of record CAZSTV010000227.1, read on the forward strand.
CTCAGCCGAGTGGCAAAGATTCTTGGCTACCGGGTCACGGTTTGTGATGCCCGGCCGGTGTTCGCCACCACCCAGCGTTTCCCCTACGCAGACGAGGTCGTCGTCGATTGGCCGCATCGCCTTCTTGAAAAGGTCGGCCCGGACCTGGGCCAGCGTGACGCCATCTGCGTTCTCACCCATGACCCCAAGTTCGATGTTCCCGCGGTGATCGCCGCACTCAAGACCGACGCCGGATACCTCGGGGCGATGGGCTCCCGCCGGACCACCGATGATCGCAACCGCAGGCTTCGCGAAGAGGGCGTTGCCGACGAGCAACTGGACAAGGTGCTCGCTCCCATCGGGTTGGACCTTGGGGCCAGGACGCCGGAAGAGACCGCCATCTCGATCTGTGCCGAGATCATCGCCCTCCGGTCCGGGCGCCAGGCACCGTCGCTTCGCAACACGAGTGGTGACATCCATACCTGATTCGCCGCGGCCGGGCTTCTGCCGGGGCACGTACACCGATAGGTTGCGGCCATGACAATCGCCGGTGTGCTCCTCGCTGCGGGAGCCGGAAGCCGTTTCGCCAACGATGAGCCGGACGCCCACAAGCTCACGGCGCTGTTTCGAGGCAAGCCCCTTGTCGCTTGGGCGCTGGCAGCGGCCGATGCGGCAGGTTTCAACGCGCTGTACGTCATTACCGGAGCGGTCGATGTTGGCGACATCGCAGCGGAGGTGACCAACGGCCGGGCAACCGTCATTCACAACCCCGACTGGGCCGACGGACAGGCCACGTCGCTGGCCGTTGCGGTCGATCGAGCCACCGCTGACAACCATCGGGCCATCGTGGTGGGTCTGGCCGATCAGCCCCTCGTTCCCACCTCGGCATGGCGATCCGTCGGCGCCGCCGCCGGTGAGATCGTGACCGCTACGTTTGACCAAAAGCGCCGCCCACCCGCCAAGTTTGAGCGCTCTGTGTGGGCGGACATGCCCCGATCGGGTGACGAAGGGGCACGAACCTTGTTCAGACTGCGGCCCGAACTGGTTTCCGAGCTACCGTGCACTGGTAATCCCGTAGATATTGACACCATGGAGGACCTCCAGCGATGGAGTTGACAAACGAATTCGTTATCGACCGAGACATCGAGGAAACCTGGAAGATCCTCAACGACCTCGAGTTCATCGCGCCGTGTATGCCCGGTGCGCAGCTGACCGAGATTGAGGGCGACGAATATCGCGGGCTGGTCAAGATCAAGGTTGGGCCGATCACGGCCAACTACAAGGGCAAGGCATCGTTCATCGAGCAGGACGCCGTGAACAAGCAGGCCAAGCTGAAGGCGGAGGGTCGTGACCCCCGTCAGGGCAACGCCAATGCCATGGTTACCGCCAATATGGAGACCGTTGGTGAGAATCAGACCAACGTGATCATCCACACCGACCTTGGCCTGAGCGGCAAGATCGCCAGCTTCGGCCGTGGCGCCATCGAGGACGTCTCGAAGAAGATCCTCGGCCAGTTCACCGACAACCTTCGCGACAAGCTTGAGACGGCGGAGGCCATTCCCGGCGCCACCACGCAGGCCCCTGCCGAGGCAGACGGTTCGGTCGAAGATGTTCCGGCCCCCGTGTCCCCGTCGACTGACGCCCCCGCTGAGGAAGCAGCGTCGACCGTTCGCAAGATCGAGGGACCTGAGGCGGAAGCGGTTGACCTGCTCGCCGTGTCGAGCGGTTCCATCATGAAGCGTCTGCTCCCAACAGCTGGTGGTCTGGCGGTCGTCGCCGCCATCATCTACTGGATCATTAATTGATCGACTCGGATCGTGAGGCGGCCGGCGAGGCTTCCGACGGTTCTGATCATGAGCGTGTCGCAGAGCTGCTCGGACGTCGCCCCCAGGGCGAGTACGAAGTGGTGGTGAGGCGCGCCGATGGGTGGCCGGTGGTGCTGCGCAACGAACCGTTGCTGGCGTCCGGTCGGCCGATGCCAACCCGGTACTGGCTGATCGACAAAGCGTTGAACAAGGCGATCGGTCAGTTGGAGTCCACCGGCGCCATCGATCGGGTCGAGGCCGAGGTTGACCCGGATGCGCTCCGTGGCGCCCACGCGGCCTATGCAGCAGAACGAGATGCCAGGGTTCCCGACGACCATGACGGGCCGGCCCCCTACGGTGGCGTCGGCGGCACCCGGATTGGCGTGAAGTGCCTGCATGCCCATTACGCCTACTTCTTGGCCGGTGGCGATGACCCGGTCGGCCGCTGGGTTGATGACCGCCTTAGCGAGGTGGGTAAGCAGTTCGACCCGGCGCAGCCGCATCATGAATCAGCCCAGCAGGAACAGCATCATGAACAGCGGCGGGAGCAGTCGTCATGACTGACTCGGTTGCCGTTGTTGACATCGGGTCCGGCTCGATCAAGTTACTCATCACCTCGGCCGAAGGTCTGACCGACGTCGGCTCGGCCGTCGTAAAGGACGCGGTGAAGACCCGCCTGATCGCGGGAGGCGGAGCGCAGATATCTGAAGATGCGTTCGCTGCAACAGCGGCCGCGTTCGAGCAATTCAGCGAGTTGATCAAGACTCACGGTCCACAGCGCATCGCTGTCGTCGGCACCGCTGCGGCACGAGTAGCAGCGAACCGTGACCGGCTCGCCTCGCAGGTGATGGACGCATTCTCGGTGGAACTCGAGGTGCTGTCCGGTGAGCGAGAGGCCGAGCTTTCCTTCGCTGGCGCCGTCGGCGGTAGAGATCTCTCCGGGCCCGTCTCGGTCATCGACATCGGTGCAGGCTCAACCGAATTTGCCACCGGGACCGGTCACGCCGTGGCCTCCATGTCGCTTCCCGTCGGTGGCCGCACGCTCACCGACGCCTACCTGCTGAGCGATCCGTACCGGCCCGAGGAGCTGTCTTCGGCGCTGACCGTGATGGACTTCCACCTCGACGACCTGGATCGCGAACTGCCGCCGCTGGCCGAGGCGCTCGCGGAGGGAACCGTCGTTGGAGTTGGAGCGATGACGGAGATCGCCAGGGTGGAGATCGGGTCGCAGGAACCGAACTTCGGTGTCGACGCCGAGGTGATTGAAAAGGCAGGCGTGGAAGAGGTCTTCCGGGCCCTCGCAACCGAGAGCGCCGAGGATCGGGCGTTCAACCCGGGCCTGGCCCCCGTCCATGTCGACGACATCGTCGGGGCGATGTGCGTGCTCGTGGGGTTCATGCGACACTATTCGGTGGCGGAGATCATGGTGTCCGAACGCGGCCTGATGCACGGCGTTGCGGCCGAGCTGTTGGCAGAGGGATAAGCTCGAAGCGTGGCCGACAGTCTTCTGGGTCGAAGGATCCTTCTACGACCTTTACGACCCGATGATTTTTGGAAGTGGCAAGAGGTTCGGCGCCGCAACGACGAGTGGCTGACCAAATGGGAGCCGAGCAGACCGGTTGGGGCTCCTGACGTTGTCGAGGACCGCAACGCGTTCTCGCTGCGGTGTCATGCCAGAGACCGTGAGTGGCAGCTCGGCACCGGCTTCGGTTTCGGCGTCTTTGTCGGCGGCGTCTTCTGCGGGGAAATCAACCTCAACTCGGTGCAGCGAGGTCCGTTCCAAACCGCCTTCGTGGGTTACTGGAGCGATGAGGAGATGGCAGGCAACGGCTACACGCCCGAGGGCGTGATCATGGTGGCCAAGTTCGCGTTCGAGGAGCTGATGCTGCACCGAATTCAGGTGTCGATCGTGCCCCGGAACACGGCCTCGCGCCGGGTGGCCGAGAAGCTCGAGCTCCGCAACGAAGGCACCGCGGTGCGGTACCTGGAAATCAACGGCGTGTGGGAAGATCACGTCCGCTACGCCATGACCCGCGAAGAGTGGATTGTCCGGGCGGCCGATCTGGCCGCCACCTGGCTATAGCCGCCACCGAGACGTAGCGGACCCTCCGATTACTTGGAGGTGATCTTGGCCTTCAGCTTGGCGAGCAGCGCCTGGAAGTCGGGCT
>CAZSTV010000228.1:0-8904 GCA_964609665.1 uncultured Acidimicrobiaceae bacterium
GCCCGACACGGCAACAGAACGTCACGGTCTACGGCGACTACGTACAGTTCCTCGTCGGCAGCGTCACCGACCCCTCCGGTGAATTCCTCGGCTATTCGATCAGGTTCCAGCCGGTGGCGACGCTCTATGACTCATTCAACGGGGACGAGTGGGACAACCTCAACATGGAGATCTTTGTCGATGACTTCGTCGACCCAATCGGCGGTCGGGTCGGCGAGGACTCCCCCGCCAGGACCGACGCCGAGCTGCTGAGCAGCCGTGAGGTGACGACGACCTCGCTCAACTGGCGAATCGATGTCTGGGCCGATGAAGACTTCGGCGATTCCTCAGGCATTTTCTTTGGCCAGATTTGGGTCTGGGTAGCGGGCATAGTGTTGACCGCCGTCGGCTACGCCGCAACGCTGCGCCGCAGGCGTCACCAGCAGCGGCTCAACACCGCCCAGTTCGAGTTGGCCCATGCAAGAACCCTGGCCCAGACCGACGCTATCACCGGACTCCTGAACCGAAACGGCCTGATCGACGCGGCTCGCCAGGTCCCGCTGGAGCAGCCTGCGACCGTGTTCTTCATCGACCTTGACGGCTTTAAATCGGTCAACGACTCCGATGGACATGAGCATGGCGATCACGTCCTGCGGGCCGTCGCCGTTGAGCTCCGATCGATATTCCGCTCCAAGGATTTGGTGGCCAGACTCGGTGGCGACGAGTTTGTGGTCTTCACCGAACACGGCGAAGACACCAGCTATGTCGACTCAGCGTCGAACAGGATCACCGAAGCCGTGTCTTGCATCGACAGTCGAGTCACCTGTTCGCTCGGGATTGCGTCAAGAACCTCGGAGCAGCGAACCGACGTGAAGGGGCTCATGCGGGCCGCCGATGCCGCCATGTACACCGCGAAGCGCGATGGCGGCGACCGCTTTGCAGTCCACAAGCACCGCTAAGTAATAGCGCGCAGCTCTAGAGACGACTGAGCGTTGCTGTCAGGCCCTGGCCCGATAGCTGGCCCGTCCGCCAACCGAGTCCTTGTTCAGTCGCTTGGAGAGATGCAGCCCCTCAAGCAACAACTCGACCGCCGATGCCTTCACCGCGTCTGAATCGCTGTCCCCGACAAGCTCCGCCACCGGAGCGGCGAGCGCGGGCGTCTTGGACAAGAGCTCGGTGTAGGCGCTAACCGGGAGATCGTCACCGGCACTCGCTGTCAGGTTCTCCTCAAATGCGTCAACGACCTGACGGATACCTTCACCGGAGAATCGTTCCTTGAACACCGCCAGCACCGCGCCACGAAGCAGATGATCGATCACTTCACCATCGCGGCCCTCTTCGAGTGACTCGATCTCGATCTTGCCCGCGGTTGAGGAGATGAGTGAGTCAAGGTCGCTCACCCGGGGCACGATCTCGGTCTCGCCAAGGCGCAGCCCCCGGCGGGTGGCCGCGGCGACGAGGGTCTCCATGTTGGCGACCGTCAGGCGGACCGAAACACCGGACCGCTGGTTGATCTGTGGGCTCGACCGTGCGAGGTGGGTGAAGGTGGAGACAAGCTCTTCCATGAACTCCGGAATGACGATGTTCTCATCATCGGGCACGTTTGCTTCCTGGCGAGCGATCTCGGTTTCGGTCGAGATCTCCAGCGGGTAGTGGGTCCGGATCTGGGCCCCGAAGCGGTCCTTCAGCGGCGTGATCATGCGGCCACGGTTTGTGTAGTCCTCCGGGTTGGCCGAGGCCACCAGGAGCACGTCGAGCGGGAGGCGGATCTTGTAGCCGCGGATCTGAACGTCACGTTCTTCCAGAACGTTCAGCAGGCCGACCTGGATGCGTTCTGCAAGGTCGGGCAGCTCGTTGATGGCAAAGACGCCGCGGTTGGTGCGGGGCACCAGGCCGTAGTGGAGGGTCAGCTCATCTGACAGGTAGCGACCTTCGGCCACCTTGATCGGGTCAACCTCGCCGATGAGGTCGGCGATGGAGGTGTCGGGCGTTGCCAACTTCTCACCGAAGCGCTGGTCCCGATGGACCCAGCCGATGGCGGTGTCATCGCCGTGCTCGGCCACAAGATCGATGGCGTAGCGGGAGATCGGGTTGAACGGATCATCGTTGATCTCCGAGCCCGAGATGATCGGCATGTACTCATCGAGCAGCCCGGTCAAGGCCCGGATCATTCTGGTCTTGGCCTGCCCACGCTCACCAAGGAAGATCACGTCGTGGCCCGCCAGGACGGAGTGCTCAAGCTGCGGCAGCACCGTGTCCTCGTACCCCATCACTCCGGGGAAGAGCGGCTCTCCAGACTTGATCAGCTCAACGGCGTTGCGCCGCATCTCGTCCTTGACTGTGCGAGAGGTCCAGCCGGACTCGCGAAGGGCACCGAGGGTTTCAGGTCGATTGTCCACCACCTGACACTAGATCCCCGAACCACCGAACGCTGAATCTGGTGACGGGTTTTCACCTGCCAACCTCACCACGGGCCCAGCCCACCCAGCGTCCAGCCAGCCATCGACGCTCGCCGTTACCGGGGCGACGCCGTAGGAGATTGGGTGATCGGTATGGTTGCAATGGTGGAACGCCGGTCCGACCAAGCCACCGAAAGTGATCTGACCGGACTCTGGCGGGCGATGCCCATGAGCCTGGAACTCAAACGAACCGGTGCGGACGCCGACCTGGATGACTCCGCCTGGACCTCCGTCGTGGTCCCCGGCCACTGGGGCCAGGTGCCAGAGCTTGCCAGCCATGACGGCCCCGTCTTGCACCGCAAGCGATTCACCCACATGCCACCGGTTGCAGACGAGCGTCGATGGCTTCGCTTTGACGGCGTGCTCAGCGGAGCCGAGATCTGGTTGGACGGCAGCTATATCGGTGACACCACCAGCTACTTCGCCCCTCATCGATTTGATGTGACCGATCAGCTCCGTCTGGACGAGGAACACCTGCTGGCCGTCGAGGTGTCGTGCCCATCCCAGGGAGCGAGCACCGCCAAGTCGTCGCTCACCGGGTCGTTGCAGACCGGCCATCTTGCGCCGTCGGGCAACCCCGGTGGCATCTGGCAGCCGGTGGCCATCGACACGACGGGCCCCGTAGCCATTCGACATTCCCGGCTGCTGTGCACCAAAGCCAACTCGGACCGGGCAGAGCTGCATATCCGTCTGGTGCTCGATGCGGTCGATCAAACCGACATCCGCATCGACACGTCACTGGTCGGGCCCGATGGCGTCTCGGCAGGCGGCGGCGTGGAGCGCCACAGCCTGGCGTCAGGCGAGAACCGGATTGAGTGGACGGTGGAGATCGCCGCGCCCCATCTATGGTGGCCGGCCGTCCTCGGTGAGCAGCCGCTGTATGAGGTGGCGGTGGCGGTACGGCTCGGCGATGGCGAGCTGAGCGACAGACAGGATTGGCGAACCGGGCTTCGGCGGATTTCAGTCGACAACTTCATCTGGCGGGTGAATGGCCAGCGGCTGTTCGCCAAGGGCATCGCGGCCGGGCCGACTGGCCGGTTCCTGAACGACACCTCCGCCGAGGTGCTGCGAGAGGACGTTGGCCGGGTTCGAGACGCCGGGCTGGACTTGATTCGCCTCTACGGCCACGTCGGGCGGCCCGAAATATATGAAGAGGCGGACCGGCTCGGGGTGCTCATCTGGCAGGACCTGCCGATGGTCGGCGGGTACTCATCAAAGGTCCGCTCCGCGGCCCGATCGATGGCTAGGGCCGCGGTCGACCATCTCGGACATCACCCATCCGTCGGATTGTGGTGTGGCCACAGTGAGCCCAATGGGCAGATCATGACCGCCCCGGTTCACCACCACGACCAACGCCCCGAGATCGGTGCCCACCAGACGTTGGAAGATCTGACCATCGAGGATGCGTCCGATCGCCCGGCGGAACCGGAACCGACTCCGGTCATCGGCATCGGTCGACGATTCGGGCGTCACCTCCTCCCAAGTTGGAATCGATCCATACTCGACCCAGTGATCGCCCGCGAGCTCGGCAACGCCGATCAATCGCGGCCGATCATTGCCCGTTCCGGCTCCCTCCCGAGCCTGGCCGACCCGGCGGGGTCGGACACCCACCTGTGGCTCGGTTGGCATACCGGGCGCCCAGATGACCTCCCGGGTCTCCTCCGGCGCTGGCCGCGCCTGGCAACGTTCATGGGCGGCATCGGCGCCCAGTCGGTCACGAGCGCACCCTGGGATGAGGATGAACCGCGCTGGCCCGCAGCGGAACAGGGCGCGTTCGCTCGTTACGTGCCACGCCGGGCCTACCCCGATGGTGAGTCCTGGGCCGCGGCCAGTCAGGCCTACCAGGCCGACATCGTCCGGGTACACATCGAAACACTTCGTCGTCTCAAGTACCACCCGGCAGGCGGGTTCTGCATAGAGTCCCTCGCCGACGCCGAGCCCGAGGGCGGGTTCGGGGTGCTCGGACTGGACCGCCGCCCGAAGCCGGCCCACAACGTGCTCATCGACGCCTGTCGACCAGTGGTGGTCATCGCCGACCTTCCACCGGCGATCGTGGTACCGAACCAGGACGTCTCACTGGCGGTCCACGTCGTCAGTGACCTCCGCAAGCCCCTCGGGGAGGTCAGGGTGACCGGTCACGCCCACGATGAGCATCGAGGCAGCGACGGAACCCCCGGTTGGAGCACTCAGGTGGTCTGGGAGGGCGATATTCCCCCCGACAGTTGCACCAAGGTCGGTGACTTCACCTTCACCGCCCCGGACCAGACCGGCCCCATCGTCATCGACTTCGAGCTGGAATCAGCAGAGCTGCTGGCAACGAATCGCTACCGAACGGTGGTCATCCCCACTTCGGAAGCGATCGGTCCGCCGAAACGCTGAACGAGTCGCTCTGCTGGCTGCTTGGCCCAGCATGTGACAAAAAAACGTCACAGTTGGGACGCCAAGCGGCCATGACGCTATCGTCGCCTCTGGAATCGTGCGCTCCTAGCCTCCCGTCCGCGTGTTGACCGTCATCGCCATTAAGCGATCTCTTGCAACACTGTGGATCTCCGGTGCCGACGTGAACGACATCCGCATAGCTATTGCCCCAATCCGATTCTTTCGACGGAGGTTCGCCTAGTGGCCGCACCCACTGCCGCCAAGAATGTGTCAGGCGCGAACAGCGCGACACGCCCCATACGACCGTCCAAGAAGCGGTTGCCGTTCCCCCTGAGCCTGTATCAGACCGCCATTGGCAAGAAATGGGTCATGGCGGTCACCGGGATCATGCTGTTGGGCTTCGTGCTCTTCCACATGTTCGGCAACATCAAGCTGTACATCGGCGTCATCGAGCATCACGACGAACGGGTCTACGACGTCGATATCTACGGTGAGTTCCTCCGCGAGCTGCTGGTGCCGCTCTTTCCGAGGACCTGGTTCCTCTGGCTGCTGCGCTTCGGCCTGATCGGCGCTTTCGCTCTCCACATCCACTCGGCGTACACGCTGACCAGGATGAACCTGGATTCCAACAACGCGTATGAGTCGAAGCGGGACTGGCTCGCTGCCAACTTCGCCTCTCGCAGCATGCGCTACACCGGCATCATCGTGTTGGCCTACCTCATCTTCCACCTGGCCGACCTCACCTGGGGCTGGATCCCCAACACCGAGTGGGAGCGGGGCGAGATTCAGGCGAACGTGGTGAACAGCCTCTCCAACCCGGCGATCGCCGTCCTCTACATCGTCGCCAATGTGCTGCTCTGTGTGCACATCTATCACGGCGTCTACTCGATGTTCCAGAGCCTCGGCATCAACAACCCCCGCTACAACTCGCTGCGCCGGTCTCTCGCGTCGGGTCTGGCTCTGGTAATACTCATTGGAAACGTCAGCTTCCCAATCGCCGTCTTGGCTGGCGTAATCGACTACGACCCGAGCCTTCTCGGGCCGGCCTCATAGAGCAGGAGTCAGCCGATGCCTTCAGATTCTCCGACACTCGACGCCAGAGTTCCCGAGGGGCCGATGGCGGACAAGTGGGACAACCACAAGTTCAACATCAAGCTCGTCAACCCTGCGAACAAGCGTAAGTTCAAGATCCTCGTGGTCGGCAGCGGCCTGGCAGGAGCCTCTGCCGCCGCCACCTTGGGCGAGCTTGGCTACAACGTCGAGGTCTTCACCTTCCACGATTCGCCCCGCCGGGCCCACTCCATTGCGGCTCAGGGCGGCATCAACGCCGCCAAGAACTACCGCAACGACGGTGACAGCGTGCACCGCCTCTTCTATGACACGGTCAAGGGCGGCGACTTCCGCTCCCGTGAGGCCAACGTTCATCGTCTGGCCCAGGTGTCGGTGGACATCATCGACCAGATGACCGCCCAGGGCGTACCGTTCGCCCGTGAATACGGCGGTTTGCTGGACAACCGTTCATTCGGTGGCGCCCAGGTCAGCCGTACCTTCTATGCCCGCGGCCAGACCGGCCAGCAGCTCCTGCTCGGCGCCTACCAGCAGATGATGCGTCAGGTTGGCGAGGGCAAGGTCAAGCTGCACACCCGCATGGAAATGCTCGACCTGGTCATGAAGGAAAACGACGAAGGCGTGCCAGAAGCACGGGGCATCGTCTGTCGTAACCTCACCACCGGCGAGGTCAGCTCCCACTCCGGTCACGCCGTTGTGCTGGCCACCGGCGGCTACGGCAACGTGTTCTACCTGAGCACCAACGCCATGGCGTCAAACGTGACCGCTGCATGGCGGGCCCACCGCAAGGGCGCCTACTTCGCCAACCCCTGCTACACGCAGATCCACCCCACCTGCATCCCGGCCTCGGATGAGTTCCAGTCGAAGCTGACGCTGATGTCGGAGTCGCTGCGAAACGACGGCCGCATCTGGGTCCCACGGGACCGTGATGAGACCCGGCGTGCCGACCAGGTGCCCGAGGCAGACCGGTACTACTACCTCGAAGAGAAGTACCCGTCCTTCGGTAACCTCGTGCCGCGAGATGTCGCCTCCCGTAACGCCAAGACGGTCGTTGAGCAGGGATTCGGCGTTGGACCGTTGAAGAACGGTGTCTACCTCGACTTTGCCGATGCGATCGCCAGAGACGGCCGAGACACCATCGAGGAGAAGTACGGCAACCTCCTCCAGATGTATGAGCGCATCACCGGCGAGGACCCCTATGTGGTGCCAATGCGGATCTACCCGGCAACTCACTACACGATGGGTGGCCTGTGGGTTGACTACAACCTGATGACCAGCATCCCCGGCCTCTATGCCGCTGGCGAAGCCAACTTCTCCGACCACGGCGCCAACCGCCTCGGCGCCTCGGCGCTGATGCAGGGTCTGGCCGACGGATACTTCGTCTTGCCGTACACCATCGGTGACTACCTGGCCCCCAAGCTCAACGAAGAGCCGCTGTCACTGGACGACCCGGCCTTCATCGAAGCCGAGGCCGAGGTTCAGGGCCGTGTACAGCGGTTCCTGTCCATCGGCGGCACCCGCTCACCGGAGTACTTCCACCGTGAGCTCGGGAAGCTGGTGTGGGAATACATCGGCATGGCCAGGAACAAGAACGGCCTCGAAAAGGCCATCACAGAAATCCGGGCCCTTCGGGACGAGTTCTGGTCGGACCTTCGGGTCCTGGGAGATTCCGACACCCTCAACTCCTCCATCGAAAAGGCCGGCCGCGTCGCCGACTTCTTCGAGCTTGCAGAGCTGATGGCACGTGACGCCCTCGACCGTGAGGAGTCCTGTGGCGGTCACTTCCGCGAGGAATCACAGACCGAAGATGGCGAGGCGCTTCGCAACGACGAGGACTTCTCTCACGTCTCGGCCTGGGAGTGGCATGACGCCGACACCCCGCAGACCAAGCACGCCGAACAACTGACCTTTGAAGAAGTGCTGCCAAGCCAGCGGAGCTACAAGTGATTGCCAGACAGAACCTGGAGATGGATCGATGAGCAAGAAGCTGAACCTCACCCTTAGTGTCTGGCGTCAGCCCGGTGCCAACACCAAGGGTCAGTTCGTGACCTACCCGGCTCACGGCATCCCGGACGATGCGTCCTTCCTCGAGATGATGGACATCGTCAACGAGCAGCTGATCGAGCGGGGCGAGACCCCAATCGAATTCCCCCACGATTGCCGTGAGGGCATCTGCGGCACCTGCGGCGTGATGATCAACGGGCGGGCCCACGGCCAGGAGAAAGGCACGGCAACGTGTCAGCTCCACATGCGCAAGTTCAACGACGGTGACACCATCGTCATCGAGCCATGGCGCGCCGCTGCGTTCCCGGTCGTTCGTGACCTGGTGGTCGACCGTTCACCGCTGGACAAGATCGTCGAGAGCGGTGGCTTCATCACCGCCCCCACCGGCACCGCTCAGGACGCAAACGAGTCGCCGATTCCCAAAGAGGTTGCGGACTCCGCCATGGACGCCGCGGCGTGCATCGGTTGCGGCGCATGCGTTGCAGCATGCCCCAACTCGGCGGGTCAGCTCTTCACCTCTGCGAAGCTCTGGCACCTGAACTCCCTGCCCCAGGGCCAGGCGGAGCGCTTCAAGCGCACCGAGGCCATGGTGGAGACCATGGAGGAGTTCTTCGGATCGTGCACCAACCACGGTGAGTGCTCCGAGGCGTGCCCCAAGGAAATCAGCCAGGACTTCATCGCATACATGAACCGCGACTACATCAAGTCAACGGTCTATAACCGCAAGCTGGCTGGCCAGAGCTAACGACGGCCTCGCCTGAGTCCTGGCGGGCTGGTTCCACGTGTCTTCTCGCGTTCGCATAGTCGCCCTCATCGTGCCGGCCCTTCTCGTGCTGGTCGTTGTGGGCGCGGCCATGGCGCTACGCCAGTCCGATGACAACGCAGTTTCCGCTGACGAACCGCTCACCGACCAACCGTTCGTCGCCCCAACGGGGGACGGCGCCGGCGACGACGGTTTGGTCCCCGTCGACCAGGACCGCATTCGGGTGGAGGCCTCCAGTTACCTCCCACCGGA
>CAZSTV010000228.1:8914-9524 GCA_964609665.1 uncultured Acidimicrobiaceae bacterium
ATACGTTGCTGGACGTGGTGGATTCCGCAGATGGCCTCACTTCGCTGCGCGAGGCTCTGCTGTTCGCGAATGACCCGAATGCCGGGGCGAATGAGGATGGTGATGCGGATGGTGACGGTAACGAAAATGACACGATCATCATCGATCCGACGCTGACGGGCGGGACGCTGATCCTTGACGGGCAGGCTCTGACCATCACCTCCGATGTCACCATCGACGGTGATCTGGACACCGCGTGGAACAGCGACTCGGCGCCCGATGACGGCAGGGGCCAGACCATGACGTTTCGGTTCACCGAACCGATCGACCTTCGCAAGGTCAGCATCGTCAACGGCTACGCCAAGAACGCAAACATCTACGACGCAAATCATCGCATCCGAGATCTCATCATCACAACCGACACGATGAGCAGGACGGTGTCACTCTTCGACTCAACCGATGAGCAGGAGATTGCGTTCGAGTTTGGGTTCACGTCCAAGGTGGAGATCGAGGTGACCAATGTGTTCACCGGGTCCGGGTTTTCCGATCCGGCGCTCACAGCGGACCTGGCGTTGACCGAGATCTCCTTCTTGGCGCTAACCAGTCCCTAGACCGGACCGCCGCTTACACC
>CAZSTV010000229.1:0-9508 GCA_964609665.1 uncultured Acidimicrobiaceae bacterium
CTGACGTACTCGGTGGCGTAGTCGTATCGCTTCTCGTAGTACCAGTCGCCAGGCCACACACCCATTTGCGAATACTCGATCTGGTTCCAGCCGGACACGATGTTGATGCCGAACCGACCGCCGGAGATGTCATCGATGGTAGATGCCATGCGGGCAACCATCGCCGGTTCCATTGTGGGCAGCGCGACCGATGCAAACAGGTTGATCTTTTCGGTCGCCGCAGCGAGGCCGGCCATGAGCGTGAAGGACTCCAGGTTGTGGTCCCAGAACTCGGTCTCGCCACCAAAGCCGCGCAACTTGACCATGCTCAGCAGGAACTCGAACCCTGCGGCCTCCGCCCGTTCCGCCGTTGTTCGGTTGAGTTCGAAGCTCGGCATGTATTGCGGCGCCGCCTTCGACATCATCCAGCCGTTGTTACCGATGGGAATGAAAATGCCAAGGTCCATTGCGTAGGCATAGCACGTAGGTTGTCCCGCTGCTAGGGCCTTGCCAGGTGCCGATCGAGCCAGGGGTTGGCGAACACGGGGTCCACCACGTCGGCCAGGAACCGGTCGGCCATCGGGTAGCGCTCAATGATCGTCGGGTCCGGCGTGAAGACCTTGCCCCAATGCGGGAGTGGGTCAAAGGGTGCGAGCGCGTCGGCAACCATCGCCGCCGACCGCTCGGCGGCCGCCATTCCCGGACCCCAGGTGAAGTGGAACGCCACGGAATCTCGGTTCCGGAACGGGCTCATCCACAGGTCATCCGCGGCGATCGTTCGCACCTCTGACGCCAGCAGGTTCTTTGCAAGGTCGGCACCAACGGCAATCAGGGCAGCAACCGCCGCCGCTCCATCGGCCCGGGCGACGAAGTACTCGGTTTGGACCTCGTCACCGGCGTTCGGCATGGCGTCGGCTCGAAAGTGCGGCAACCGGGCCGCCCACAGACCGGGCGCGCCGGTTTGATCGGTGCAGTCCTCTCCGGACAGCGAGGCGATGGGGTGACGTTGCACCGTGGCCGGGGTTGCACCGAGGTCGGTAACAACGTTGGAGCGGTCCGGCTGATCAACTCGATGTTTGACCCAGACCTGGTCAATCTGGGTGGTCCAGTCGGTGAAGGCGCTCACGCTGTAGGCGCAGTCCATCACCGCATCGAAGTTGTCGATGAAACCGTTGAAGGGCAGCGCTTCGAATACCCGTTGCGAGACCTCGTACGCTGGTTCGACGGCCAGCTCAATCTCGGTACAGCAACCGGCGAACCCAATGTTGATGGCGGTTCCGGCCAACTCCTCCGCTTCGATGATTCTGCGGTGTGTGCCGTCGCCGCCGAGCAGCGTCATCGCGGTGATCGCCGATGCCAAACTGCGATTGCCCGACCCCGACCCGTGAGTGGCGGTGGCGGTCGCGCCTGCGATGGTCACCTGCGGCAACGACGCCGTGTTCGCCAGCGCTAGGCCATGCGGCTGGGCCAACTCGGCAAAGCGGGCGTAGGTCATTGCGCCGTTGACCGACACCGAGCGGCCATCGGCGGCAACCTCGAACCGTTCCGGCAGTGCGCCGAGGTGCACCATGACGTGGCCGTCTGGCACGTCGGTAAAGGAATGCCGAGAGCCGACAATGCCAACCGTCTTTCCCGCCGCGGCGGCCTCGGCGACGAGCGAAGCAAGCTCGTCCTCAGAGGAAGGGCTGACCGGGGCGACCGGGTAGTGGTGACTCCCGGACCAGTTGCGGGTACTCACGCGCCACTCCCGGTCCCAGTCCCGGTCCCGAGTGATTCCAGGTACTGCACAACGTCGGTTTTGCTCACCACGTCTGCGTACTTTGCGTGCAGATCAAACAGGTTTGCGTCGTTGATCTGCTCGGTCCGGTCCCCCACGGCCTCCCGCACGACGAACGGCATGAATCCCGCGGCGGAAGCGTCGGTCGCGGTGGCTCGAACGCACCCGCTGGTCGACACCCCCGTCACGATGACCGAGTCCGCGTTGAGGTCTTGCAGTTTGGCCGCAAGGTCGGTCCCGTTGAAGCCCGACGCATGCTGCTTGGTGATGACCAGGTCATCGGGTTCCGGGGCCAGCCCTTCGAGCCAATCGCCGAGGGGGTTGCCTCGATCAAAGCTGGAGAGCACCCCGATCTTCTTGTACCAGACCCCGCCGTTGGCACCGCCCGGCTCATATTCCACCCTGGTCCACACCACCGGGATGCCAGCCAATCGAGCGGCGTGCACCATGTTGGAGACATCGACGGCAACCGCCGGTTGGTCGAGGTTCAGCGGCGAACCATCCTGGAAGTAGGCCTTGCACATGTCGACCACCAACAGCACCGGTCGATCGCCGAACTCGGTCGACCGTCCGAACCCCACCTTTTCGTAGTCCTCTACCGATTCGGCATCCATAGAGGGCACAGTACTTGTCGATCGGGCGGTATGGCGCAGCGACGTTCGGCACCTCGCACTTTCGGTGGTGACCGAGCACACTGGTGGCCATGGCAGACCTCCTCAGATCACGTCCGAACGGACCAGCGCAATTCCGTCAGCTTCTGGCCGGTGACCACCCGGTTCTGCTTCCCGGTTGCTACGACGCTCTGGGCGCCAGACTGATCGAACAGGCCGGATTCGATGCGGTGTACATGACGGGATTCGGGACCTCCGCGTCGCTGCTCGGTCGGCCTGATGTTGGCATGCTCGGTATGTCGGAAATGGTCGACAACGCTCGACGAATTGTGGCGGCCACCGATCGGCCGGTGATCGCCGATGCCGACACGGGCTACGGCAACCAGATAAACGTGATCAGAACCGTGCAGGCCTACGAGCAGGCAGGGGTGGCCGGCATTCACATCGAGGACCAGGTGCTGCCGAAACGGTGCGGCCACATGGAAGGCAAAGTGGTGGTTCCCGAAGGGGAGTTCATCGCCAAGATCGCCGCCGCGGTGGAGGCTCGGTCAAACCCGGACTTTGTGCTGATCGCCAGAACCGATGCCCGAGCCCCCCATGACTTGGAGAACGCGCTCAGTCGCGCCAGGGCAGCGCACGAAGCGGGAGCGGACGTGCTCTTCGTCGAAGCGTTGCTGGATACCGAGGAGCTCGCCATCGTCGCGAAAGAACTCGACGGGATTCCGCTGGTATTCAACTGGGCGGAGGGCGGCAAGACGCCACCGCTGACCCTGAGCGAAATCCGTGAGCTGGGCTTCGCCATGATCATCATGCCCATCGCAACGCTGCTGGCCGCAACCCGAGCGATGCAGGGTGTGCTGCAACAGATCAGGGCCGACGGCACCCCGGTGACCGCGGTGGAGAGCCTGCCGAGCTTCTCGGAATTCACCGACACCATCGGCCTGCCCGAGATCAACGACCTGGAGCAACGCTTCGCAGGCTGACGGCTAACGGCTCACAGCTGACAGCCGTAAATCGCCCACACGCGGCATCGTCACAGCGCTAGACTGACCCGCTCCCATGGGGGTGGGCGATGTGGCACAAACCGATATGAGCGCGCTGGTGAGCAGCGGCATGGGTCAACTTCGGCTCATGCTGGAAATCGCACGGCGAAGCTTCCGACGGGCATCGAGCTACCGCCTTGCCACAGCGTCGGGTCTGTTCGTGAACACCGTCTTCGGCTACCTCCGAGCGTCGGTGCTTGTCTTTGTCGCAGCGACCAGCGGCGGAGCGGTCCGTGGGCTGTCCGCAGAGGACCTGGCCACGTTCGCATTCATCTCCCAGGGTTTGATCATGGTGGTCGGCGTCTTCGGAGACACCGAGCTGTCGGAACGGATCAAGACCGGCGACGTCGTCGTTGACCTGTACCGGCCCGCCGACCTTCAGCTGTGGTGGCTTGCAACGTGGCTCGGAAAGTCATCGTTCCACGTGCTGTCGCGTGGCATTCCTCCGATGCTGCTCGGCGCCATCGCGTTCGACCTCAACTGGCCCGAGGTCTGGTGGCACTGGTTGGTGTTCGCACTGTCAATCGTGTTGGCGTGCCTTGTCGGGTTCGCGGTGCGGTTCTGCTCGGCCATCGTCACCTTCTGGCTGCTGGACAGCCGCGGGGTGGACCAGGCGGTCACGTTCACCATCGGCTTCTTCGCAGGCATGCTGCTGCCGATCTCGCTGTTCCCCGCCCAGGTCGAGACCGTCGCTCGGATGCTGCCATTTGCGTCGATGGTGCAACTCCCGGCCGAGCTGTTCCTGGGGATTCACTCCCCAAGCGCCATCGCCTGGACGTTGGGCCAGCAGGCGCTGTGGGCGGTTGCGCTGCTGGCGGCCGGGCGGGCCATGGTGGCGACCGCCACCCGCAAGGTGGTGATCCAGGGTGGCTGAACGCGTCCCGGCCCGGGTCTACCGCAAGCTCGTCAGTGCCCGGATCAAGTCCAACTGGCAGTACCGCACGTCGTTTCTGATGCTGATGGCGGCCCAGACGTTGATTGTCTCGCTGGAGTTCCTGGCCATTGTGTTCGTCTTGGAACTGGTGCCTAACCTCGGCGGGTGGACCGCGCCGGAGGTGATCTTTCTGTACGCCATGGCCACGGTCCCCTTCGTCATCGCGGACCTGCTCGTGGGCAGCAGCGAACGCACATCGCAGTACGTGCAGGCCGGAACGTTCGACCGGATCCTGCTGCGACCGCTGCCGTCGCTGCTGCAGCTCTGGGCGCTGGAGTTTGAGCTACGCCGAGTGGGGAAGATCATCCCGAAGCTGGCGATCGGTGGCTGGGCGGTTGCCACCGTCGACATTGTCTGGACCGGCGACCGAATCGCGGTCCTCGTCATGGCGCTCATCTGCGGTGTTCTCATCTACAGCTCGCTGTGGGTCGCCACCGCCTCCTTTGCGTTCTGGGCCGTCGCCACGAAGGAAGCGACAAACGCGGTGACCTACGGCGGGCAGTCGGCGAACGAGTACCCGCTGCACCTGTACCAAAACTGGATCCGGGCAACGCTCGGCTGGGGCATCCCGCTGGCGTTCGTGGCCTACGTACCCGCCCAGTGGTTGCTCGACGCAACAAACCCGCTCGGCCTGTCCCCACAACTGGTGTATCTCACGCCGGTCATCGCCACCGCCCTCGTCGTCGTGGCGGCGATCTTCTGGTCCACGGGAATCCGCCACTACCAAAGCACCGGGAGCTGATGATGTCATCGACCGACCAGGCCATTCGCCTGCGCAACATCGACAAGACCTACATCGTGCGGACCAGGGCCGGGCGGCTCAGGCGGCAACGCAACGAGGTCCACGCGGTCGCCGACGTCTCGTTCGACGTGTCCCCCGGTGAGATGGTTGGTTACCTCGGTCCAAACGGTGCCGGGAAGTCCACGACCATCAAGATGATCACTGGCATCCTGACCCCGTCCGCCGGTGAGGTCACCGTTCTCGGGCTGCGACCGGTGGCGGAACGGCGGACGTTGGCCCGGCGGATCGGCGTGGTCTTCGGCCAGCGGTCACAGCTGTGGTGGGACCTGCCCCTGGTCGATTCCTTCGAGCTGTTGCATCACGTCTACCGCACCGACGCCGAGCGTCACCGTCACAACCTGGACCAGTTCATCGAGCGGCTTGACCTCGGCCCGTTCCTGACCACGCCGGTTCGTCAGCTGTCGCTCGGGCAGCGGATGCGTGGCGAGTTGACCGCGGCGCTGCTGCACGACCCCGACATGGTGGTCCTGGACGAACCGACCATCGGGTTGGACGTGGTCTCGAAGTACGCGGTCCGAGCATTTCTTCGCGAGGTCAACGTTGAGCGGGGCACCACCATCTTGTTGACCACCCACGACCTGGACGATGTTGAACAGCTCTGCGAGCGAATGCTGATCATCGACGAGGGCAAGGTGCTCCTCGATGGTTCGGTCGAGGAGTTCAAACGGGAGCACGGCACACAGCGGAGACTGGTCGTCGACTTTGTTGACGCGGTAGCCCCGGTCGAGGTGGCCCTCGGAGCGGTCGAGCGCGTGGAAGGACCGCGGCAGTGGATTCGGTTCGACCGGAGAAAGACCACCGCTGCCGAAGTGATCTCCGCGGTCAGCGCGCTTCACCCAATTCGCGACCTGTCGATCGAGGAACCGGAGATCGAGGAATTGATCCGGGGGATCTACTCCCGCTGACTAGGGAATGGGGTTGAGCGGCGGATGGCCGTCGAGCACCCGGATGCAGTTGTCAAACTGCGCGGTGTTGATGGCGTACTGCCGCTCGACGGTTCCGCTTGCGATGTGAGGGGTGCAGACCACGTTCGGCAGTTGAAACACGGGGTGCTCAAGCGGCGCCGGCTCGGGGTTGAAAACGTCGAGCCCGGCGCCCAGGAGATGGCCGGAGGTGAGCGCGTCATACAGCGCATCGAGGTCATAGGTCGGGCCCCGGCTGGCGTTGATGAACAACGCTCCTGGCTTCATCTTGGCCAGCTGATCGGCGCCGATCATGTTGGTGGTGTCATCGGTCAGCGGGACATGCAGGGTGACAATGTCCGATGCGGCCAACAACTCATCGGTCGGCATTCGGGTCAGGTCATAGCGCTGTTCAAACTCGGGCGGCGGGGCCACCGGGTCGCTGTAGAGCACGTTGCAGTCAAACGCCGACGCGAGATGGGCGACCCGTTTGCCGATGCGTCCCAGGCCGACGATGCCGAGGGTCTTGTACGCAACATTGTGCGACCCCTCCCGCCAGCCGAACATGTTCCACTCCCCCGAGCGCATGCTCTCGATGACCGCCGGGAGCTGTTTGCTCAGCGAGAGGATCATCATGAAAACGTGCTCGGCGACACCCTCGGGGGTCATGGCCGGTGTGGCCGCGGCCGGAATGCCCTTTGCGGCCAGCGCATCCAGGTCAATGGCGTCATAGCCAACCCCGTTGTGCATGACCAGCTTGCAGTCCTGCAACAGGGCCACCTGCTCCCCTGTCAGCGACAGGCAGATCAAGAAGTTGGCCCGCGGCAACACGTCGGCACACGCTGCGGCGTCGCCAAGTTCCAAAAACTCAACATCGAAGCGATCTGGCTGCACCTCGGCGACCACCTGTTGAATCCACGGGTGACAGGTGGTGAAAACCACCAGCGGTTTCTGATCAGCCATGACTGCGGTACCTCATCCGAGTTGCGTACGTGCGAACGCAGAGACCATAGCGAGGTGGTCGCCCGTTCATCTTCTGGACACCCTTTGGCCATTTCCACGTCATAGGTGGCACAGTGGAGCAATGACCGACGCACTTTCGGCCGAACAGGCCGACGCGCCCGACGGGTCAGGCGACGAGCCGGGCGGCACGCCGCAGACTCCAAAGAGCTCACCAACCGGCGCACTGAAGATCCCCGATTTTCGGCGGCTCTGGGCCAACAACATCTTCTACTTCATCACGTTCAACGCGCTGCGCTTCCTCTTTGGTTGGTACGTCCTTGACGGCCTCGACCGGGGCGAGCAGGAGCAGGGGTATGTGATCTTCGCCCTCGGTATCCCGGCGCTGTTCCTGGTGCTGCAGGCCGGAGCGTGGGCGGACCGGCTGAACCCTCGACGACTCCTGATCGTCACCCAGACCGCGTCGATGGTGGTGATGGCGGGAGCCGCCGTTCTCATCGCCACGGATTCAGCCAACCTCGGGTGGATCATGGTGGTCGCTGCGCTCGCCGGGGCAACCTCATCGGTCGGTCAGCCGGTTCGGGCGTCGCTGGTGCCTGCCATCGTCGGTAAGGAAAACCTGTTCGGCGCCATCGCCATCAACGCCTTGGCGATGACCTCGTCGATGATCCTCGGCCCCGTCGTCGTTCGCCTTGTCGGCCAGCGATTCGGCTTTGACGGTGCCTTCTGGTTCCTGGCGATCCTCCTGGTGGTTGGTTTGTTCGCCATCCGTTCGCTGCAGGTGCCGGAACGGACCGAGCCCCTCGGCGAACGACGCTCGGTCATGGCAGACACCATCGAGGCGGTACGCCACGTCGCCGCCGATCGGTCGCTTCGAGCGCTGTTCATTCTGCTGTCGGTAGCCGGGGTCACCGTCAACCCCGCGGTGATGATCACCGTGCAGGCGTTCGTGAAAGAAGAACTGGGCCGGGACTCGGGCGACGCAGCGCAGCTGTTCGCGTTGATGGGCATCGGTCTGGCCATCAGCTCATTCGTTGTCATGCGTAAGGGCGACATGAAAAACAAGGGCGCGGCGTTCCAGCGGGCGATGATGGTCGGTTCCACCATGACCTTCCTCATGGGCTTCACCACCGGGTTCTTCCAGCTGTTCCCGCTCATGTTCTTCATGGGTCTGGCGGGCGGCTTCTACATCAACATGAACCAGGGTCTCATCCAGGCCAACACGCCGCAGGCGTTGATGGGGCGGGTCATGGGTCTCTACACGCTGGTCCAGGTAGGGATCATGCCAATCGGCGCGCTGATCCTCGGCGTCATCGCCAATTCCATTGGTATCGGCCGAACCATCTCCGGCGCTGCCGCAGTCTCGTTCATCACGGTTGCCGTGACCTACATAACCGGTCGGGAGCTTCGAGCCCTGGCCTAACGAGCCTCGTCTGGAACCGCTGCCCAGGCAGGTGTAGGTTTAGTTTCAGAGCCAAAGTGTTCTCGGACGCGGGTCGGCTCGTAGATCGCAGCCGAACGGCGCAGCTCTCAAGGAGACACCAACCATGACCGACGCATTCATCATCGACGCCTGCCGGACCCCTCGCGGTATCGGCAAGCAGGGCAAGGGTGGCCTGGCCCATCTCCACCCTCAGCATCTAGCGTCAACCGTGCTCAAGGCACTTGCGGAGCGCAACAAGATCAACACCGCCGAGGTCGATGACGTCGTCTGGGGAACGAGCTCCCAGGTGGCGGAGCAAAGCGGCGACCTTGGCCGCATGGCCGCCCTCGACGCTGGCTATGACGTGAAGGCCAGCGGTGTCACGCTGGACCGATTCTGCGGTTCTGGCATCACCGCAACCAACATTGCCGCCAACGCTGTCATGGCGGGCATGGAAGACATGGTGATCTCCGGCGGCACCGAGATGATGTCGCTGCCGAAGAAGGGCATGCTGCCCATGGGTGCAGGCAACCTGCACCTGCAGGAGATTCACCCCCAGCCGCACCAGGGTGTGTGCGCCGATGCCATCGCCACCTTGGAGAAGATTCCCCGCACCGCGCTCGATGCCCACGCGGCAGAGTCACAGGCCCGGGCCGAGGTTGCCATCAAAGAGGGCCGGTTCGACAACAGCCTCATCCCGGTGCTCAACATGGACGGCTCGGTTGCGCTCGACCAGGAGGAGTTCCCCCGCCCCGGCACCACCGCCGAGTCGCTGGCAAACCTGAAGCCAAGCTTTCCTGCCGTCGCCGACTACCGGCACGAAGACAACCCGACCTTCCGTGAGCTGATGAACCAGAAGTTCCCGGACCTGGAGATCGAGCATGTGCACCATGCCGGTAACTCGTCCGGCGTGGTCGACGGGGCCGCCGCCATTCTCCTCGCCAGCGCCGAGTACGCCCAGGCCAACGGCCTCACCCCGCGGGCTCGCATCGTGGCCACCGCCAACATGGGCGACGACCCAACGCTCATGCTCAACGCACCGGTTCCGGCGGCCCCCAAAGTCCAGGAGCGCGCCCG
>CAZSTV010000230.1:0-9504 GCA_964609665.1 uncultured Acidimicrobiaceae bacterium
GCCAAGCGACCGCAAACCAGTCTCCGAATTTGCGTTCAAAGGAGCGAAGCTCCCCGGTTAACCGAGCGAAGCTCCCCAGCTAGCCGAGCGAAGCTCCCCAGTTGATCGGGCAAAGCTCCCCGGCGAGCTTCTGACTAGGTGAGGGTGAAACGGCTGACGGTCTCGATGTGAGATGTGTGGCCGAAGAGGTCGAGCACGGTCACGTGGTCGAGGGTGTATCCGTGGCCTGCGAGCAATGTGGCGTCGCGAGCCAGCGATGCCGGGTCACAGCTCACGAGGGCCACGGCGCCAGCGCCGGTCTCGGCGATTCGGTCACAGCCCTTTGCCCGCAGCCCGGCCCGAGACGGGTCGGCGATGACCACACCGACCGGCTCGACGTTCCAGCGCTCAAAGTCAGATTCGATGACCCGGCCGTGAGCGCCGAGGTTGTAGGTTGCGTCCGCCACCGCCGAGGGGTTTGACTCAACGGCGATCACCGGTCGGCCGATGCCGGCCAGAGCGCCGAAGAGGCCAACCCCGCAGTACGCGTCCAGCAGCGTTCCCGCAACGTCGGAGACGGCATCACCAGCAAGCTCGGCGAGGGCCATGGCACCGTCAGCGCGACACTGGAAGAACGAGTCGGCCGAGATCTGCAAACGGAGTCCGCCAATCTCCTCGTGGTAGTGGGGTCGCTTTCCGGTCAGCAGTTCATCTCGCCCAACCACCTTGACCCCGTCGGGAACTCGCACATCGGCGGCGTCAGGATCGACGACGACGAGCCGCTCCCCGGTATTGGCTCCGGCTCTGACCACCACCTCGGTCGCGGCCCCGAAGTAGCCGTCGACGAGCAGTTCCTCGACCAGCGGATGGGCGACGAGGCACTGGTCCACCGTGACGGTGTCATGGGACTCGCTCTTGCGGTAGGCGGCCTTGCCGTTCACCACTGCGGCCCTCACCGTCGTGCGATAGCCGACGGGGGAAAGAGTGGGTCCCGGCCGGATCTCGACGTCGTCCATCTTGGCCAGGCGACGCAGACAGTCGGCAACGATTTCCCGGCGAAGCGGCGGTTGCCGACTCTCGGTGATGTGCTGCCAGTCGCACCCACCGCACCCGTCGCCAACATGGGGACATGGCGGCTCAACCCTGTCGGGCGATGGGCGCAACACCTGCGACACCACCGCTTCAATCCGAGATTTATGCACCACCACCGGCGACACCGTCAGGTGCTCGCCGGGGATCGCTCCGGTCACAAAGGTGGTCTTGCCATCGGGCGCAGACCCGAGCGCAGCCCCACCGGTGGCGACCCGGTTAACCTCAACTTCAAACTCCGACTCCGACTCTTCCGCTGCAGCAAACCCCACTGCATCATCGGATGCACCGTGGTCGAGGTCTGGGGCTGGAGTGTTCTCGGTTGCGGCATCGTCGGGGTTGGAGGCGGGCGCTGGCATGATTGAGAGCGTATGGCTTCCCCTGACACTTCCACCGCAGAAGAGAACCCCTCGCGGATACCCCCTCCGATCCGCATCGCCCCCTCGGTCCTGCCTGCGGACTTCGCCCGGCTCGGCGACGAATGTCAGGCGTTGGAACAGGCTGGCGTCGATCGCATCCAGTTCGACGTGATGGACGGACGCTTCGTGCCGAACCTCACCTTCGGGCCCGACGTCATCGCTTCAGTCCGCTCCGCGGTGTCGGTGCCGTTCGAGGCACACCTGATGATCGAGGAGCCCGACCACCTGATCCCCCGCTTCATCGAAGCCGGCTGCCAGATCATCATCGTGCACGCCGAAACCTGCACCCATCTTCACCGCACGTTGGCCGCCATCAAGGAAATGGGCGCGGCGCCTGCGGTCGCCCTCAACCCTCACACCCCGATCGAGACCATCGCGTCGGTGCTCGACCTGCTCGAGATGGTGTTGATCATGACGGTCAACCCCGGATTCGGCGGGCAGGCCTACATCCAAACGATGGAGCCGAAGATCGACGCCACCCGCCGGCTGCTAGACACCGCGGAGCACTGGATCGATCTTGAGGTCGATGGCGGGATCAGCGCCAACACCATCCAGGGCGCGGCCGGCTCAGGGGCCAACGTGTTGATCTCCGGCTCCGCTATGTTCCGTCACCCCGACGGGCTGGGTGCCGCAGTCACCGAACTCCGGAAGCTGGCCACCGAGGCCTGGCACGGACGCCTCGACGGTTAGAGGCCGCTGGCCCAAAACAACGATCGCCCGGACCGTGTGGCCCGGGCGATCGGTACAGAGTGGTTGATTGCCGGACTAGTTGTCCGGGAGTTCACCGGCCCGTGAGATCACGTGGTCCAGCAGGCCGTAGTCCTTTGCCTCTTCGGCGCTGAACCAACGGTCACGATCGGAGTCGGCGTTGATCTGGTCCGCTGTCTGGCCGGAGTGCTCGGCGATGAGCTCGGCCATCTCCTGCTTGATCTTGATCAGGTTTTCGGCCTGAATGGCGATGTCGACCGCCTGGCCCTGCACACCGGCACTTGGCTGGTGCATAAGGACCCTGGCGTGAGGCAGCGCGTAGCGCTTGCCTGCGGCGCCGGCGGTGAGCAGGAACTGGCCCATCGAGGCGCCGAGTCCAAGACACACGGTGGCGATGTCCGGCTTGACGAACTGCATGGTGTCATAGATGGCCATGCCTGCGGTGACCGAGCCACCGGGTGAGTTGATGTACAACCAGATGTCCTTGTCCGGGTCTTGCCCGGCAAGGTACAGGATCTGTGCTGCAAGGGAGTTGGCGATGGTGTCATCGACCTGTTGGCCGAGAAAAACGATCCGCTGCTTCAGCAACTGTTGGTAAATATCAAAGCCAAACCCGTTGCTGGGGATTTCGGCGGTGGGGATTGCAGGGCTAGTCATAATTGCCAGGTTACCGTCGCTGAGTCAGCTACGGTGGACTGTGCAAAACGCTTGTCGAATTCGCCACCGCGACGGGCCTGGTCTCCGCCGACCATGCCAGCAACATCGGGGCCTGACGAACCGTGTGGCTTCGGCCCAAGCCAGAGCTGCGGACGTGGCGGAATTGGCAGACGCACCAGGTTTAGGTCCTGGCGCCCGAAAGGGTGTGGGGGTTCGACTCCCCCCGTCCGCACCACCCGGAGTTGGCGAGAGCTAGCCCGGCTACTAGACGGACAGCTGGTCGATGAGCGCTCGCAGCGCCCGACCTCGATGGCTTATGAGGTTCTTCTCCTCCGAGGTCATCTGGGCAAACACCCTGCCATCACCTTCGACCGGCATGAACACCGGGTCATAGCCAAAGCCACCGTCGCCCATGGGCGCCTCGGCAATGGTCCCCTCGACCGTTCCGGTGGCGAGGAGCACCGAGCCATCAGGGTGCGCAAGCGCAATGACGGTTTGGAACCTCGCCCGTCGATCGTCCACGCCGTCGAGCGATGCCAACAGCTTCTCGATGTTGTCGGCGTCGGTCGCTTCCTCGCCTGCGTAGCGAGCGGTGCGGACCCCCGGTGCGCCGTGCAGCGCGTCAACGAAGAGGCCGGTGTCATCGGCCAGTGCAGTAGCACCGGCAAAGGTGCAGACCTCGGTGGCCTTCTTTGTGGCGTTGGCTTCGAGGGTGTCGCCGTCCTCGATGGTGTCGGCCAGGCCCGCAGGTCGTGGTTCCACCGTGTACCGCTGATCAATGCCGTGGCTGGCGAACAACGCCACGAGTTCGGAAATCTTGCCCTGATTCGCGGACGCGACGACAAGCCGCGCAGGTTCACTCATGCTCGTGGCCCCGCTATCGCTGCTATCACCGTCGCTGTCTGGGCCGGACCGGCCGGTTACGGGCGCGGCCGTCGCGCCGCCGGCGGCGTTGCCACAGTCTCATTTTGCGCTTCGACGATGGACGCAATGCCACCGGCCGCAAGGTCGAGCAGCGTGTTCAGCTGATCCCGCTCGAAGACGGCACCTTCGGCGGTGCCCTGCACCTCGATGAAGCTGCCCGCTCCGGTCATTACCACGTTCATGTCAACCTCGGCCCCGGCGTCTTCGGCGTAGGGAAGGTCAAGGCGACATTCGCCGTCGATGATGCCAACGCTGACCGCAGCACAGTTGTCGGTAAGCGGGTGCTGGGCAAGGTCGCCGTTGGCAACGAGGCGAGCAAGGGCGTCATGCAGGGCGACGTAGCCGCCGCAGATCGAGGCGGTGCGGGTACCACCATCGGCTTGGAGGACGTCGCAGTCGACGGTGATGGAGCGCTCACCGAGCAGCTTCATGTCGCAGACCGCTCGGAGGCTGCGGCCGATGAGCCGCTGAATCTCCTGGTCGCGACCCGAGGTGCGACGACGGATTCGTTCCGGGCTTGAGCCGGGCAGCATGTTGTACTCGGCGGTGACCCAGCCTTCGCCCGAGTCGCGCATCCAGCGCGGTACGTCATCATCGATCGAGGCGGTGCACAGCACCTGGGTCCGGCCGAAACTGACCAGGACCGAACCGTCCGCCATGTCGGTGAAGTCACGCTGGAACGAAACCGGGCGCAGTTCGTCTGTACGTCGTCCGTCTGGCCTCATGATGGTGCTCCCTCTACGTAGTTCCAGGTTCGTGCCTGTGCTCGGTCGGTCGCTTCGGGCGCCATAATTCGGCGTCGATCAACTCCGGACCGAGCAGGCGACTTCCCAATTCGGTAAAAGCACGTATATCACCGGAAGAGAGGAACTGCTGCCGTCCGGCCCGATTGGTCGCCGGATTTTCCAGATCCAATTCGCCCAACATCCGGGCCAACGCAAAGGCGGTTTCGTCCGCGGAGGAGACCAACACCACGCCCCGACCGACCGCTTCGCCGATCACCTTGTTCAGATACGGGTAGTGCGTGCAGCCGAGGAGCAGCGCGTCGATGTCGGCGTCGATCACCGGGGCGAGGAGTCGGCGGGCCAAAACCTCGACCTCCGGTCCGGAGGTGACCCCGCGTTCGACAAACTCGACGAAGCCCGGGCAGGCGCAGGTCGTGACCGATGCGTCGCTCGACAACCGGTTGACCACGTCTTCATACGCACCAGAACCGATGGTGCCGACGGTCCCAATCACCCCGAAGCGGTTCCGCTCCGATGCCTGGATGACCGCTCGCACCCCCGGTTCGATCACGCCGAGCACCGGGATGGGAAGTTCGGCGATCAGGTCGTTAAGCGCTGCGGCCGTCGCGGTGTTGCAGGCAACGACGAGGACCTTCACGTCAAAGCGGCCGAGGAGCACCGAGGCGATCTCCAACGAGAACTCGCGGACCTCTTCTGCGGACCGAGGACCGTAGGGGTACCTGGCATTGTCACCGAGGTAGACCAGATCCTCGTTTGGCAACAGGTCGATCGTCGCCCTGGCCACGGTCAAACCGCCGAACCCGCTGTCGAACATCCCGATGGGCCGTTGATCCACCCTGCAAGGCTACGAGACGTGGCGGCGCCCGATGGGCATGGCCCCGCCGTGCCAACCAACCGTGGACAGCCAGGGCGGTTGATCATCGACGGCTGCCGCTGCCACGATGGCGTCATGACCACCATCGGGATACTCCATCCGGGACAAATGGGCGTAACCATCGCCGCCGCCGCAAACGTGTCAGCGGTGTGGGCGGGCAACGGCCGCTCCCCCGCTTCGGTGGACCGAGCAGCTTCGGCCGGGATGACCGATGCTGGCGACGTCGCAACGCTGTGCGAGCAGTCAGACGTGGTGGTCTCAATCTGCCCGCCGGCCGCAGCCATCGAGGTGGCAAATGAGGTTGCCGCTTGCGGATTCGACGGCATCTACGTTGACGCCAATGCCATCTCCCCCATGACCTCCATGGCGATCGGGGCGAAGTTCTCCCGATACGTCGACGGCGGGGTCATCGGACCCCCGGCACTGTCACCCGGCACAACCCGGCTGTACCTCGCCGGCCCCGATGCGGCCGACCTTGTCGAACTGTGGGCCGGTGGTCCGCTCGACGTCCGGGCCATCTCGGACTCTGCCGAGACGGGGGCGGCGTCCGCACTGAAGATGGCCTATGCCGGTTGGACGAAGGGCCAGAGCGCGCTGCTGCTCGCCATCAATGCGCTGGCCGAGGCCTCCGGCGTTCGAGAGGTGCTGCGTGAGGAATGGGACATCTCCCAGCCCGGCCTCGGAGAGCGGTCCGAGCGGGTCGCTCCTGCGGTCAGCAGAAAGGCGTGGCGGTTTGCCGGGGAGATGGCCGAGATCGCCGACACGATGAGCGAGGTCGGCCTGCCGCCGGAGTTCCATCGAGGAGCCGAGAACCTCTACGAACGGTTGGCGGGGTTCAAAGACGGACCGGAGCCGACCCTGGACGATGTCCTCGCCGCCCTCGCTGCGGACAAGGCGTAGTAACCAGTAGTCAGTTCGTCAGATTACCTCGCACTATTTCGCCATATGTGCCTGCATGTTGCTGCATAGTGCTGAATATATAGTCCCTTTGTAGGAGTATTTCGAAAAGAAGTCCGCCACGGGCTTTCTCATTCATTCCTTGAATGGGCCACGCCAGCTGCATAAGCTCTGTCCGTGAATGGCGCAGAGCTGGTACAACTAACCGAGGCTGCACGGGCTTTTGGCATCTCCCAAAAAACCCTTCAGGGCCGCCTGGATGGCGGTGCCCTACCCGAAGCAGTGCAGCGTGATGACGAGTGGTCGCTGCCGTCTCGCGCCCTTGCCGCAATAGCCGACCGTGAGGGTTGGCCCCTCGACTTTACCGGTGCTCGACCGCCCCCGTCGCACAATCCCGAGCAGCTTGATCGCTACATCTCCGAGACGCTTGCCGCTCATGCCGCCGTCGTGCTGGCCAAAACCCAGGCCACCGCCGCTCGGGCCGAGACGCAGGAAGTCACCAAGAAGCTCAAGCTGGCCGCCGCAGATCTGGATGCCGAGCGGGCCGAGCGGGAACGGGCGACCGCAGAGCTGGCCGAAGTCCGCGACACTACCGCTGAGCTGGACAAAGAGCGGGCCGTGGCCGAAGCCCGGGCCGAGGAGATACGACAGCAACTCGACCACGAGCGGTCACAGCGGACGTTCCTTGCCCAGCGCATCGGCACCCTTGAGCGGGAGCGAGATGACCTTCACGCCGCCCTCGGCTGGACCGGCAGGCGTCGCCTCCGGCGAAGCAGAGCCGATCTCGACGGCGTACAGCGCTAGAAGTAGATCACGTCGTCGAGACGCTCGGCGATCTGCTCGATCGGTTCGGTGTACGCCCCGGTCGAGAGGTACTTCCAGCCGCCGTCGCAGACCACAAACACAATGACGCCCTCGTCGATCCGGTCGGCGACCTTGACCGCGCCTGCCAGCGCCGCGCCGCTGCTGATTCCGGCGAATATGCCGGCCTCGGACACAAGCCTTCTTGTCCAGGTAAGCGACTCGAGCGGGCGGACAATCCGTTTGCCATCGAGGAGATCCATGCCGCCCCACTTGTCGAATATCGGGGGCACATAGCCGTCTTCAAGGTTCCGCAGACCTTCAACCCGTTCACCGCTTGGCGGTTCGACGGCGTAAATCTTCACGTCCGGTTTGTGCTCTTTGAGGTAGGAGCCCACCCCCATTAGCGTGCCGCTGGTGCCAAGCCCGGCGACGAAATGGGTGATGTCGGGAACGTCACGAAGAATCTCGGGGCCGGTGCCCGTCAAGTGGGCGGTCGGGTTGGCCTCGTTGCCGTACTGATTGAGGAAGACCCAGGTCGGGTTCTCGGCCGACAACTTCTCGGCTCGCCGCACGGCACCGTTGGAACCCTCAGCGCCTGGGGACGAAATGATCTCCGCCCCGAAAGCTTCGAGCAGTTGGCGGCGCTCTACGGTCACGTTTTCCGGCAGGACCACCTTGAGGTGGTAGCCCCGGTCACGGCAGATCATTGCCAGCGCGATACCCGTGTTGCCCGACGACGGTTCGATGATGATCGATCCTTCTCGGAGGGTGCCATCGGCCTCGGCGGCCTCGACGATGGACAGGGCGATCCGATCCTTGACCGACCCCGCAGGGTTTTGCCCTTCGAGTTTGGCCAGAATCCGCACCGTCGGTTTCGGGCTGAGTTGGGAGACGTCGACGATGGGGGTATCCCCCACCAGGTCGAGCACCGACTGGTAGACCGCCATGGTCGGCTCTACTGACCGCCGGCTACTGCTGGCAGAATCGCAACTTCGTCCCCGTCGACAACCGGTGTTTCGAGCTTTTCGAGAAAGCGGATGTCCTCGTCGTTCAGGTAGATGTTGACGAACTTTCGGACCTGGCCATCGTCATCCACCAGGTTGGCCTCCAGCCCCGGATAGTCGGCGATGAGCTGGTCGACGACCTGGCCAATGGCCTGGCCGTCTACCGACACCTGGGATTGACCGGCGGCCGCCGGCCTGAGAACGGTGGGAATACGAACGTGAACGGTGGCCATGGAGAACCTCCAGCCGGTAGCTGATGAGTTAAACGAGCCGACGATGGTGACGCAAGCGCCCCGCCGGAGCTGAATCCCGTTAATCCTGATCGGATAAGTAGGGATTCTACTCCAACAACCGAATCGGCTCCTCATCTATTCCATTGCCGTTACCGATGTCACCCTCAACGCCACCGGCTGTTGAGGCCGAGATCTTGAAGCTGTGCAGCTCCGGATACCCCCAGCCGAGGCTGACAATCACCCAGTGCCAGTCCGGCGGGACCAGCGGCTTGGAGGCCTCGGCAACGTCGGTTGGCGATGGATAGGCGGCGGTGTGGGTGTGTGAATGCATCACACCGATGATGTCCAAGCCATCATCATCGGCCCGCATTGCGGCCCGGGCATACTCGCTGCCGTCCAGGCGGTAGATCCGCGAGGACTCGGCATCGTTGCGGATCGGGACAAACCGCTCCACCACGTCCCCACCGGGCTGGCCGATCAGCAGGCCACAGCCTTCAAGGGGGTACGCGTCCCACGCAGCTGCCAACATCTGCAGCCAATGGGTCCTGGAAAGCACCAACACCACCACCAGGCTAGCGGTGGCCCCCTGACGAACTCACAGCGCCAAGGTTGAGCGGACCGATACCCTTAGACGATGGCCGTCAAGATGGTCGCCACGAACAAGCAGGCGAAGCGCAACTACGAGATCAGCGAGACCTTCGAAGCGGGCATCGTGCTGCGCGGTAGCGAAGTGAAGTCCCTTCGCGAGTCCAAGGTCCAGATCAGCGATTCTTACGCTCGCTTTGAGCAGGGCGAACTGTGGCTCGTCGGGCTGCACATCTCGCCGTACTCCCGCGAAAGCAGCCACCTTCGCAAGGAGCCCATGCGGAAGCGCAAGCTGCTGATGCACCGGGCGGAACTCAACCGCTTGAACTCCAAGACCGAGCAGGACCACCTGGCGCTTGTGCCGATGGCCCTCTATTTCAAGGACGATCGGGCCAAGATCGAACTGGGGCTCGGCCGAGGCCGCAAGACGGTCGACAAGCGGCAGGTACTGGCAAAACGAGACGCCGACCGTGAAGCTCGCCGCGAATTGGCCCGCCGGAACCGACGCTAGTCACCACCAACTCGCCGCTGCGCAGAACGATCAGACAAGTCGCCAGCACCCGTCACAACGGTAACCGCACTACG
>CAZSTV010000231.1:0-9464 GCA_964609665.1 uncultured Acidimicrobiaceae bacterium
GAAGGCCAGGTCCAGAAGACCGTGATGCTGATCATCGACGGCGAGGTAGCGATCGGGCCCGTGGACGGCCGAGACCCTCGACCTCATCGCCCGCTTCCCGGCCCGGCGAGCACCGGATCTTGCCGAAATGGTCGGGCGCGAGACCAAACCATTCAAGCTCGACGTCCGCAAGCTGAAGAACCTCGGTCTGACCATCAGTTTGAAGATCGGCTACGAACTGTCGCCCCGAGGTCGAGCCTTTCTCGACTCCGGTCGGTCGACCACACCTTCCTAGCTGGCGCTCGCCGATGCCGATCCGGTGGCTTCACCGGACATCAGCCGTCGATTGCTCTGAGCATGTCGTCGACGATGTCACCACCGAGGCTGTTGCCAAGCGGACTGAAGTCGCCATCGGTGAACATTGCGGAGGCAGCTTCGTGAATGGCTCGATGGGTCACGCTGGCCAAGGCGGAGCCCAGAGAGATTCTGGCCACACCGGCGGCCGCGAAATCGTCGTAGCTGACTTTGGTGAATGAACCGGCCGCCAAGGCGTTCACCGGTTTGGACACCGACGAGCAGATGCGGGCAATGTCTGCCATGTCCGGAGGGAGCGGCAGGTACAGTGCGTCGGCCCCGGCTTCGTCGAAGGCCTGCAACCGTCGAATGCCCTCGTCAACGTCGTAGCTCTGGTTCATCACGCCGTCCGCCCTGGCCAGGAGGACAAAGTCGTTCGGGAGCGATCGTGCGGCATCGACCGCAGCGGCGATGCGTTCAACCGATTTGTCGAAGTCGTAGGCCGACCACGATGGCAGCTCGGTGTCCTCGATTGAAATGCCTGCGAGACCAACCTCGGCGGACAGCCTCACCGTTTCCGCCACCTCGTCTGGCGAGTGGCCAAACCCGTTCTCAAAGTCACCGGAAACCGGAAGTGGCGTCGCCGAGATCAGTTGGGCAGCGTGGGCCAATGCCTCATCGCGTGTCACCAGCCCACCGTCGGGCCTGCCGAGCGTGAAGGCGTGGGCGGCTGAGGAGGTGCCGATCGCTTCAGCCCCCATGGCGGTCAACATCTTGGCGGAACCAAGGTCCCACGCGTTGGCCAGAATGAACGGTGACCCGGGACGGTGAAGTGCTCGGAACGCTGCGCCTTGGTCTGTGGCCATTGGTTGTTGCCTCCTGAAGGTGTGTGGCATCGAGTCGCTAGTGGCGACCGGGGCCGGGGGAGCACAGCTTAGGTTTCCCGCTCGGCTGGCGACCGGCGGTTTTCGGTCAACGCCACAAAACTTGGATCAGACGATGAGTAGCACGATCGGCAGGGTGAACGCCGATGCGATGGTCACAACGACAACCGCCGCGGTGACTCGGTCCGGCACGAGGTCATTTTCGGTGGCAACAACGGCGCAGAAGACCGCAGGCGGCATGGCCGACTGGATTACCACGGCGTCGAGCGCATCGCCCTCAAGCCCCAGTAGGCGCCCGGCTCCCCAAGCCGCCACCGGAGCCACCCCCAACTTCGCAACGCCGATGACGGTGAGGTCGTTGGACCAGCGAGGCCGTCCGCTCGACACCAGCTGCAGCCCGAGGGTGAACAACATGACGGGAATCAAAGCATCTGCCAATAGCCCGATCGATCGGCCGGCCAACAGCGGCACGTCGATGTTGAGCAGGTTCACCACCACCGCAACCGCCCCGCTGATCGACATGGGCGCCGTGAAGCCACGGCTGATCGCGGCGACGATCGAGGCGTTCCTTGCTTGGGCCATGCCGACGCTGAGCACCAGCGATGTCAGGTTGATGGTCACCATCAAAACCCCGGCCACCGGCAAGGCATCGTCGCCGAGGGCGAACGCCACGATGGCGAGCCCGGCGTTGCCGACGTTTCCCCAGACGCTGGTCATGGCGACCGCCGCCCCCATCTCATAGGTGCTCTTGGTGATGAGAGCCCAGAGCACCGCCACGGCCAGTGCGGCCACCATGCCGACCGTTGCCGCGGCGATCAGTTTGAAAACGATGGACCGCTCGAGGTCGGCTTCGGCGAGGAGGCCGAACACAAAGGCCGGCCCGAAGACCCAGTAGGCCAGGCGGGAGAGCGAACCGGCGTCGATCTGCAACCGCGGCCCGAGCACCGCGCCAAGTCCGACCAATACGGCGACCGGCCCCAGAACGTCGAACAGCACACTGGCGATTTCTCCCATGGGCGCCTAGGCCAGCAGTTCTTCTATTGCCTGCGCAACGCCGTCGTCGGCATTCGTCGCCGTGACCCGATCGGCCGCCGCTGTGGCCTCCGGTCGTGCGTTGCCCATCGCAACGCCTACCCCGGCCCACTCGAGCATGGGCAGGTCGTTCATCTGGTCGCCGAAGGCCATGATCTCGGACCGGTCGATGCCCTTTGCGGCCGCCACCTTTGCCAACGTGGTCGCCTTGTTCACTCCGGCGGCAGTCACCTCCACAAACGGTGCCCCAGACGTTGAGACCTGCATGCCGTCCGGCAGCATCGGGGCCACGGCGTGTTGCAACGCAGCCTCCCTAACCTCGGGGTGGGTGACGAACAATTTGATGACGGGGGTCGCACCGTCGACCGGTTCCGGCTCGGTCAACCAGGGCGGCGGCTCGTCGTGGAAGCCGGTGTCGAAACTGATGGCGGTTGCGGTCTCCCAACCGAACACCGCGGTGGGAAGCTGACGCTTGATCTCGTCGATGACCGACAGGACCACCTGTCCGCCGATCGGGTAGGTCTGAGCGATCGCCTGGTTTGAGAGGTCATAGATCAGCGCGCCGTTCGAACACACCGCGGTCTCAAGCTCGGCCGGCTCCAGGATGCCAACGGCGCTACGGAACCCTCGCCCGGTGACGGGCAGCACCTCGATGCCCGCCTCCCTGGCTGCGGCAACTGCTTCCAGCGTGCGACGAGAGATGCGGTGATCGGGAGCCAGCAGCGTGCCGTCCATATCGCTCGCGATGAGTCTGATTGCCACGGTGCAACGGTAGCGGCACCGCTTCGGTCCCCATTGTGGTTATCGCGCCAGCCCCAACACGGGCCCGGGCGCCGAAGCGGGTGCACGGCCGTCAGGCACGGTGGGTCGATCGCAGCGGCTAGATTTGGCGGCGATGCGCACGATTGAAGAGGTTGGAGAGGCCGACGGCTGGCGGTGCTGGTTATGCGACGCCCCGGTGGATGGCGATCGTTCGGTCAACGATGACCAGGGTCCGAGTGTCGACAGCCGCCACACCAAATCGAAGAAGGCGAACAAGAAGGCCAAGGGACTTGTTCAGATGCCGGAGCGCCTCGCCCATCGGCAGTGCAACACCGGAAAGGGAAACACCGAACCCATCGTCGCGTGGTCCGACGAGCTGTTCGTCGTCGATCCTGCACCCATCCTCACCAGCAGTGAGCGGTTGCTGAACAAGGGTGGCCGGGAGGCCATGGCCCGATGCCCGACCGCCGACGACGCCGAGCGGGCCGCGCAGTGGTTGCTCGATCGACTGAGCAGACTCCACCCGGAGACGAACTTCACCACCGAGATCGAGTTTGGCGCTGGCAATCACGTGCTGGTGCTCCGAGCGGGCAGAAGCCGGTAGGGCTCGCTGGTAGCGGTACGGTAACGCGGGGAAATCAGCCGTGAATCCGCAACGGGGAATCCGACGAATAGAGGTCGGGCGGGCTTTCAAGCGCAACGGGGAACGCGATGGGATCGGTACGGGGCATGGGACGATGACGGCAACAGCGAATAGAGCCGGTGGTGAGGTCGCGGCGGAAGCCCGCCCCTACTTCGTCAATGCCTGGGTCGACGGGTTTTTCCTCGGTGGCTTCTCCATCTTCTTCTTTGTCTACCTGCGGTTCGGGGTGGTCTTCCTCGACCAGGACTCCGGGGCCGAGACCGCCACCTTCCTCGGACAATCGGCCGCCCGCTGGGCGGTGCTTGCGTTCTGGGTCTTGAACTGGCCGCACTTCGCGGCGACCAGCTACAGGCTCTATCGCTCGAAGGAAACGGTGAGCCAGTACCCGGTGACCGCCTTCGGGGTACCGATCATCGTTGGCATCGGTGCCGTCCTGGCGCTGATGAACCCGGCAACGGTTGCGCCGTGGTTCGTGAAGCTGTTCTTCATCTGGTCGCCGTATCACTTCAGCGGCCAGACCATCGGCCTGACCGTGCTGTACGCCCGGCGGGCCGGCTTCACGGTCACGCCGCTGCTGCGCTGGTCGCTCACGTGGTTTGTCTTTGCCACCTGTGCCGATGTGCAGGCCCGAGCCGAGCTTCCGGGCACCACCATCACCTTTGGTGACGTCGTCATTCCCAGCATCGGCATCCCGACCTGGGTGTCGGACTTCACCAACTGGGCGGTCATCGCTCTCGGCATGGTGCTGATCCTGGCCGTCGTCGATGCAACCCAGCGCTCCGCCGGAAGGTTCCCGGTCATTCTGGTCATCCCGGCCCTGGCCCAGCTCACCTGGTTCAAGTTGGCGGTCGGGACCTGGGAAACCCGCAGCTACATCGAGTTCGTCAACCTCTTCCACTCCATCCAGTACCTCTTTATTGCGTGGTTCATGCAGATGAAGGAACGGCAGGTGGTCACCGGCGAAGAGGGATCCAGATCCCGCCTGGTGAAAGAGACCGCGGTATGGGGTCTGCTGATCTTCCTGATTGGCGCGTTCATGTTCCGCGGTAGCGCTCGGCTTGTCTCGTCCATTTCCCCGGTCGCCTTCGGCGTGTCGCTCGCGGTGATGACCGCAGCGTTCCAGCTCCACCATTTCTTCGTGGACGGCGTCATCTGGAAACTACGAAACCCTCGCATCCGTGGCGCCCTCAACACCTCGCTCGGCGAGCTGATGGGCGGCAAGGGCAGATGATGATGCTGTTCGCCGCCGACGCGGCCGATGCCGGCACCGAGATCACCACATCGCCTGCGGTCATCGCCGCTCTCATCGGCGCGATGGTGCTCGGCTGCATCACCTTTGGGGTCGCCGGCCGTCTCGAACCCCGGTTCGTCGGCGCGTTTGGTCTGCTCGCCGCCCTTTCGGCGGGCTTCGGGTTGTTCGCGGCCCTCATCCCCAGCGGCAATGAATGGGTCGGCCTGGCCGTTTTTGTGGTCACCTTTGCCTTCTTCCGGCTGCTTTCCCGGTTCGAATCCATCGGCAGCTGAGCCCTGTCAAAGGGTTTTGGGCCTCAGCCCGACAAAATCCTTCAACACTGCTCAAAAAACAGGTTCCGGTGACGACAAGGCGTGAGGATCCGCCACTGGCCGCCGTTAGGCTACGAAGGTCTGGGTTCAGGCAGTAACTCCCTCCTGTTGGGCTTCCAACCACGGGAACGTACACCTCAACCACCTAACTGACGTCCAAAAAGGCTTCGGAGCACACCGGCTGAAGAACCATTTGGCACAACCGAAACCCGCTCCGCTCGGCGTGCGAAACGCAGGCGGAGCGTTCGCGTGAACGGCTGTCCGCCGATTCCACCATGTGCCCGTGCATACGCATGAGCGTGTGACGGAACCGACTGTTGCCCTCTGACGGGGAAAGTAGAACGAGATGACTCAAAAGGCGATTGTCGGCGAAAAAGTCGGCATGACACAGGTATGGGACGAGAACAACAAGATCGTCCCCGTCACCGTTGTAAAGGTGACACCCTGCCGGGTTGTGCAGGTCAAGACCGCAGCTACCGATGGCTACTCCGCCATTCAGGTCACGATCGGTCACAAAGAGGCCCGCAAGCTCACATCACCCGAGGCCGGGCACTTTGCCAAGGCCGGGGTTGAACCAGGGACCGAGCTCGTCGAGCTGCGCATGGACGACGTGTCGGAGTTCACCGTCGGCCACGAGTTCGGCGCTGACACCTTCGAAGCCGGAGACACCGTCGACGCCATCGGCACCAGCAAAGGCAAAGGCTTTGCCGGTGTCATGAAGCGTCACAACTTCTCCGGCCAGCGAGCCACTCACGGCGCCCACCTGGTGCACCGTATGCCCGGCTCGATCGGCCAGTGTGCAACACCGGCCCGTGTCTTCAAGGGCACAAAGATGGCTGGCCGCATGGGCTCGGATCGGGTAACCACCCAGAGCCTGCAGGTCGTTCAGGCCGACGCCGAAAAGAACGTCGTCCTCGTCAGGCGCTCCGTGCCCGGACCAAAGGGCGGCACCGTCATCATCCGCGATGCGATCAAGCGCAGCACTAACCAAGACGGGAGTGGCTCCTGATGGTCACCGTTGCAGTAAAGACGCTCTCTGGCTCCGACGCCGACTCGGTTGAACTCGATGAGGACACCTTCGGTCTCGTTGCAAACATTCCGCTCATGCACCAGGTAGTCAACGCACAGTTGGCCGCCCGCCGTGCAGGCACCCACAGCACCAAGACCCGCAAAGAGGTCCGTGGTGGCGGCGCAAAGCCATGGAAGCAGAAGGGCACGGGCCGCGCCCGGGCCGGCTCCACTCGCTCGCCGATCTGGATCGGTGGCGGTATCGCCCACGGTCCCAAGCCTCGTGATTACTCCGAGCGCACAAACAAGAAGATGATCAAGGCCGCACTGCGTTGCGCCCTTTCTGACCGGGCCGCCGACGACAAAGTGCTCGTCGT
Organism: uncultured Acidimicrobiaceae bacterium; assembly: GCA_964609665.1. Classification (GTDB taxonomy): domain Bacteria; phylum Actinomycetota; class Acidimicrobiia; order Acidimicrobiales; family SZUA-35; genus JAHELU01. The sequence continues at coordinate 6,543 of CAZSTV010000231.1, forward strand.
CGATTCGTTCAACTTCGATCAGCCGAGCACCAAGCAGGCCAAGGCTGCGCTGAGCGCCCTTGGCGTCGAAGGTCGGGCTCTCGTGGTAATCGGCCGTGAAGACGCCAATGCGGTGAAGAGCTTCCGGAACCTCCCCGAGGTGCACGTGCTCGCCACCGACCAGCTCAATTGCTACGACGTGCTCGTCAGCGACTACGTGGTCTTCTCAAAAGACTCACTCCCATCAACTGCGACTGGAGCCGAGGCCTAATCATGAACGATCCACACGACGTGATCATCGAGCCGGTGGTGTCCGAGAAGTCTTTCGTCACCGCTGAAGACAACAACGCCTACACCTTCATCGTCGCTCGTAGCGCCAGCAAGCCGGAGATCTCCGATGCTGTCGAAGCGATGTTTGAAGGCGTGAAGGTTGCCAAGGTCAACACCTTGAACCGCAAAGGCAAGCAGGTTCGCAACCGACGCAACAACACCACTTCGTTCCGACCGACGACAAAACGGGCCATCGTCACCCTCTCTGAGGGCGAGATCGACCTGTACTCGAACTAAGGGCAACCATGGCTATTCGCAAACGCAAACCAACCAGCCCGGGTCGTCGGTTCCAAACCAGTTCCGACTTCTCCGACGTCACCACTTCATCGCCTGAAAAGTCGCTGCTGGCAAAGCAGCACTCGACCGGCGGTCGTAACAACCACGGTCGCAAGACCTCTCGTCACCGTGGCGGCGGACACAAGAAGCGCTATCGCGTTGTCGACTTTCGTCGCAACAAGGACGCCGTTCCGGCAACCGTCGCCTCGATTGAGTACGACCCGAACCGCAACTGCCGGATCGCTCTGCTCCACTACCACGACGGTGAGAAGCGCTACATCCTCGCCCCTCGTGACCTCAAGGTCGGCGATCGGGTCGAGTCCGGCACCAATGCTGACATCCGGCCCGGCAACTCACTTCCGCTCCGCTTCATCCCGGTCGGTACCGTTGTCCACGCCGTGGAACTCAAGCCCGGTGGCGGCGCCAAGATGGCCCGCTCCGCCGGCACCAGTGTTCAGCTGGTCGCCAGGGAAGGCACCACCGCCACCCTGCGTCTGCCGAGCACCGAGATGCGTCGAGTTTCGATCGACTGTCGGGCAACCGTCGGTGAGGTCGGAAACGCCGAAGCAGAACTGATCAAGGTCGGTAAGGCCGGTCGGTCCCGCTGGAAGGGCAAGCGTCCGCAAACCCGCGGTGTCGCAATGAACCCGGTCGATCACCCCCACGGTGGCGGTGAAGGCAAAACCTCGGGTGGTCGCCACCCGGTCTCCCCTTGGGGACAGGCCGAAGGTCGAACCCGTAAGAAGGGGAAGAAGTCAGATGACCTCATTATTCGCCGTAGGCGCAAGCGTGGGGGACGGAGGTAGTCATGCCCAGAAGTCTTAAAAAAGGCGCATTCGTCGACGACCATCTTCTGAAAAAGGTTGATGATCTGAACGACAAGAAAGAGAAGCGGGTCATCAAGACCTGGTCTCGCCGTTCCACCATCATCCCCGACATGGTCGGCCACACCATCGCCGTCCACGACGGTCGCAAGCACGTGCCGGTGTACATCACCGAATCGATGGTCGGTCACAAGCTCGGTGAGTTCTCACCGACCCGGACCTTCAAGTTTCACGCTGGCCAGGAGCGGGGAGGTCGTCGCTGATGGCGGCCGCAAGCAGCTCCGCAGTTCGAGGTTCTTTGAAGAACCGCCCGGGCGCCAAGGCCCACTCCCGTATGGTTCGCATGTCGGCCTCCAAGGCCCGCGTTGTGCTGAACCTCATCCGGGGCAAGCAGGTCGCCGAAGCGATGGAAATCCTGAACTTCAGCGAGCGGCTCGCTTCCGAAGTCATCAGCAAGTGCCTCGCCTCGGCAGTCGCCAACGCTGAGCACAACGAGGATCTGCAGGCTGGCGATCTGTTCGTCTCCGCCTGTTTCGCTGACGAGGGTCCCACCCTCAAGCGTTTCCGGCCTCGGGCCCGTGGCCGTGCCGGTCGCATTCACAAGCAGACCTGTCATATCACTGTCGAGGTCGCACGGTTGACCGACGAGGAGCTCGATCAGCTCCGAGTCAGCGCCGAGCTCAAGAACGAGGGTCGGGCATCACGCTCGAAGACCAAGAGCGACGGCGGCGGCGACCGTGCCGCACGTGTTGCCAAGTCCAAGGCCGCAACCGACGAGCCGGCAGAAGAGCCGACCGACGAAGTTGAAGAAGCCGAGGAAGTCGAAGAGGCAATCGAGGCCGAAGCAACTGAGGCAGAGGCCGACGTTGTAGACACCGATGAAGGAAGTGCCGAAGAAGCAGACTCCGAGTCCGAAGTTGCGGATGCAACTTCAAGCGACGAGGCGCCAAGCGCCGACGGAGCCGATGGCGATACCGACGATGACACGGGAGTGAAATAGCATGGGTCAAAAAGTTCACCCCTATGGCTTCCGCCTTGGTGTTACCACCGACTGGAAGTCTCGCTGGATCGCAGATCGCCAGGAGTACCGGGACTACCTCGCAGAGGACGCCGGCATCCGTCGGTACCTCATGAACCAGCTCCCGAACGCGGCCATCAGCCGCATCGAGGTGGAGCGCACCCGTGACAAGCTGCAGATCGACGTGCACACCGCTCGTCCCGGCATTGTCATCGGCCGTAAGGGCTCCGAGGCCGACCGGCTTCGTAGCGGCCTCACCAAGCTGACCGGCAACCCCCGGGTCAAGCTGAACATCGTTGAAATCAAGCAGCCCGAGTTGGACGCTGCGCTGATCGCTCAGGGCGTTGCAGACCAGCTGATGGGCCGCATGGCATTCCGCCGGGCCATGAAGCGGGCCATGCAGAACGCAACGAAGGCTGGTGCCAAGGGCATCCGGATCCAGTCCTCGGGTCGCCTCGGCGGCGCTGAGATGGGTCGGACCGAGTGGTACCGCGA
>CAZSTV010000232.1:0-4599 GCA_964609665.1 uncultured Acidimicrobiaceae bacterium
CCACACCGCACTGTCGCTAACCGCACTGTCGCTAACCGCACTGTCGCTAACCGCATTGTCATTGCATGGAACTTTCGCACCGAGACCCTCAGCACCCGAACCACTCGGCTTCACACCGAGACCCGGGTGGCGTGCAGCGGCCGCTCGAAGCTGGTGTTCGGTGCCTACTGGCTGGCCATCAAACCATTCAGCGGGCTTGTACGGCGCGAAATGCTGCGACTTGCGCGGGACTCAGCCGAACGGCCGAACAGGCCCAGCTAGGCAAACTCTTCGAGTTGCTCGGTCGGGTCGGCCGTGGTCTCGGGTTCTGCTGGTGTCCAGGTGTGCGGTGCCAGGTAGAACGGCGACCGGCGCCAGATAAACGCCAGGAACTGAACGGCGAGAAAAACAACGTAGAGGCCGTTCCCGACAACATCGTCGACGATCGTGTTCTGGTCCTCATCGAAAACGAAGAGCGTCGCATCGTTAGCCTGCGTTGCGCGCTCGGCGATGAACAAGATGATCCAGGTGTTGTTCAGCCAGTGCCAGGTGAGGGCAACTTCCATCCCGCCGGTCCGCATTATGAGGTAGACGATCATCGCTTCGCTCAACACGAACAGCGGAACCAACATCCAAAGATGGTCTTGGAGATCGGCGTTCCCGATGTGGAGCGAAACGAAAAAGATGATCACGATGGTGGGAGCAAACCAAAAGACCCTGGTTGCTGCACCGAACTGGCGAAGCAAGTAGCCCTTGAAAAAGACGTCTTCACCGGACGTCTGCAAGACGGTCAGCAGCGCCAACGGCAGGAACCAGGCGACGTCGGACCAGCTGAGGCTGGCAAAGGTGGGGCGGTCCAGCCACGGCAGCACAATCATTGGAGCGGCAAGTACCAAAGACAGTGACGTTTGAAGTACGAGGACTCGGCGAACTATCGACCAATCGAAGGCTCGGACAGGCGCCACCAACGAGCGCACCGGGCGCCCGTGGACAACACTTCCAACAACAGCTCCGGCCCAGAAGACCATGCCGATGAATACCTGCTCGGCTGCCAACAAGGACGGCCTTGTCGTCGCTGCCTCAGACTCGCTGTTGAGATGGTCGGACACGTCCTCTGCCCAGCCGAACCCGGCGATCTCGACGGCTTCGAACAACAGCGCGGTGACCAGAACCACCGCGAGACCAGCGGCCGGTAGGCTGGCCAGGAGCCACACCCACCGCCAGCGCCCGATTCTCTGGGAGAGGAAGAAGCTCGAATCGCCCCGGAACATTCGCAGATTGTAACCCCAGGCGATTGTTCGCTTGGTCTCCCACTTTGTTCCCGCTGGGCAAGAGCGAGTCCGTCACTGCGATTCGGAACGGCCTTCAGAAGGCCGAAGCTGTCTATCCGTCCCGTGCGACCGCTGCGGCAAAGTTCTTGTAGAGCATCTCGGCATTGACGGCGAAGTCATCCATGTGGGTTGCTGCCGCTTCTGTCAGCGAGGCGAGACCTGTCGGGCCGAGAGACGATTCGAGCGCGTTCCGGTACGCGGGGATCTCTCCCCAGCTCGGCACCGTGTCCGGCTCAAGCTCGATGTGATACTGCATCGACCATGCATGCTTGCCGACTCTCATCGCCTGCACCTCGCAGGCGTCCGACCGGGCCAGCACCACAGCACCATCAGGGGGTTGTCGCACCGCTACCGAGTGCCACTGCAGCGCTCGTTGTCGAGGCGGCATTCCGGCGAAAATCGAATCGGCCAGTCCTTCAGCGGTGAGCTCCACTTCCAGAACGCCAATCTCTGGCGGCTGCTGGGGGCCACAGGCGCCGCCCAGAGCGTCGGCAAGAAGTTGATGGCCAAGACAGAGACCGAGGAACGGCCGCCGAAGGTCCTGGACCCACTGTCGAATAGCACGCTTTTCCTCGACCAGCCATGGGTGCTCTTCGACGTCCCAGACGTCCATCGGTCCGCCCATGACCCACATAGCGTCGAAGCCATCGAGCGGAGGAATTGGGTCGCCCTGGTCCAGTTCGACCGCGGTCCAGTCGACATCGTGAGCCCGCAGCAGGTGGCGGAGTCGACCCGGATGCTCACACTCAATGTGTTGTAGTACGAGGAGCTTCACACTCACCGGGCTATCACGGCAACAGGGTCGGATCAAGAGATCGATAGGTGAATCCCGTGCTCTGGTATCACGACGACCGGCCACCTGTAGGCTCACCCGGTGAGTGCGACCAATGAGCGGAAACGGGGCGCTGGAACAGCAGCTTCCACGGTCGTAGCAGCCGGGGCGATCGCACTGGTCCAGACCGGCGTTTCCATTTCCTACGCTGCGCTGATCTTTCGGGATCAGCTTGAACCGCTGCTGTCGACAGCGGTCGGCGCCTTCATTTTGGGTGGTGCCCTGGTCGCCATTTTGGTTGGCTGGCGGAGCACGCTCCCCGGTGTCAGCGCCGGGTCGCAGGACACCGTTGCGGTCCTGGTGGCAACGCTTGTTGTCCCTGCGACGGCCGAGCTCAGCGGGGACGTTCGAGACGTGACCGCCCTGCTAATGGTTGCCTCATCCAGCGTGATGATCGGCGTGACTTTTCTGTTGCTCGGACGGCTCAAGTTGGGTTCGCTCGTTCGTTTTATCCCTCATCCGGTCGTTGGCGGCTTCTTGGCCGGAACGGGCTGGCTGATGCTGACCGGCGGGATTCGGGTGATGGTCAACCGCGACGTTGCGTGGTCGAACCTCGGCGATGTCGTTGGCGACAGGTGGCAGTACCTGTTGCCGGGGCTTGCCCTCAGCCTCTTCGTCACCCTGGCGGTGGCGATGAAGTTTCCACCCCTCTCGGTCAGCGTCGGGATTGTTGCAGCCACCGCGATGTTCTTTGGGGTCACCTTGGGTTGGTCATCCATCGGTGCAGTGGAAGCGGGCGGTTGGCTGATCGGCCCGTTCCCACCCTCGGCGGGGTGGCAGGCTTTCTCCTTGAGTGATGTCACCGCCGCAGATTGGGGCGTCATCCTGGGCCAGGTCCCCGCGCTGATGGCGGTGACAACAGTGGCGGTCCTCGGTCTGCTCCTCAACCTCTCGGCAATCGAAGTGGTCGCCGATGGCGAGATGGACCTGAACCACGAGCTGCAGGTGGCCGGTGTCGGCAACCTGCTGGCCGGTGGTGTCGGAGGCGTCGGTGGCTATCACCTGGTCGGTGACACCACCCTCGCCCGACGACTCGGCGTTCGGACACGGGTTGCCCCGGTCGCCGCCGGGGTGCTCGGCATTCTGGTGATCGTTGCCGGTGATCGCATTGTGGAGCTGATGCCACGAGCGGTGGCCGGCGGCATCTTGGCCGGACTCGGTGCTTCGCTGCTCTGGGGTTGGCTTGTGACCCACCTGCATCCCGCACGTTGGGTAGACCGGCTGCTCGGCATTGGCATTCTGGTGGTAATCGCCACCTTCGGGGCGCTCGAAGGTGTGGTGCTCGGCGTTGTCGTGGCCGCAGTGTTCTTCGTGATCCAATACGGCAGGATCGACCCGGTCCGCTATCGGCTTAGCGGCCGCGCCGTCCGCAGCAGGGTCGAACGTCCAGACTCGGTTCGCTCCATCCTGGATGACGTAGGGGATGCAATTGAGGTTGTCGTCTTGGACGGATACCTTTTCTTCGGCTCGGCGATGCGGACTGTTGCGATAATCCGTGAGCAATGCACACGGGACCGTGACAACCCGCTGGCCTTTGTTGTCATCGACGTATCCCGGGTGACCGGAATGGATGCGTCGGCCATCAACGCACTGACCCGAGCCATCGCCAACCTGGCGGACGATGAAACGCGTTTCATCATCGCCGGCGCCGACCCGTCGCTACAAAGAGGGCTGGCTGATGCGAACCTACAAGACATCATCGGCCAGTTCGACACCCAAGATCAGGCGCTTGAGTACTGCGAGGACGAACTGCTCGCCCAGGCCACAGCGCCTCGTGCCCAGACCCTTGCCGCGGAACTTGACCTTGCGCTCAACGGCCGGGCCGAAGAGTTCTTGCGTTACTGCTCAACATTGGAGTTCCCCGATGGGGAGGTCGTCATTCGGTCTGGCGCCGACGCTGACTCGCTCTTCCTTATCGAGTCGGGAACGCTGACCGTGCACCTGCCCGGTCAGCGACAAATCGGGTCTCGGTTGCGGAAGGTCGGTCCGGGGTCGATCCTGGGCGAGATGGCGTTCGTATCAGGCGGTACTCGCACCGCCGACGTTGTGGCCAACGGCGTTGTCACCACCCATGAATTCAGCCGGGACGACTTTGACCGGCTCCGAGCGAGCCACCCCGACATCGCCTCCGATTTCCAAGCGTTCCTGCTGCGGCTGTTGTCCGCACGGGTCCAAGGAGCATCCGAAGTGGTCAATGAACTACTTCGATAGCTCGACCGAACCCAGGACGGGCGGCCGCCTGCAAGAAAGACTGGCGCGTGGCCGTTGTTGGGGCAATGCTTAGGTGATGGGCGAGGAATCGGTAGACGAGGTGCAGACGCGCGGCCGCTTCATCCCGCTGATCATTTTTGTGCTGGGAACGGTTGCCATCCTTTGGGTGGTCGTTGGGCTGTTGTCCGGTTCAGGGATCAGCAGGGTTGAACGTGAGCACAACATCCGCTTGCCCGAGTCGGTCGA
>CAZSTV010000232.1:4699-9434 GCA_964609665.1 uncultured Acidimicrobiaceae bacterium
CAGGTCTTTGGTATCGATGACCAACGAGTCGGGGTGTGGCTCTACACCGATTGGAACTGACCGGCGCGCCCTACGCCGCCCCGAACCGCTACAGCACCTACGATGTTGGCGATGGACGCAGCCGAGCAAGGTCGACGATTGGCCGAACGGCACCGCACCGGTGAGAGCCCAAAGCTCGACTCTTCGGTGTCGCTGCTCAACTACGCCGAAGTCCCCTATGAAGGGGACTGGACCTTGCGCTCCGGGCTGATGCGGCTGGCGCAGCCCCATCCGGCGCTCGTCGGCTCGGTCCTGGAGCTGTCCCGCAGGCTTGACGCCGCCGTCGGCCACGTCCGCAAGGAACTGGAACGTCATGTGGTGGTCGGTGATCGACGGTTGACAGCCGAGGGTCTAGACGCCGCAGCGGTACAGCCGATCCCGGAGATACGGACTGCAGATCTGGGCAGGCTTGCAGCCGCTGGCGCAGATCCCGATGACCTGGTGTCCGGCTACGGCGAGGTAGGTGAACTGGGGATCGAGGAGCGCCTCGCCGTTCCGCTCCTGGCCCTCGCGGTTGACTTTGAAGGGCTCGCGGAAACGGTCACGGCATGGGCGTTGGTCGGCCCGAACGACCCGCCGGTCGACCGGGTGACGCAGGTGGTCGACCAGGTTCGAGAGACCATGGACGAGCTTGGTGTGCCGGTCGAAACCGGCCCGCCACCGGGAATGCGCCGGGGCTCACGAGGCTGACCGAAGCGGGCAAGGCTGTCCGAGCCCCCGCTCACCACAGCGGGGCAGTGTCTGCAGCGGCGGAGTGTCTACAGTGGTGCGATGTCTGACGAGGCGATCACCAGTCACTACACCCAGCCCGATCTGCTGAGCGCCATCGAGGCGGCGATCGCCAAAGTCGGAAAGTCCCCGGAGACGGTCACCATTGAGGACTTGGCCCCGGCCGATGAGTTTCACATCGGCGGTCGTGGCGCCACCGAGCATCTGTTCGATCAGCTTGGGCTTACCGCAACCGACCATGTGCTCGACATCGGATGCGGCATCGGCGGGCCGTCTCGGGCGGTCATCGGCCGGGTTGCGCAGGTCACCGGTATCGACCTCACCGCGGACTACGTGGAGACCGGACGGGCCATCAACGAGTGGTTCGGCCTATCCGACCGCATTGACCTGAGGGTCGGCAACGCCCTCGCCGTCGACCTGGCTGACGGCAGCGTCGACGGTGGCTACCTGATTCACGTCGGCATGAATATTGCGGACAAGTCAACGTTGCTGCGAGAAATTGCCAGGGTGTTGCGTCCCGGCGGACGGTTCGGAATCTACGACATCATGGCGCCAAGCGGGGCTGCCAGTGGCAGGAGCGCCGGCGAAGCCGAGAACGCCGGCGAAGCCGAGAACACCGACGACTTTGCATTCCCGGTGCCCTGGGCCGCCGATGCGGACACAAGCCACGTGGCTGCACCAGAGGTGTATCGTCAGGCGGCCACCGACGCGGGGCTTGTCGTTGTTGTCGAGAACGATCGGACCGAGAACGCCAAGGAGTTCTTCGCTCAGGCCGCGACGCGGCCACCGTCGCCAATCGGTTTGCAGCTGGTCATGGGGCCGACGGTGGGGGAGAAGGTCAAGAACATGGTCGCCAACCTGACGGCCGGGAGGATCGCCCCGGTGGAGATGATCCTGCAGCAACCCGGCGCCTAGTAGCGGTCGGTCTACGCCCTACCGCTGGTCGGCGATGACCGTGCCCGCCGACCACTTGTTCTCTTCGAGGACCTTGAGGAAGCCGACGAGATTTCTGTCGCGGATGCGTTCGAGATCTCGGACCGAGTGCATTCCCGATTGAGCGTCGGACTGCTCAACGATGGTGTCGACAAGTTCCGGCGTGAAGTCGGGCGTGTCCATGAGTTTGGAGTACGGCCACTCAAGGGTGGGACCGAACTGCTCCATGAAGTGGCGGAATCCACCGACGCCGCCCGCCACCCGGTAGGTCTCGAACAGCCCCATCTGGGCCCACCGAAGACCAAAGCCGTGGGTGATGATGTCGTCGATCTCTTTGGTCGTCGCCACACCGTCGTTGATCATCCAGAGCGCTTCACGCCAGAGGGCTTCGAGGAGCCGGTCGCCGATGAACCCGTCGATCTCGACCCGGCAGTGAATCGGGCGCATGCCAAACGCGGCGTAGATTCCCTGGGCTCGACGGACGTTACCAATCGTGGTCTGGTCGCCACCGACCACTTCGACAACGGGAAGCAGGTACACCGGGTTGTAGGGGTGCCCCACCACCAACCGTTCCGGATGGGCCATGCCCTCCTGCATCACCGTTGGCCTGATGCCCGACGTCGAGGAACCGATGATCGCATCGGCCGGTGCCGCCGACTCGATCTCGGCAAGAACGGCCTTCTTCACATCGGGGCGTTCCGGCGCGCTCTCTTGAATGAACCCGGCGCCGTCGACCGCCTCGGCCACCGAAGCGCACATGGTGTACGTGCCCTGCTGGTCAGTGGAGAGTCCAAGGTCATCCCAGGCCGCAACGGCATTGGCGAGCACCTCGGTGAGAATCGCCTCGGCGTCGGGCGATGGATCGCTAACGCTCACGTCGACCCCGCTCAACAGCATGCGGCTGGCCCAGGCCGCGCCGATGACGCCACAGCCGACAACCGCAGCCTTGGTCGGCAGAGACGGGGTGTATTCAGGAGCCGGGCTTGCCGGGCGTGCGTCCGATTGTGCGTTGGTCATCCGGGTCAGCCGTGCTTTGTGAGTTGTAGGTTGTCCCGCACCTGGGCGGGCGTGAGGATGTTGTAGTTCTGCGCTTCGAGGATGGTGACCGCTCGTTCGACGAGGTCGCCGTTGGTGGCAAGAACGCCCCGGTCGAGATAAATGTTGTCTTCAAGCCCGACCCGGACGTTGCCACCGGCCAGCGCGGCCAGTGACACGTACTTCAGCTGGTTGCGGCCGATGGAGAACGCAGAGAACGTCCAGTCATCCGGGACGTTGTTGCGCATGGCCATGAACGTATTGAGGTCATCGGGGGCACCCCATGGCACGCCCATACACAGCTGCACGACCACCGGTGCCGGGATGATGCCACGCCTCACAAGATCCTTGGCGTGGGCGAGATGGCCGGTGTCGAACGCTTCGATCTCGATGCGGCTGCCGATCTCGGTCATCTGCTTGGCCATCTCTTCCAGCGCAGAGGGCGTGTTCGTCATCACATAGTCGCCCTCGCCAAAGTTCATGGTGCCGCAGTCCAGGGTGCAGATCTCCGGCTTCAGCATCCGCACATGGGAGACGCGCTCGGTGGCGCCTGCCATGTCGGTGCCCGTCTCGGAGGGAGGGAGCGGGTCTTCAACGCCGCCGAGGACCAGGTCGCCGCCCATGCCCGCGGTGAGGTTGATGACCACATCGGTGTCGCTGTCGCGGATGCGCTCGACCACCTCGGCGTACTTTCCGTTGTCTCGTGAGGGGGAGCCGTCATCTTCGCGGACGTGAATATGGGTGACGGCGGCACCGGCGTTCGCGGCCTCGATACACGAATTGGCTATCTCTTCAGGAGTGATTGGCACCTTGTCGGATTTGCCTGTGGTGTTGCCACCGCCGGTGACCGCGCAGGTGATGAAGACGCCTTCGTGCATGGTGTTCTCGTTTCTCGTTCTGGGGTGTGACTGGACTGTGTCTGGGGCGGTTATGACGCTGAATTGTCGGCGGCGGCGCGCCTGGCGGCGACCCGAACGCAGGAACGGACCTCGTCGTGGTCTATATAGATGCCTCGCAAATGCCGCGCTCCGCCGGACGCAAAGGCATCGCGGCCGTGAAGGATGCGCCGGTTGTCGAAGCCGACGACGTCGCCCGGCACAAAGGGATAGCTCAAACGGAACTGGGGGTCGGCGGCAACGGTCGAAAAGTGCTTCATGGCAGCGTAGGCCCGGGGCATGTCGGCCTGGGCCATATCGGGGAAGGCACGAACGGGGTGGAAGGCCCGGAAGGTGAGGGGCGCTCCCGGCACGCCAAGGTCGATCATCGGCCCAGACCAGCGGTGGTCGATGTTGGGACCTCGGTTGAAGAAAACCCAGTTGAGGGTGGTGAGCGCTTCGTAGTGCTCCGGCTGGTGTTCGGCGATGTGGGCCGCAACCGCAGCGCCGTCGGCCATTGTCGAGTTGCCGCCCTTTGCGTCATTGACGATGCAGTGCAGGAACTGGAACCCCGGAGGCGTCTCGCGGCTTGGCAGGTCGGTGTGGGGCGGCAGTCGGAGGTTGGTGTTGGCGGTGGAGTTGGTGAGGTCGCTACCCGCCAATTGCACGTCGGCCTTTACGTCCCAGATCGGGCCGAAGTTCGTATCACGGACCGGTCCGACCTTTGATGCGAGGGAGAAGAGGAAGTCCTCGTCGACGGGCGCATTGCGCAGCCGGGCAATGCCGTAGCGCATCAGATCTGATGCCCATCCCCGAAAAACCTCCGCATCGCAAAGAACGGTCGCCCCGTCGTAGGTTGGTGGCTCGCCAATGTCGGCGGTCCAGGCAACGGGGTCTGGCACGAAGCTGGCAGGCAAGTGGTTGCCGTCGGCGACGTGGCGCAGCCAGCCGGGATGATAGGTGGCCGCCGTGGCCGTTGGTTTCCACGTGACCACAAGCGCACCTTCGGCGGTGATGCACGCCGCCTCCACCGCTCCGCCGTCGACGTGGTGGGCCGGGTCCATGATGCTCTCACGTGTGGCGAGGTCGACGCCGCCTGCGTCGACGGCGTTCTCCCGTAGCCA
>CAZSTV010000233.1:0-9394 GCA_964609665.1 uncultured Acidimicrobiaceae bacterium
TCCCTGTCCGGTTCGGACCCTGGCGATGAGCGCCGCCACCGATGAGATGAAACCCATCACACCGGCAGCGTGTATCGGTAGATCCGCTACGCCCTGCAGCGGTTCTCGCTCGGGGTCGCCGGTGAGCTTCAAGTGGCCGGCGATGGCGCTGTTCACCAAGTCGCTCGATCGCCAGTCAGCGTAGGGCCCGGTCGCGGCAAACGGAGCGATGCGAAGTGCGACCTGATGTTCCGTGGCCGGTTCGTACGGTTCTGCCAGCCGGTCATACCCGCTTGACTGAATTACGACGTCGGCCGAAGCGGCCCGGTTCAACAGCTCATCGTGGCCGCAGGTGTGCTTGGAGGTGTCATAGAAGAAGCGATCGAATGACGGCCCGGCCTGACCGGTGGCGTTCGGGTGCGTACCCCGCTGCTCCACGGTGGTAACCACTGCACCGAGGTCGGCGAACATCTTGGCGCAGTACGCGCCCGCCGCCGATCCATCAAGCTCAACGACCGAAAGTCGCCCAAAGGCGCCGTACCGTTCCATCTCAACCCTTTCGACGGTTGGCACACCATACCGGTGGCCCTCACTCCGCTTCCAAATGGGTTCGGGGCCGCCCGCAGTCCTAGGATGCGACGATGAGCGACGGTCGGATAGACGTGATCAAAGCGGTGATGGGGGCCTGGGCCCGCCACGACATCGATGAGCTGCTCGGCCACATCGCCGAGGACATCGAGTGGCATTACCAGGTGGGGTCCCGCCCGGTCATCGGCCGGGACAACATGCGCAAAATGTTGACCAAGCTTAAGGACCACCAGCTCGACTCGCAGTGGCGCTTGGTTCGCTACGCCGAGGCTGAGGATTCCGTCATGATCGAGGCCGTCGATGACTACCGCAATCCCGCGGGGCATCGTGTCCAGGCGCCCTACATGGGGGTGTATGAGTTCGACGGCGAGCTGATCAACGCCTGGCGAGATTACGTTGACCTCGGTCTGATGATGAAGGGCGAAGCTGGCGAACCGCTAGGGGAGTGGTTGGAACCACTCATCGCTCCGGTTCGCTAGTGGCCCGCCAGCTTCCGATCCGTCGTGGGGCTTAGGCGGCACCCAGGAAGGCGCGCCGCACGCTGTCGTTGTTGAGCAACTCATCGGCCTTGCCCGCATAGGTTTGGCGACCAACTTCGATGACATAGCCACGGTGGCTCGCCTCAAGACCTTGTCTGGCATTCTGTTCGATCATCAGAACGGTCAGGCCGATCTCTGAGTTGAGCCGCTTGATGGCCTCGAAGATCTGCTTCGTGATGATCGGCGCCAACCCGGCTGACGGCTCGTCCATCAGCACCAACCGTGGTTCCCACATCAGCGACCGACCGATCTCCAACATGCGTTGCTCGCCACCAGACATCGTCCCGGCCTGCTGCTTGGCTCGTTCGCCGAGGCGGGGAAACAGGTCATAGACATAGTCGATCCGTGCCTTGATCCGCTCCTGGTCCCGACTGAGGTACATGCCGAGCTCCAGATTTTCGTGCACCGTCATCTGGGCGAAGACGCTACGGAGTTGCGGCACGATGGTAATCCCCGCCGTCTGCAGCGCCTGCTGGGGCGGCAGGTTGGTGATGTCTCGACCGGCGCACAACACCCGGCCCTTCCGGACCGGCAAGATGCCGTAGATCGCCTTGAACACCGTTGACTTACCGGCGCCGTTTGGCCCGATCACGCAGACGATCTCTCCGTCGAGTACCTCGAGGGTTACGCCCTTGAGAATGTCCTGACCGACGTAGTAGCCGGCGTGGATGTCCTGCACTTCGAGTAGCGGGCGCGAGACGCCCGAATCCTTCGGCCACATCAGACCGTCTCCGTTCGTTCGGGTGCGTCATCGACCTGCCCTGGCGAGGGGGCGTGGGTCCCGCCGTCGTCGCCGAAGTACGCCTCGATGACAGCGGCGTCCTCCATGATTTGCTCGGGTGGACCCTCGGCCAGCTTGGCGCCGTAGTTCAACACCACAACGCGTTCGCACAGGTCCTTCACAAAGCGGATGTCATGTTCGACGAGTAAGAACCCGACGCCGCGTTCCTGGTTGAGGATCTTGAGTCGCTCCTTGATCTCATCCACGAGGGACGGGTTGACTCCAGAGGTCGCCTCATCGAGCAGGATCAGCTTCGGGTCGCTCATGAGCGACATGCCGATCTCCAACAGTCGGCGCTGGCCGCCGGACAACGTGCCCGCCTGTTCGTTGCGGAGCCGTGTGAGCAGCAGAAAGTCGATCAGCTGGTCTGCCTTGTCCGTGGTGGTGGAATCGGAGCGGCGGAACAGCTTCGAGATGGTCACGTCGCGCCACTGGACGCTCAGCTCCATGTTTTCCAACACCGTCAGGTCCCGGTAGACCCGGATCACTTGAAAGGTCCTGGCCAGTCCGAGGTGGGCGACCTTGTGAGGTGGCTTGCGGGTGATGTCCACCCCGTCGAATGTGACCTGACCGTCGTCGACGGTCTGTACCCGGCTGAGGCAGTCGAACAACGTCGTCTTGCCACTGCCGTTTGGTCCGATAAGGCCGACCATTTCACCTTCGTCAACGTGAATGTCGACGTTGTCGACCGCTATGAGGCCGCCGAACCGCTTCACCACACCCTTGGCCTGTAGCAATGCGCTCATCGGTCTGCCTCCAGTTCGGCTAGCTCTGCGGTGGCTGAGGCTTCGGATCCCTCGGACGCTGTGACGTTGTTGCTCATGGCGCTTTCAGCGTCGTTGTAGGCGTCCTCGGACTCGCCCCCGAACCATTTAGTCCACAGCGAGGTGATCGAAGTGACCCGCGGGTCGAAGATGCCGGCAAGCCCCTTCGGAACGTAGAGCACGATGATGATCAGCAGCACACCTTGAACGATCAGATGGAAGTCCAGGAAGTTGGCCCACAGGATCTCCTTGAGCCAGTACAGCGCCACTGCGCCGATGATTGGACCAACGACGGTGCCGATGCCGCCGAGCATGGTGCCCATAACGGCGTCGACCGTCCGCAACTCCACGAAGGCGACGTCCGGATCGACAAAGGTGAACTGATAGGCGAACAGTGCGCCGAACAGCCCCGTCGACATGCCCGAAAAGCTGAAGACCGCGACCTTTGCCCTGGTGGCGTTGATGCCTCGCATCTCGGCCCCAACTTCGTCTTCTCGAATTGCGACGAGGCTTGAGCCGAAGCGAGTGTTGCGAAGCCACCATGAGAAGGCGATCAGCGCAACGACCAGACCAAGCTGAAGGTAGTAGAAGAGCGGACGGTTGAGATATGGCGGCAGGGTCAGGCCGACGCCGCCACCGGTCAACGGCGCACTGACCCGGACGATTTCTCTCACCGCCAGGAACGTGCCAAGCATCGCGATGGAGAAGTACGGGCCCTTCAACCGCATGGTGGCCCGACCGATCAGCGCAGCGAGCACTCCGGCAACCATGGCCCCGGCGATGATTGACGGAACGGGTGGCCAGCCGATCTCCGGCCCGATGGAATCGTTGGACATCAAGATGGCGGTTACGTAGGCGCCGATGCCAAACCACACAGCATGGCCAAAGTCGATGTAGCCGGTGAAGCCGCCGGTCAGGTTCCAGTTGATGGCAACCCCGACGTTTGTGAACATCAGCGTGAGGGTGAAGAGCTGCGCGTTGTTGGTGCTCTCCCTGAGCGGCAAGACCACCAGGTACACCAGGATCAGACCTGCGATGACCAAGCCGACCTTGCGAAGTTGAGGTGAGCGGAGGAAGTCGATCATGTTGCTGTCGCATCCACCGGTCGGAGTCCTCCGAAGAGTCCCTGCGGTCGCAGCACCAGGGCCACGACGAGGATGACGAAGGAGGAGATCACCGCGAGGTTGGTCCCGATGCCGGAGATGTACAGCGCCAACCCGGCCTCGATGAGGCCGAGGATCATGGCCCCGCCAAGCGCTCCCTTGATGGAGCCGAGGCCGGACATCGCCGTGATGGCGAACGCCTTGACGGTGAGCGGCGGACCCTGGAACGGCTGGACCGAGAGGATCGGGCTGATCAGCGCACCGGCCAGGCCGGTCAGACCGATGCAGATGGCGAAAGTGATGGCATAGACCCAGCGAACGTCGATACCGACGATCTGCGCCGCTTCACGGTTTTGCGCCGCGGCGCGGATGCTCTTGCCGAGCCTCGTGCGCTGCAGAAACAACGTCAGCGCAACCAGGATGCTGAGGGCGAAGAGCAGTACAAAGAACTTCGTCACAGGGATGGTCACCCCGTCCAACAGCTGCCAACTTCCTTCGAGTGCCGTTTCGTTGCGACGGAAGTCGGCGGAGAAGACCAGCTTCATGCCGTTGGCCATGATGATGGAGACTGCGAACATCACGAGCAGCGACACCAGGTGCGGTCTGTCGATCACCCGGTTGACAAGGACCTTCTGCAGGACAAACCCGATCAGCGTCATGATTGCGAAGACCACCGGGGCGGCGATGAACGGGTCAACATCCATTGCCTCGTTGGCCACCCAGGCCATGTACGCACCGAGCATCACAAACTCGCCGTGCGCGAAGTTGATGACGCCGAGCACCCCCCAAATTATTGAAAAGCCGAGCACGAGCACGGTGTACATCCCGCCCAGCGCCACGCCGTTGATGACCGCCTGGAGAAACTGACTCATCCGCGGTCACCTCGTTTCATCGTCATTGCGTTCTTCTCTCCACTTTGTTTGAAAGATCGGTAACCCCGAGTCGGGATCCGCTGTGCTCGCTGGCGCACCGGATCCCGACGTGGGGGAGAGGCCTTGGTTCAAGCCGCTGGCGTTCCTAGCTGTCGCTTACCGGATAGGTGAAGTCGGCGATCGCCGCGGCGTCTGGAGCGACGACGTTGATCTCGCCGTTCTGAATCTGAATGGTGCCCATGGGCTTGGCGGTGTTCACGCCGCGCTCATCAAATGCGATAGGGCCATAGAAGGTCTCGGCCTGGAGGCCCCGCAGCGCTTCGCGCACGGCGTCGGTCTCGGTCGTGCCTGCCGCTTCGATGGCCAGGTGCAATGCCAAGCCCGAGGCGGTGGCGCTTGCGGCCTGGTACACCGGGGGTTCGCCCCAGAGTCCTTCGTAGTAGGCGGCGTAGTCAGAGGCGGTGCCGAAGTACTCGCCCTGGTAGGCCATGGTGGCTTCCCACTGCGTCGGTCCGAGCACACCATCGACGTCGTCACCGAGATCGCTGACGAGCTTCGGGTTGGACGGGCCAACCGTAATCAGCATGGCATCGGGGTCAAACCCAAGCTCTTTGGCAGAGTTCACGAAGAGCACGGCGTCGTTGTAGTGACCGCCACCGATGAAGACATCGGGATCAAGGTCTCGGACCTTGCTCATGATGCCGGAGACATCCTGGATGTCCTTCGGGTACTTCTCGACGGCCAGCACTTCAATGCCGGCCGCTTCGAGGTGTCGCTGTGCACCGTTGGCAACGGCGGTGGGGAAGGACGTGTCTTCGTAAGCGATGACAGCAGTCTCCGCTCCGGCGGCTGCCATGGCCTCGATGCCGGTCTTTGTGTAGTCGCTACCGATGGTTGCGACGAGGAAGAGGTTCTCAAAGCCACGCTCGAACATGGAGTCCGACGTGCCGTTGCCTTCCACCATGATGATGTTGTTGGCTTCCGAGATTGCGCTTGCACCGGTGGTCAGGCCGCTGGAGTACGGTCCGAGGAGAAAGTCCACCTCGTCCTCGTCGATCAGGCGCTGCACGAGGTTCGCCGCGGTGTCAGCGTCCGACTCGTCGTCGTAATAGATCAGCTCGACGTTGTAGCGGGCTCCGTCAATGTCGATGCCGCCGTAGTCATTGTTGACCCATTCGACCCAGGTGTCGTACCCCTGGCGAGAGTCTTTGCCTTCGACCGAGAACTTGCCGGTCTCCGATAGTGCAGCTCCGATGCGGATTGTGCCGGCGAAGCCACCCTCGTCTCCGGATTCGGCTACCTCACCGTCAGCGCTGTCGTCGGTCGCAGCGTCGTCGGTGTCGTCTCCGGCATCGGCGGTTGTCGTGGTGTCGCCATCGACCGCATTCGTGATCGCCTCGTCATCACTGCCACATGACGCGGCCACGATGCCGAACGTCAACAGCAGCGACAGCCAGAACAGTTTGATGCTCTTCATGCTCTCCCTTTCCCGCGGGCCGTTCGACCCACTCTCCTGATATGAGGCGACAGTAACGATGGGCCGCATTTCAGGTCTCTAAAAATGACCCTCCGAGTCGTAAATAGCTCGTAAACGAAGCAGCTACAGGCATCCAAACGGCAGGGTGGAGCGCTGCAACGGGTGTATGGCGGCGCTAACCGAGCCGGTAGCCGAGCCCATGCTCGGTAGCGAAATAGGGCTCGTCGCCCGGCATTTCGATCTTGGCTCGGAGACGGCTGACGTAGATCCTGATGTAGTGGCTTTCGCCCTCGTACCCCTCACCCCACACCGCGGCCAGGACCTGCTTGTGCGGCACCGTGCGTCCAAGATTCTGTCCGTAGTGGCGCAGGACCGTCAGCTCCGTTCGGGTGAGGTCGAGCTGCTGCTCGCCAAGCCAGGCCCGGTTGGCCGCAAGATCAATCCGTAAGTCTCGATGGATGATCTCGTCCTTGGCCTCGGACTCGGTTTCACGGACCGAGCGCCGCAGTACCGATCGAATGCGGGCGAGCAGTTCCTCCACCCCGAACGGCTTTGTCAGGTAGTCATCAGCGCCGCAGTCCAACGCGGCGACCACGTCTCGCTCGTCTCCCATTGCGGTCAACACGATCACCGGCACGTCACTGAACTCTCGCAGCCTGCGGCAGGTCTCGTAGCCGTCGAGGTGCGGCATCATGATGTCGAGGATGACAAGCTCCACCGGGTCGTGGTGGAGCACGGCAAGCGCCTCCATGCCGTTGGCCGCTTCCTGCACCCGGTAGTCCCGCGCTTCAAGGTTGCGCCCGACGAATGCTCGCATCGGAGCGTCGTCATCGACGACGAGTATGCGGGCCGACACTAGAGGACCGCCGGGGCCAGGCCGACCGCTATGTCGGACTCATCGGTGATCACCGGCAGCGACATGGCGAAGACGCTACCTCCGCCGTCGCGGTCTTGCATCCACAGCCGACCGCCATGGGCCGACACAAAGCCGCGGGCGATCGCCAACCCAAGTCCGGTTCCGGCATGGACCGCGTCAAGGCCGCTTTCGCCGCGGACGAACATGTCAAAGAGCGAGTCGCGGTCCTGCTGCGCCACTCCGGGTCCTCGGTCACACACCTTGATGGTGACCTCCGACGGCTGGTTTGTGGCCTCGAACGTGACGGTGACGGTCTGGTCGGAGGGTGAGTACTTGCAGGCATTGTCCAGGAGGTTCCGCAGCGCGGTGACGATGCGAGTTTCATCGGCCAGAATCACCCGCTCGGGGATCTCCTCGACGAGAATGCGAGAGCTGTCGGGGCCGACGCCGCCGACGGCCGCCTCGATGACGGACTCAAGTTCGATGGGCACGGTTTGCAGGTCAACCAGTCCGGCGTCGATACGGCGCATGTCGAGCAAACGTTGCACAAGCGTGCTGAGTCGATCCGCCTCGCTGGCCACAAGTTCAAGAAACTCGTAGCGCTCCGCTTCACCCCACTGGACGTCGTCGGCCAAGAGCGTGGTCGCGTAGCCCTTGATGAGTGCAAGCGGGGTCCGAAACTCATGGCTGACCGTTGCCAGCAAACCGGACTTCATCCGGTCGAGCTCCCGGTCCCTGGTGACGTCTGTCCAGACAAGACCGCTGCCGATCACTTCGTTCAGTGCGTTTGTGACGCCAAAGCTTCGGACTTGCCAGGTCTGCGGTCCGTGATCGGCCGCCAGCTCAACGTCGCACCAGGCATCGCCCTGGAGCCGTACCTGGTCCAACGCCTCCATCGCTTCGAGAGGCACCGTCGCCCGCTCCGCGATTCTGGCAAGCAGATCCCAGGACCGGATGTGGCCCTCGTCGAGTGCCACCGGCTCGGCCTCGCTGTCCACCATGTTGATGAGCGGACTGTTGGCGTAGATCAACCGACCGTCGACGGACTCGACGAGGAGGCCGTCGTCGACGCTCTCCACGATTGCGCTGAGCCGCGAGGTCTGTTCACGAAGGCTCTGGTCGGTTTGGGCGAACAGTTCGGCGTTGCGAAGCGCTGCCGCGGCGATGGCGGCAAAGCTGACCGAGAGCTCAACCTCGTAGTGGGAGTAGGTGTAGGGCTCGGCCTTGTGTAGGAGGAGCACCGTCGGCGACTCAAGTACCGGAGGAAGTGGCACGGCGAGGATGCTGCGGTACCCGAACTGTCGTGACCGGTCCCGCAGGGTTTCCGCAACAAAGTCGCTCCAGGTGTCACTGATCTGGACCGGTGTGCGTTCATGGGACGCTCGGACCGAGGGCAGCCATGGGTCATAGGGCTGGCGGGCCAGTGCCTCTCCGAAGGCATCGTCATGGCCCCGGAGCGCCAAGACCGTCGAGACCTCCCGACGGTGGTCAAGCTTCACGATCGCCGAGCGCTCCACCCCGAGGAGCTGCTCGAGATGTTCCAGCGAACCGCTCAGGACGGCATCGACTTCGAGACTGCCACCGAGCGCTTCCGCTCCCTGCAGCAGCGAGTCGATTTCCAGAAACGCACCGCGGATCTCCACCTCGATTTCCTGCACCGCTTTTGCGAGCCGTTTTAGCTCGATGGGGCGTTCCGGCACCGCGTCCAACTGACTTCTGGTCGTCGCCCGTATCTCGCCTCGGACTCGGAGGTCCTCGACCGCCTCCATAAGTGTGTTGGTCGATGCCTCCACCCGACCCCGCAGGACGAACCACAGCCCGAGCAGACCTGCCGCGGTGAGACCGACAAGGCCGGCGACCAGCAGCCTCAGCCGATTCACCGTCGCCAAGGCTTGAGATTCTGGCCGAGAGATGACAAGTCGCTGGTCCGGCGAGATGCGGGCGGTGGTGTGCCACCACACTTCGTTGGTGTCGGAGCGAGAGGTGAACCACTCGCCGGTGTCATCGCTGACCCGGCTTGCCTGGGTCCGCAACCACGCCAACCGGGTCGGGGTCGGCACCTCTCTGGCGACAATGACGGTCAGGGGGAAGTCCAGCTGACCGTCTACCCGCACCGGCTGCTCAAGGACCATGGCCTCACGACCGGCCGCCGCAGCAAGATCTGCCCGCACGCCTGGGTCGGAGGCAGCCAGCGTGTTTGCCAGCTGCCGGTCCTCGAAACGTTCGTTTGCGGCAATCCGGCTGCCAAGCGCCAGCGTTAGCGCCGTCGCCCCCGCAGTGAGGACCACAAGGATTGCCAGAATGGCTCGGCGGAGGAGAACGCCAAGGCGTCTGGGGTCCGCCGGTTCAAACCAGATCTCCGGAATGGACTGGTCCGGGTACCGTTCTGCCTCCATCGAGGCCAACAGTACAGTGGCTCGACGGCGGATGAGGAG
>CAZSTV010000234.1:0-9348 GCA_964609665.1 uncultured Acidimicrobiaceae bacterium
CGGCAGCCCCGGCCTTGCGGGATTCCTTTGCTGCGGAAACGCTGGCTTCGAGTGCGGCCAGCAGGTCGATCACTGCGGCATCGTCGGCAGCGGCCGGAGCTTCGATGGTCTTGATCTCGCCGGAGGCTTTGGCCTCCAGTAGATCCAGGACCTGTTCGCGGTAGGAGTCCTGGTACTTGTCCGGCTCAAACTCGGCGGTGAGGGAATCGATCAGCTGTCCGGCCATTGCCATTTCAGCATCGGTGATCTCAATCTCGGCGAGCTCTTCCAGGCCGGGCACATCGTCGGCGGCGACCAGTTCATCGGCGTAGACCATGGTGGACATCATCAACGTGCCGTCGGCTGGACGGATAGCGACCAGGTACTGTTTGGTTCGCATCACGAAACTGGCGATGGCCACCCGGCCGCTGTCCTCCATTGCCTTGGCGAGCAGGGCATAGGATTTCCTGGCGAGTTCATCGGGCACCAGGTAATAGGCCGAGTCATAGAACACAGGGTCGATGTCGGCTTCGCTGACGAAGTCGGTGATGTCGATCATGCGAGACGCCTTTGGGGAGAGCGCCGCAAGCTCATCCTCGGTCACGATGACATAGGAGTCCTTTGTGACCTCGTAGCCCTTGACGATCTGCTCGTATGGCACCTCTTCGCCCTCGGCGTTGACGCGCTTTTGTTTCACCCGACTGTTGGTACGAGAGTCCAGCTGATTAAACCGAACGGTCTTGCGACTCACCGCACTGAACAGCTTGACCGGCACCGACACCAGGCCAAAGCTGATGGCACCACTCCATATCGCTCTCGGCATAGTGCTTCCCTTCGGTCCGGTCCTGGCGTTTCTGAGGAGCCGGCCCCCTCGGATCACAAGGGTAGTCACAGTGCCGAACGGTCGCTACAGCGCCAAAACCGTCAACCCAATAGACTCTGACCGTGACCGATTTGAATGAAGCCACCGAAGAGCTCAACGAGGCGTACGAGGCCGTCCGTGAGGACCTTGGCCGGGTCTTTGTCGCCTTCGAAGACCTTCGCAACGCCGGAGCGACCGACGATATTCACACCTTGCTCGACACGTTGGGTGATGTCGTCAAAGACGTTCGAACCGGCGGGCTTGTCGGTTCCGGCGCCAACCGGCACCGCCGGGCCAGGGACAAGTGGCTCGAAGCGGGCGGAAAGCCGCAGTAGCACAGCCGTTCAGGCCAACAGCACAGCCTCTCAGGCAAGCAGGGCTCGGGCCACCAGGTCGGTACCGAACGCTGTGAGGATCGCTAGATACAGCAGTCCGGTCGCTGCCATCACCGCTGAGTACTGCTTCTCCCGGAGCGCCGCCACCGTCACGAACACGAGCCCGATGGTGGTGATGGCACTCGCCGCCCAGAACCAACCGAGCATGCCGCCCCAGCCATCATCGATGGTGCCGCTCAGAACCGAGAACATGCCGGTGGGGATGAGAAGCAGCACCACTTCCGGCACCCAAATGATGCCCGTCCACCGCACAAGCTCCGATATCGGCTGACGGCTCAGTCCGGGCTGCACCAGGTACCAGTGGCCGAGCAACATCGCATCGCTGACAACGCCGAGAAAGAGCGTGCCGACCACGAACCGGGCAATGGCCAACCAGGCCGGACCACCCGCGCCAACGGCGGCAGCGAGCACCCCGACCATGCCGATGGCCGGAGCCACCAGATCGAGGCGGGGGTCAAACTCGGTTCCGTCTGCCGCCTTGCTCTTTGCCGTGCGGTCGATGCCGGTCATCGCCGCCACCTGAGCGGTGCGGGCCTCGGCCAACTCACGCTGGTTCTGCACCCCGGCTTCTTTGCGGACCACCGACTGCACCAGAGCGACCGTCCCGGCCAGTGCAACACCCACCGCAGCAAGGTCTCGAACGAGTAGCGGGTTGAACCGAAGGCCGAGCAGGAGCGATCCGATGGCCATGAGGATGTACACGCCGCGCAGGAGCCAGCCGTAGCCGAGGCCGACCTGACGGTGGCGGGTGGTGACCCAGAGGAAGGCAAGGCCACCGGTGGCCCACTGGAGCATCACCGAGGCAGCGTCGATCTTGATCATGAGGGCACCGGAGTTCCGGTCGAGAGGGTCACGCCTCGACGATCGCCAGGTCGTAGCTGACCTGGTCTAGCTGTTGCTCGAACATAGCGTGATGGTATCCGGCCTCGGCTGAGGGCACTGACTCGGGATCCGAGGCCCGAACGGGCTCACTGCCGCCGGTCTACCGCTGGAGCATCTACGATCACGCGACGTTCGCCGATCACCGTTCCCGCCTTGTTCTTCAGCGGCTCCGACACCTCGCCATCGAGCACGTCGAGCACGCCGAGCTGGCCGAGTGTTGCCGAAATCGCCGCTTCGCAGGCCCTCCCCGCCCCGTCACGAGCCTTGAGCGCAATGCCAAGACCACGGGCGGGGAGACCAACCATGAAGACCCCTTCGGCCCCAATCTTTGCCACCAGCGGCTCGTCGACAAGGCCACCGAGGGTCACCTCGTGACGGCCAGTGCCCGAGACCCAAAACTGCCGACCTTGCACAGCGTCGACCAGGCGAGCCGCAGCAGCGGCCGTCGGTGTCGAGAGTGCCTCCGGGGACACGAGCCGAGCCATCGCCGTGGCCAGGTCGGCCAGCGGCACGGCAAACGTCGGGATGCCGCAACCGTCCTGGCCCGGTGCCTGTGACGTCAGATCACACCCGGTCAGTTCGGCGATGGCCTCGGTTACCAGTTGTTGGACGGGATGGTCGGGCCGTACATAGCCCTCGGTGTCCACACCGAGGTGGCTGGCGACGGTCAGAAACCCGGCGTGTTTGCCGGAACAGCAATTGATGATGGGCAACGCTTCCGCCCCGGCCCGGTGATGCTCGATCGCTGCCTCATCGCCGATCGGTGCCGACGGCCCACATTCCAGATCCTGTGGACTGCAGCCGATCCGCTGCAACCATGCCGCGACCGCCTCGATATGGTCCCGCTCCCCGCTGTGACTTGAGCAGGCAAGCGCCAGCTCGATCTCGCTGACGTCGTATCGATCCGCCGCCCCGGTCCGCAGCAGGGGCAGCGCCTGGATGAACTTGATGGCAGACCGTGGGATGACCGAGCGGTCCGATTCGCCCCATACGACGACGGGCTTTGCGAGGTCGGCTACGACGACGTCGACCTGGTGCGAACTCTCGACAACGTCGCCACGAGTGACTTCGACACGCATGAATATGAACCATAAGGCCCTTGTAGGGCATATCCGACCGACCGAAGGAGGAGGACACACCAACCGCGGACCAAGGACGGACCGGGACATTGGAATACACAGCAGCAAATCACACGACGTTCGGCTGGGCGGCCGACGGACCGAGCGCAATTCCTCCGGAATTCAGCGACCTCATCGAGGATCTCGCCGAATGCGCACGATCCTCGACCCTTCGATTGGGTGAGCGGCTTCACGAAGCTCAACGGGCTCACGATCTCAGCCGACACGAACTTCTCAAGGCGCAGCGCGATGTTTCTCGCCTGCATCGCATCGGCGCATTGCCGAGTCCGAACGAATATTGGCAGCGCTCCGCTCTGCCTCGGGCCGCACCGATGATCGAGGCATCGATGACGGCGGTCGTCGAAGAGGGAGATCACCTCGGCGACGCCCTCGACCGATTCATGATCGACTTGGAAGGGTCGTCGCTCCAACCATGGGGCTCGACTGCGGCTGGGCGGGCGACGGTTGAACACGTCACTGCACAGGCGATCGATCAACTCCTTGACGCCATACCGTCAAGCGACCCCATCAACAGACTCGGGGTGTGGTGGCAACGGCGGCTTCGCAGGACCGCGACCATGAGCGCACTACCGCAGCTTCTTGTCGCCGGGTCCGGTGCCGATGCCCTCATCGGGCGACGGGAGATGGAACTACTCGACCGACCGCCGTGGAGTCATGGCGACCGCCTGCTCTCGGCGTTCGAACTCGCACACAGCGAAATCAAGACCCAGACCGAGCTGGTTGTCGAGGGCCTGACCGCACGAATTGGCCGTCGGGGCCGGACCTACCTGGCTCCGGTCCAACGGGTCACGATCGAGCTTCGGGACTGACGTTCTCAGCGCCGGGTCGGTCCGTGGAGGGTCCGACCCGGCCTGTGCATTAGAGCGCTCGGAGCTGCAACCCATCGGCGGAAGCGTCATGTGATCATTGCGGTGGCATCATGAAGCGTGCACCCGTTGTCGACAGCGCTGTTTCTCCTGGGCTACGCCCTGGCGATTCCGATTACGTTGAAGATGTCCGTCGTCGTCGAGCGGCAGAACCGACTGGCCCTCGTCGGGCACCAAGCCGGAATCATGATCGCCACCCTCGGGTGGATCCTGCGGGGTGCGATATTCGTCGCCGTAGGCCACGTCCTGTGGCTCTTTATTGCCTACGCCTGGTTCACCAACTTCGGGCCGGGGCGACGCTCGGTCAGTGAGACGGTGACGACACAGCGTCGGCGATGGAGCCGGCGTGGTGACTCGACCGGGTAAGCGGGCTTGCGGCCACGTGGGCCAAACCGAGTTCTGACTCACCGATCCGCTTTAGCTCGTCGAACTCTGCTGGTTCCCACCAGCGATGGATCGGCAGGTGATGCGACGTCGGCCGCAGGTACTGGCCAATCGTGACAACGTCGACGCCAATTGCCGCCAGGTCGGCCAGAGCGCCGGTGACTTCGTCGAAGGTCTCGCCCATACCGACGATCAACCCCGACTTGGTTGTCTTGCCGTGGCGCTTAGCCCTGGCCAAAACGGTGAGGCTCCTGGCGTATCCGGCAGAAGGCCGCACCGCCCGTTGCAGGCGAGGCACGGTCTCGATGTTGTGGTTGACGATGTCGACCTGGGAGTCGCAGACCACCGAAAGCGACTCGGCTGATCCCTGCAGGTCCGAGATGAGCACTTCAACACCGACGCCGGGAGTCCGTGCCTTGATGGCATCGACCGTTGCCGCAACCAGTGCTGCGCCACCGTCGTCGAGGTCATCGCGGGCCACCATGGTCAGTACCGCGAATGTCAGCCCGAGTCGTTCCACCGCCTCGGCGACGCGTCCCGGCTCTTCCCAGTCAACCGCCGCCGGTTTTTGGGTGTCGATAAGGCAGAAGCCGCAGGCTCGTGTGCACCGCTCCCCCAACAACATGAAGGTTGCGGTTCCCTCATTCCAACAGTCGAAGATGTTTGGACAGCCCGCTTCTTCACAGACCGTCGTCAGCTCCAGCGAGCGGGCGGTGGCCTTGAGGTCGCGGAAGGCTTCATCGGTGCGCAGGCTGACCCGCATCCACGGCGGCTTGCGCTCACCGATTGCAAGGCCACCGTCAACGCCCGCCTGGGCGAGCCTGCCACGCAACCGTACGGGAACCCCCGTCGACGGACTCTGCTCGGATGGAGCCGCGCCGGTGTCAGCTGTTTCAGACGCCGACGATGGACGGGTTGGTTTGATGGTCTCTCCCGGACCCATCCCTCGGGAGAACGGCGACAGGTCGCCGTCGCTGTGCTTCCACACAACGTCGGACCGGTCGATCGGCGCTCCAGGGGCAAGGTTTGCGGCAACCGACGCAACCAGCAGCTCCGCTACCGACTCTGCCGGTACATCGGACCCTTCGGCCCGAATGGAGGTGACCTCCCGGTCGGCGATGCCGCAGGGAACGATCTTTGAGAACCAGTCGAGGTCGACGTCGACGTTCAGTGCGAAGCCGTGCATCGACCGGCCCCTGGACAGTCGGACGCCGATGGCGGCGATCTTGCGTGGCCGATCGGATCCGACGCCGAGCCATACCCCTGGGAAGCCGTCAAGGCGAGCTCCAGCAAGACCAAGTTCTCCGAGGGTGTCGATCAGCGCCTGCTCAAGCGAGAACACATAGGCAGCGGTGTCCGCCATGCCACCGCCACGCTTGCCGGGGACCGAGAGGATTGGGTAGCCGACTATCTGTCCGGGGCCGTGGAAGGTGATGTCGCCGCCGCGGTTCACCCGCAACAGATCTGCGCCAGCCTCATCGAGGTCGACCAGGAGATTGGCCGGGTCACCGCTGCGTCCAATGGTGTAGGTCGGCGGATGCTCCAACAGCAGCAAATGGTCGGCGGTGCCCTGGAACAGCTGCTGCTGCAGGTCCCATGCCTCTTCGTAGCCGACTTTGCCGAGCCACCGGGCATGAAGCGCTCCGGGCGCGGCGGCTTCGGGAACGGGGACGGTCTCGATTTGTCCTGTCTCGATTTGCCCTATCAAGGCCATGGTGTCTCTATTCGGATGTGCTTCGGACGCCGCAGTCCCAGTTTGCCACCGCCCGCCAGCGGTGGCCTCACCGAAGTGACAGGGTTAACCCAGTTCGGTTTCCCAGTCTCGGGTCTCGATAATCTCTTTGACCCTGGCCAAGAACGCTGCGGCATAGGCACCGTCGATGGCCCGGTGATCCCAGGCCATAGCGAGCACACCGACCGAGTGGATGGCGATGGACTCGTTGCCGTAGTCATCTTCGATGACCACTGGCTTGCGCTTCACGGCATCGGTCGAGAGGATGGCGACCTGGGGCTGGTTGATGATCGGGAACTGCATCATCGTGCCGTAGCCGCCGGCGTTGGTGAGGGTGAACGTGCCACCGGAGAGCTCATCTGGCGACAGCTGCTTTGACCGGGCCCGGCGGGCCACGTCAACAATGTCGCGGGCGATGGAACGCATGCGCTTGCCGTCGGCATCTCGGACAACGGGGGCCAGCAGACCTTGGAAGTCGAGGTCGACGGCGATGCCGAGGTTCACATAGTTGTGTACCACCAGCTCACGGTCACCGACCGAGGCGTTGAGGTGGGGATACTCGCGAAGCGCATCGATGGTGGCTCGGGAGATGAACGGCAGGTAGGTAAGGCTGAAGCCCTCCTGGGCCTTGAAGTCCGCGCCGTGGATCTTGCGGATCTGCTCAACCGCTTCGTAGTCAACCTCGATGGCGGTCAGCGTGTGAGGCGCCACCGACTTTGACATGACCATGTGCTCGCCGGTCTTCAGGCGAATGTTGGATAGCGGAACGACCGCATCTCGAACACCAGGCTGCACCGCGGGTACCGGGGTGCTGGACGCAGCGGCGGCAGGAACCGGCGCTGCGGTAACGACTGGAGCCGGTGCTGGCGGCGGTGGCGGAGGCGCATCGGGCTGGCCGCTCTCGGGATCAAGCGAGGAGAGCTGGTTTGCTTCGATGTACCGCTGCACATCATCTCGGCTGATTCGACCACCGAGGCCCGTGCCTTCGACCAGGTCGGCGTTAATGCCGTACTCGGCGATGAGGCGTCGTACCACCGGGGACAGCACCTTGCCGTCGGTCGAGTCCGCAGCAGAACCCGCTGACTCGGGCGCCGGCGCGGCCGGAGCCGGTGGCACCTCGGCCGCAGGAGCGGGAGCGGGGGCCGGTGGCGGAGGCGGAGGAGCCGCCATCTCGACCGGCGGCGTTGGCGGTGCTTCAGCAGCGGGAGCCGGTGCGGGCGCTGCAGCGGCAGGCGCGGCGGTGGCGGCGACCGATCCATCATCAGCCAACACGGCAAGCACCGTGCCGACCTCGACGGTGTCACCCTCGGGGACACGAATCTCGGCCAGAGTGCCGGCTATAGGTGAGGGCACCTCGGTGTCCACCTTGTCGGTCGAGACCTCAAACAGGACCTCGTCCTGGGCGATCGTGTCTCCTACGTTCTTGAACCAGCGCGTGATGGTCCCCTCGGTGACGGTCTCACCAAGCTGGGGCATCTCGATATCGGCCACGGTTCCTCAATTCCTAAAGGTGGTTGAACAGATACTTCGTCGGATGGCAAACGTCATCCGTGGAGTGAACGGCCGGTCAGCGCCAGCACGCTCTCACCAAACAGCTCACTCATCGTTGGGTGGGGCTGAATGAATTGGGCGACCTCTGCAACGGTAGCCTCCCAGTTGACGGCCAGATACCCCTGACCCAACTGTTCGGTCACCCAGGGGCCGACCATGTGTACACCGAGAATTCGTCCACCGGTGCCATCGGGGAGTTTCTCAGCGATGATCTTCACCAAACCGTCGGTCTCGCCGACGATCATGGCCCGCCCGTTGCCGGTGAATCGATGCTTGGAAACGACAACATCGAAGCCCGCCTCCTTGGCCGACGCCTCGGAATGACCGGCGAAGGCCACCTCCGGGTGGCAGTAGATGCACCACGGAGCTTTGTCATAGTCGACCGGCACCGGCCCGTCGCCAAGGATGTCGGTGATGACCAGGATGCCCTCGGCAAACCCGATGTGGGCGAGCTGAGCGGTGTTCACAACATCGCCAACGGCCCACACGCCAGGGACCGAGGTGCGGCAGTACTCATCGACCTCGATGAAGCCCCGCTCGTCGACCCGAACCTGCGTTGCCTCAAGACCGAGGGTCTCTGACGCTGGACGTCGACCGACCGACATCACGATGGTCTCGGCGGTCACGGTCTCGCCGTCGCCGTAGGTGACCGTGACGCCGTCTGAGTTTGTCACCTGAGACTTCACGGCGACGCCGGTCTTGATTTGAATGCCCCGCTTGTTGAAGGAACGCTCAACCACCTTTGCCACATCGACGTCGCAGCCGGGCAGGATTTTGGGGGCGTACTCCAAGATGGTGACCTCGGTACCGAGGTCGCTCATCATCGAAGCGAACTCACACCCGATGGCACCGCCGCCGATCACAACGGCCGACGCAGGGAGGCTCGGAATCGAGAGGAGCTCGTCGGAGGTGACAATCTGGCGCTCGTCGATGGGAAATCCGTCGATGGAGCGCGGTACCGACCCGGCGGCCAAGACAATTCGATCACCGGAGATCTCAACGTCTCCGGACGCTCCGCCGCTGATGCCGACGGTGCGATGATCGCCCCGCAGCACACCTGCGCCGTCAAACAGGGTCACCTTCCGACCCTTGAGCAAACCGGTGAGACCGCCGACCAGTTGGTCGACGATCCCCTGCTTTCTATTCAAGGTCTTAGCCCAGTCGAGACCAAGCGCTTCGGCTTTGACGCCGAACTCTCCGGCGTGGGCGACGGTTCGAGATACCGCAGCCGTCTCGAGAAGTTCTTTGGCAGGGATGCAGCCGACGTTCAAACATGTGCCGCCCATCTTGTCCTTCTCGACGAGGGCAATGTTCAGTCCGGCCGATGCACCGTACAGAGCGGTGGCGTAGCCGCCAGGACCGCCGCCAATCACGACAACATCAAAGTGCTCACTGCTCATCGGACATCCTCCATCGGGGCCGTAGCCGATCCTACAGCCAACGGCGGCATCTCAAGGCGTGTGCGACAGCTCTCACACCTGAACCGGCGAGAAGCAACCGGTGGGGAGGCAAGAGTTAAGAAGACGGACCTGCGGAGCTAGCCTTCGGACGATGATGC
>CAZSTV010000235.1:0-9252 GCA_964609665.1 uncultured Acidimicrobiaceae bacterium
TCAGCTGTCGATGCACTGCTCGGCCAACGTCGGATCCGACGAAGACTCGGCCATCCTGTTCGGCCTCTCCGGCACGGGCAAGACCACGCTCTCCGCCGACCCGTTGCGTGAACTCATCGGCGACGATGAGCACGTCTGGACCGACGCAGGCATCTCCAACTTCGAAAACGGCTGCTACGCAAAGCTGGTCGACCTGGACAAGGAGTCCGAGCCGGTCATCGCAGCAGCGCTGTCGATGAAGGGCACCCTCATTGAAAACGTCCCCGCCCTCCCGGGCAAGGACCTGGCAGACACCGACCCGCAGGAGTTTGATCTCAGCGATCAGTCGATCACCGAGAACACTCGCTTCGCCTACGGCCTTGACTGCAACCCCAACGTGGCGGTCGGCGCTGCCGGTCCGCATCCGCAGACCATCGTGTTGCTCACCGCCGATGCGTTCGGCGTGCTGCCCCCGCTCTCGATCCTCAATGAGGAAGAGGTCATGTACCACTTCGTCACCGGCTTCACCTCGAAGCTGGCCGGGACCGAGGTTGGCGTGACCGAGCCCGAGGCAACGTTCTCGTCGTGCTTTGGTTCACCGTTCATGAGCCACAAGCCGTCGGTCTACGCCAAGCTGCTCGGCCAGAAGATGAAGGATCACAAGACCCGCTGTGTTCTGCTGAACACCGGCTGGTCCGGCGGTGCGTACGGCACCGGATCACGCATGTCGATCAAGCACACCAGGGCGCTGCTCGATGCGGCACTCGCCGGTGACCTCGACGACGTCGAGACCGAGATCCACCCCATCTTCAACATGGCAATGCCTCGTAGCTGCCCGGGCGTCCCGTCCGAGGTGCTCAACCCACGCAACACCTGGGAAGACGGCGAGGCGTACGACGTCGCTGCAGGCAAGCTTCGCGACATGTTCAAGGCCAACTATCAGGCCAAGAACTTCGCAGAGCTGGGTATTGACGACGTGATGTAGTTCCCACGTCATTCGGATCCGGGATTCCCGGGTGCCGAACTCTGCTCGAGGGCTGCGACCACATCGGTTGCGGCCCTCGGCCGTTTTGCCGCAGCGGGCCCTCGCCCGGGTGATCTACTGCGGGTTGCTGTCGGTTGGGATCGAGTTCCGCCGGTCAGACCTGGACAGTTTTGTCAGCGGGTTCGGCAGCCGCTTGCTGCCGGGGGCCGGGGGCGGCGGACCGCCGTCGGGGGTGTCACCGGTGAAGCTGGGAATGACCCGCTCGTCCGCATCAGTCCAGGCGGCCAGTTCACGCTCACCCGCCGCGGTTGGGTTCGGAAGCTGCGGTTGTCCGGGCTGAGGGGGCGGCGGCAGGAGATGGCGGTAGCCGGTGAAGAACCGGTTGGCCTGAGACCCGACCACCCGGATCAGCCCATAGTTGGCGGTGCCGCCGACCACGGCGCCAACGCCAAATGGCAGCAACTTGCCAACGGCAAGGGCGCTACGCCGGGAGCCGTACTTGGTGACGACCTTTGTCGCCAAGCTGGTATTGATCCGCCGCAGCGCGTCAAGCGTTGCAGCGTCACCACCGGCCAGACCTGCGAGCCTGGCACTGATTCGCTCGCCGCCGACGAGGGCGCCGGCGTCGATCTCGGTCAGCAGGCTGGAGAACTGATTTGCGGCATCTTCGCCGAAGGCCAGGATGGAGAGCACCCACGCCCGGCGTTCCTCAACCGTTGACTCGGTGTGGCCGTGCACCGCGCCGATGGCCATGACCAGATCGGTTGAACGCATGGCGAACCAACCGAGGTCTGCCACCAAGGCGGACGCTGCGGCCGTGGTGCCAAGACCCGGTGCGGCTGCCACCGCTCCGCTCGCCGCTCCCATCGCGCTGAGTTCTCTGCGGAACGCCTTGCTGATGGAGCGGACCCGCTCATCAACGGTGTCACCCTCGGCGGCCGCTGCCACATCAAGAGCTCGGTCCCAGCGGTCTTCCACCGCTTTGTCCACCGCCAACAGCACCGCTTTACCAACGGCGTTCATCGCTGGGGCCGGTACCCGTTCAATAGCTTTTCGTTGCAAGTATTTCTTTGTTCGAGACATGTGTCGCCACCTCTTGTGACCAAGTCTACTCCCCGATCGGCACCGATCCGGGGGCGTGTCACCGGTGAACACCGGGTCCTGACCGGTAGGTTCGAGGCCGTGGACCGGACCGCGGTGGTTCCGCAGGGAACCTTTGAACTTGATCGCCACCCGGAACGGCCGCGCTCAACGCTGCGGGCGTGGGACGCCGCCGACGCCTATGCACTGCGGCGGTTAGCGGAACGGTTGCCGGCCGAACACTCGCTGACTGGACCGGTGGCGGTCATCAACGACGGATTCGGCGCCCTCGCATGCGCGCTGCGGCCGCACGAACCTGTGGTGGTGACAGATTCGGTCAGCGGACGGATTGGCATTGCCGCCAACCTTGACCGCAATGACCTGGCGCCCCTCGCCGTCGAAACCGAGGTATCCGGGCTGCCCGACGGGTTGGGCGCAGTGGTGATCAAGATCCCGAAGAGCCTGGGCGGGCTCGAAGAACAGCTGCATCAGCTCAGACCGAAGCTCTCCCCGGACACGGTGATCCTGGGGGCGGGCATGGTCAAACAGATCCACACGTCCACGCTCACGCTGTTCGAGACCATCATCGGCCCGACCACCACCTCGCTGGCAGAACAAAAGGCCCGCCTGATCCACTGCACGTTCGACCCATCGTTGTCGCCTCCGGCAAATCCATGGCCGATCACCTGGCGTCACGGTGGGGTTGAGGTGGTCAACCGTGGCGGTGTGTTCTCCGCGACCTCCATCGACATCGGCACCCGATTCCTGCTTGAGCACCTCCCAACACCCGACCCCGCCGAGCACCACGGTTCTGGACAGCAGCCGGCTGTGGTCGTCGACCTTGGCTGTGGGAACGGCGTCGTCGGTGCAACGCTCGCCATGGCCGATGATCGGGCGCAACTGCACTTCATCGACGCATCGGCCAGGGCGGTCGACGCTGCCCGTCTCACCTGGCGGGCCAACCACGGTGACCGCCCGGCAGCGTTTCACGACGCGGACCGAATGGCCAACGCGGTCGAGCCCGCCTCGGTTGACCTGGTGGTGGTCAATCCGCCGTTCCATGATGAGCGGGCCATCGGCGACGCGACCGCATGGGACATGTTTGTCGACAGCCATACCGCGCTCCGCAAAGGCGGAGAGCTGCTGGTGGTCGGAAACCAACACCTTGGACACCACACCAGGTTGCAGAAGATCTTCGGGAATTGCCGGACGGTGGCCTCGAACCGCAAGTTCGTTGTGCTCTCCGCCGTTCGCTGATTCCACCCGCCGTAGGCTGCCCGGATGGCCCAACGCTTCCAGGTGATCCCGGCGGTCTATGTGCTGCTTCGCCGCGACGACAAGGTCCTGCTCCAGCTCAGGCAGAACACCGGGTACATGGACGGGCACTGGGCGGTGGCCGCGGCCGGGCACATCGAAGCCGGAGAGTCCGTGACCGAAGCGGGGTGTCGGGAAACGGCCGAGGAGCTGTCGGTCACGGTCCTGGCCGAAGATCTGCAACCGCTGTGCACCATGCATCGCAGCCAACCGGTCAGGGGGCCGACCAGCGAACGGGTCGACTTCTTCTTTCAGTGCACCGTGTGGTCCGGCACGCCGGAGGTGGCAGAGCCAGAGAAGGCAGCAGACATCGGCTGGTTCGACATGGCCGACCTGCCAACACCAATGGTTGCTCACGAGGCCGCCGTCATCGACGCCCTTGCCACCGACACGCTCGCCACGATCGAGGTCTTCGGGTTCACCCCGACATAGGGCAGCGAGGAGCTGGCTAGGAGCCACTCTCGGGCTCGGCGAGCCATGCCAGGTCGCTGATTTCCCGGCCGAGGAAGATGCGCCACGTGCGCGACGCCTCGGTATCCCAGACCAGGAGGTCCTGGGCGAAGGCAAAGGCCAACCAACGACCGTCCGGTGACCACGCCACCGGTGAGTCTGCAATGACACTTTCGGACTTGGTGGTGGCCACCCCGGTATCAAGATCGATCCACGTTGGCAGCTGCACCGCGCCGCGTTGGTCGACGATGGCCAACCGAGTTCCGTCCGCTGACACCGCCGCAGTGGACGCCCACAGCTCGATGTCTCGACCGGCCAACGTGTCCGGCACCGGCACGGAGCGCAGGCTCGGCTGCGCAGGCGTACCAACCTCGATCCGACACGAGCTGGGCGCATCGCAGCGAACCATCGACAGGTAGGAACCGTCATAGCCGAGCAGCACGCCATCGGTCACTGCAGTCGCCCCGCCGTTGCCATCGAGCAACCACACCTTGGACGCCTGGTACACCAGCACCCGACCAGACCAGGCCCCCAGGACGGTGAGGTCGTTGCCGACAACGATTCCCTCCTGGGCGTCGGTGTCGGTTTCATCGGATCCGCCGAGAACGTACGCGAGGCGCTCCCGATCCTGTTCAAGGAGGATCATGAACCCATCGTCGCCGGGGTGGACCGAACCGTCCTGCAGCCCCCGCTGCTCAAC
The DNA here is from genome assembly GCA_964609665.1 of uncultured Acidimicrobiaceae bacterium. Taxonomy (GTDB): domain Bacteria; phylum Actinomycetota; class Acidimicrobiia; order Acidimicrobiales; family SZUA-35; genus JAHELU01. The sequence continues at coordinate 4,509 of CAZSTV010000235.1, forward strand.
GCCACCGTCGATCGGAAGGCTGAAAAGCTGGCCGCCGCTGAACACCGCAACCTCTGACGCTGAGGTCTGGACCATGCCGGCACGTTGACCACCCTCGCTGTCGAGCTGGCTCTCGACGGGCTGAACCTCGGAGCGGCGGATCGACACCACGGACTCCTGTGGGCCGTAGGCGAAGAGCACACCGGGAAAGTCCTCCGGCAGGTCTGCCCGCAGGTCGGGTATCGGCCGCAGCTCGACCGTTTCGCCCGCCGCCAGAGCGTCCGGTCCGTCATCGCCCGCGCCGTTTACATCGACAGCGCTGTCTACATCGGCAGCGCTGTTGACAGCATCTGCGCTGGCGTCGGCGTCCTCGCCGTTGACATCGCCCTCGCTGACATCGTCCTGTCCCGACAAGGCGGACTCCTCTTCGACCGCCGGGGCATCTGGCGACCCCTCCTCGTCGAGAAGCCCTGCCGCCTCTGCTTCACGCTGACGGAGGATCTGCTCCTCGGCCGACAGTTGGCTCGCCGGGTCCTGGTCTCCGGGCCGCGACATGATTGCCAGCGCGATCAGCACCACCGCAACCGCACCGAATCCAAGCGCTTTGGCCACCGGTGACGACATCGACGGCGTCGGCTTCTTCTGGGCCTGGCTAAGACGGTAGGCAGAGGGTTCTGCCTCCAGAAACTCGACCGGACCGGAGCCGTCCCCTTTGTCGACCCAGCGAGAGCTGTCGACCCAGGAACTCTTCTCCAGGCGGCCCTTCCAACCAGACCGATCCCCGACCCCCGTCTTGGGCATCCGTTACTTCCTCCCCATAGCGAGCACCCGCTCGCTACCAGAATGGTAGGCCTGACCACGTTTGAGCGGTAAGTTCTCCGATCAGTTTTGCCCGGAGTTAAGAAGTCGGTGGGTGGATCCGCTCAGTTGGCGGCGATGAACATCGAGCGCATCGCTAGACCCATCAGGAAGATGCCGCCGCCCCCATACAGAAGGTACTGCCACTGCTCAAGCTGCTGGCGGTAGCTGTAAATGATGCCAACGGTGAAGATGGCGACGAAGCCATAGAAGAGGTGGACGCCGTTCACCTCGATGTCGTTTACCTGCATGCTCACCACGCCGATGATCACCTGCACCACAATCAACACCTGGGCCAAGGCCGTGACGACCCAAAGCGCCCGACGCCTCGCACCCTCGACCCAGTGGGCGACGAGTGCCCACACACCGACCGCGGCATTGGAGAGCACGACGGCCCAGCCGAGCACCACGTGAATCGATCGCAGGGTCACGGTGTCTCCCTCGAACGAAGGTGTGAACGCATCGGAACTGTGCCACAGTACCGAGATGCGCCACCGCCGGTACTACATCGAGTCATTGTGGACATCAGGACTGTCGGTGCCGTCGCGCGGTGGTGACCTGATCGTTGCAGCCCATGATCAAACCGAGGACATCGATTGGGAGTTGATCCATCGGTCCTCGAAGGAGTGGCCGCTTCGCAACGAGCCGTACGATCTGGACATGACCGGCCCCGAGGGTTCGTTCGCCGGACCGGCAATTCTGGTCCGCTCCGACGGCCGCTCTCATGTGTTTCGTGGCGTCGGAACGCTAGAGGGGTTCGACCCAGCCGAGCTGGCCTAAGAACTGGCCCGCTCAACCGAGTCCCGGCAACAGTTCAACCGGGGTTGGGCCGCCGGTGTCGGTCTTTCCCGGAACGGCATACCACTCGTGCGCAAAGACTTTGGCGAAGCGTTCCGGGGGCATGTACAGGAAGAAACTCTGGTCGGAGATCTGGCTGCGATGGACCGCCATCGACGCTCGCTTGGCGTCGAGGAATCCGGTGACATCCACCGAGTAGGCCAGGTCCTTCTCGAGCACGCCGAATTCCTCAAAGTCATCGGCGGAGGGGCCTTCGATACCGTCGGCTTCCATCTCCGCCGACATCTCAGCCATGGATTCCAGCGCCCGGTCGCGGTTCACCGTCGCTTCGTACACGTTGGTGACACCGGCGATCTCTGCGGCCCGTAACCCAACGCGGTGGACCTGGATGTGATCGGGGTGTCCGTACAGCCCGTGGTCGTCATAGATGGTGAGCACGTCCGCTTCGACGTCGGCCAAGATCCCGGCCAGGCGCTGCGATGCCTCTTCGACGTCCGCCTGCCAGAAGCACTGCGGGTTCTCGTTTGATGGTTCGCCGACCATACCGGAGTCCTCATATTCGAGGAACCGCGGAGCCTCTGCACCGAGCACCTCAGAGGACTCGCCAAGCTCAATCACTCGCCGCTGCCACAACTCCTCGCCGGGTTCCAGGACATCCGGCTGCGGCTCACCAAGCTCACCCTTGGTGGCACACACCACGAGGACCCGGTGCCCGGCGGCGGCGGCCTTCGCGATCAGTCCACCGGTGCTGAGGGCCTCGTCATCGGGGTGGGCGTGAAAACAGACAAGCGTCGACATGTTTGCAAGCTTATTGGGCGCAATGACCCCTGCCTGACGCCGGTGGCGACCAGCTGCCAAAACCCTGCGGCAGTACACTGGCTTTGTGCTTTCCCAGCAACGAGCGGAACCTGGGGTACGACCCAGTCCAATCTTCTTCCTCATTCTTGCCATAACCGCGGCGGCCGGTTGGCTCACCACCGTCGATGACGGATTCCCCCGCGTCGCCGTGTTTGCATTCGTTGCCGGGGCGTGGACGTTGTCGGTCATCTTTCACGAGTTCGCCCACGCGTTCTTCGCCTGGCGAGGTGGCGATCACTCGGTGTTGCAACGCGGCTACCTGACACTCGACCCTCGCAAGTACACCCACCCGCTGCTCTCGTTCGGCCTTCCCCTGTTGTTCATTCTGCTCGGCGGCATCGGGCTTCCCGGTGGTGCCGTGCTGTTGAACCGCGGGGCCCTGAGCGATGGTCGAGCATCGTTCGTTGCATTGGCCGGGCCCTTCACCAACCTGTTTTTCGGCTGCGTCAGCCTTGGCCTCATCGGGTTCGACGTGGTCGACGGTGCGACCCAGCCGTTCCTTGCCTCGGCGATCGGCTTCTTCGGCTTCCTTCAGATTGCGGTCTTCATCCTCAACATCTTGCCCGTGCCCGGGTTCGACGGGTACGCCGCCATCGAGCCGACGCTGTCACCGTCAACCCAGGACCTGATGCGTCCGGTGGCCCGCTACGGCCCGCTGATTGTGATCCTCATGATCTGGCGCGTCGAACCGGTGTCGGATGCTTTCTGGTTTGCCGTCACGTTCGTCACCGAGTTCTTCGGCGTCGAGTTTGATCAGTGGCGCTGTGGGTACGTCCAGTTCAAATTCTGGGAGTCCAACGTCGGCAGCCAGTGCGGCTAAGAAACGGCGTCGGTTTGGTGGAGTTTTGCCACGTCCTCGGCATCGAAGCCGAACTGAGCCAGCACCTCATCGGTGTGCTGACCGGCGTGGGGCGCCGGTCGGGTTAGCTCGGGTGAGGTTCGGCTGAACCGGGGCGCCGGGGCGGCCTGGGTCAGCCCGTGGTACTCGACAAAGGTGCCGCGCTCCACGTTGTGGGGATGCTCGGTCGCCTCCTCCATCGACAGCACGGGAGCGAAGCAGACATCGGAGTGCTCCATGATCTCGCACCACTGGGCCCGTGACTTCGTCTTGAATACCTCGGCCACCCGCTCCTTCATGGCGGGCCACTGGTCCGTGGTCATCTGCGGTGGGAAGTCGGCGTCCTTTCCAAGCCCGGACAGTTCCATCAGCTCGGCGTAGAACTGCGGCTCGATCGATCCGATGGAGATGTAGGTACCGTCGCTGCACTCGTAGACGTCATAGAAGGGTGCGCCTGTGTCCAACATGTTGGTGCCGCGCTCGGGCCCCCACATCCCTCCGGCCTTCATGGCCCAGAACATGTTCATGAGCGACGCTGCGCCGTCAACCATTGCCGCGTCGACGACTTGCCCCTCACCGCTTCGCTGCGCTTCGAGGATGCCGCACACCATGCCAAAGGCAAGGTACATCCCGCCGCCACCAAAATCGCCGACCAGGTTGAGGGGCGGCACCGGTGCCTCACCGGCCCGGCCGATCGGCTCCAACGCGCCGGCGAGCGAGATGTAGTTGATGTCGTGACCGGCGGCCAGGGCATAGGGTCCGTCTTGGCCCCAGCCGGTCATGCGGCCGTAGACCAACTTCGGGTTTCGAGCCGCGCAGTCGTCAGGTCCGAGGCCCATACGCTCGGTGACGCCAGGCCGGAATCCCTCGATCAACCCATCGGCCTTCTCGACCATCTTCAAGACCGTCTCCACCCCATCGGGGTTCTTCAGGTCAACACCGATTGAACGGCGGTTCCTGGTGAGGGTGTCTCGGGGCGGGCTGTCCGGGTCGCCCCCTCGGACCGCTCCGGCCCGATCGATGCGGATGACATCGGCTCCCATGTCGGCGAGCATCATGGCGCAAAACGGTCCAGGCCCAATGCCGGCCAGCTCGATGATGGTGATTCCTTCTAACGGTCCCATACCGCCACCGTAGAACGATCGGCTGGTCCGGTTCTAGTTGGCTCCCCTCCGGGCCGGAATCTGGCCCGAAACCGCTGACCTAATTGTTGCTTTGTGTTGCTGCTTCTCATCCCAGATGCAGCGCCGAAGCTGCCGTAGTGTGCCCGATTGAGGTTCGTGGACGCGGCTGGGCCCAGCAGATGTGATGTGTAGGCAGGTCTCACCGTGGATGATTCGCCGACAACCCGGACCAAAGAAGCGAAAGGAACAGCCTGGTGAAGGCCGTGTCGACTGCTCGCCGTCTAGTGGG